>DASXYU010000042.1:0-15829 GCA_036502295.1 Jatrophihabitans sp. | reverse complement strand
CCGTCGTCACGGCCACCACGGTGCTCGCCGCCGGCACGCAGACCGCCACCATAGCCGTCGCGAACTGCACGGGGGACGGCGTGACCCCGACCGGCAACGTCTACGTGCACCTCAGGCCACCCTCTGAAAGGCAGGTGGCCTACGGCGCGCCTCTCACGGTGTCCGGAACGGTCACTCTTGCCGATACCAACGGTGCCGTGCCCGCCGGTTGCGCGCAAATACCAGGACGACACCTCGCTGAGCTTTACGACCCTGCCACAGCTCAGCCTGACACTCGCCTTCTCCTCGATCGCGCGTCCGCTGCTGCTCGACGAGGCGAAGACCTCAGCGCTGCCGCAGGATGCTGTCGACGAGGTCGTCCTCGAGTCGCGCAAGATCGGCACCACCAACTGGGTCACACAGCCGGACACGCGGGGCGTCTGGGAGTCCACGTCGGGCACATACGAAGTACGGATCGCCGCCACGCTCGGTGCGGACGGCAGCACGATCTACTCCGCCCCGACGCGCTACACAGTGAAGGCAGCCGCCGTACCTACGTGGTTGAGGACCTTGAACTCGGTGCGAGCAACTGCGGGTGCTTCGCCGGTCGCCGAGTACACCGTCCTCAGCAAGAAGGACGCCAAGCACGTCAACTACCTGGTCCACCAGGGCTACTTGAGCCACGAAGAGACGAAGAGCAGCAAGTACTACACGAAGGATGGCGACGAGGCGGGACGCAGCTCCGATCTCGCACTCGGGGGCAGCCCGATCACTCAGCTCGCCGCCGCCCCGTTCCACGCGTTGAGCCTGCTTAGTCGCACCGCGTCGGTGGCCGGCTACGCGGCGAAGGACGGCTACGGTGCCGTCTGGCCAGACGCGATGTTCAGCACGCGCGGGCAGACCTCGCCGGTGTTGCGGTTCCCGGCACCCGGCAAGGCCACGACGATCCGCTCCTACTCCGGTGGCGAATCGGAGTGGGACTTCCGATCATCCTGCAGACCGGGGTGAAGATCAGCTCGGCGAAAGCCGTCCTCACCGAGAACGGCAAGGAGGTCCCCAGCTGCCTTGTGCAACGCAAGGGATTCAAGGCTGACCGTGCATGGATCTCGGTGGCGCAGGCCCTGCTCTACGATGCAGTCTTCGTCATCCCCGGCACGCCGCTGAAGAAGGGCAAGACCTACAAGCTCAGCATCACCCACAACGGCAGCAAGAAGGTCGCGTGGTCGTTCAAGGCGAAGTAGTTCAGTCGTCAGCCAAATCGCGAACGAACGCTGCGAGCTGAGCGAGGTTTCGGCATTCGACCATCGGCAGCACCTCGGCGTACTTTGCCGCAACCGAGTCACCCACGTCCCACATGCGGTTGTACTCGGGATTGAGCCAGTACGCACGATGCGCGCGAGAGACCATCGCCTGCAGCGTCGGGATCTCCGTACGGCCATAGTTGGTACGCGCATCGCCGAGGATGAGCAGCGTCGTCCTACGCCCGAGGGCGTCGGCCCAGCGATCCTCGAAGTGCGTCAGCGCAACGCCGTAGTCGGTGCGCCCATTGACTCCGGTGACCTTCGCCTTCTCCCCCATCAGGCGCACTGCCTCGGCGGGATCGCCACCCGGAGCGAAGAAACCCGTCACCTCATCGATCTCATCGACGAAGGCGAACGTCCGCACGCGGGTGAACTGCTCGCGCAGCGCGTAGACGAGCAGCAGCGTGAAGTGCGCGAACGCGGCCACCGAGCCGCTCACGTCGCAGATCACCACGAGATCCATTCGTCGGGGTCGCTTCGGCTTGTAGCGCACGTTCACCGGAACCCCACCGGTGGAGAGCGACTCCCGGATCGTGTGTCGCATGTCGAGCTGGCCGCTGCTGCCTCGGCGTTGCTTCTGCTTCAGCCGTGCAGCGAGGCGGCGCGCCAACGGCTGGATCTCGCGCCGGATCTCTTCGAGTTCCTTCTTCGTTGCCGAGATCAGCGGAATCGAGTCGATCGACTTCTTCGCGTTCGGCGCGGTCCGCTCCACGCCGTCGCGCTCCGCGACACGGCGACGAACTTCGTTCTCCACCATCGCGACGAATCGTTCGAGGCGCCTGTCGAGCGTCGCCCGCGCAATCGCCTCAGACGTTGCGTCGCTGGCGCCATCGAGCAGCGCCGCGATGAGTTCGGCGAAGAGCGTCTGCGGCGAGAGGCGTTCCATCACGTACTGCCGCGACCAGTTCAGCCGCCCGGTTCCGGTGACACTGGGCACCGGGAAGGCCGCGACCGCCGTGCGAGCGACCGCCGTGCCTGTCGGCTCGTCACCGGTGCTCAGATAGTCGGCAAGATCGTCGCGTAGCCGGAGCCGGGTCGGGTCGTTGACGTCCCATTTGTTGGAGGTCGGCACCGGAGCATTCGCGGCCTCGGCGGCACCGCTGGACTGCTCGGCGGCGATGCCATCGCCGCTCAGCGCGGGATAGTAGAGATCGAAGAGGGCGTCAAAGACGGCACGGTGAATCTGCCGCTTGACGACTGTTGCCGCATACGCGGCACGCAACGACTCGCGGTGCAGCAGATCCACCTCGCCGAAGGCGCCGGCCGCATCGATCGATTCGGCGACTGATACCGCGAGCCCGGCTTCGCGCAGTGCTGCGATGAAAGCGACATGCCGATCAAGGATGCCCGGCTCTGCATCGATCGCCGCTGGCATCGCCGCTACCTCGCTGCCGGCAGCTTGAGGGCCTCGACCGCTTTCCTGTGGTCACTGTGGTGCTTCAGGACGACACCCAGCGTGTCCGCGGCCACCTGCGGGTCGAGGTCGCCGGCGCCGAGAGCCAGCAGCGTCCGTGCCCAGTCGATCGTCTCGGCCACCGATGGAGACTTCTTCAGATCCAGTCCGCGCAGGGCGGACACCATCGTGACGAGTTGCTCGGCGAGCGCGTCGTCGATCTCAGGAACCCGTGACCGGACGATCTCCTTCTCGCGCTGCGACGTCGGGTAGTCGAGGTAGAGGTAGAGGCAGCGGCGCTTGAGTGCCTCAGAGAGCTCGCGTGTCGCATTCGAGGTCACGACGGCGAAAGGACGACGTGAGGCAACGATCGTGCCCAGTTCAGGGATCGTCACCTGGAACTCGGAGAGCACCTCCAGCAGCAATGCCTCAACTTCGACGTCGGTCTTGTCGGCTTCGTCGATGAGCAGGACGGTCGGCTCGGCTCGGCGGATCGCGGTGAGCAGCGGACGCGCGAGGAGGAACTCCTCGGTGAAGATGTCGTCGTGCGTCTTCTCCCAGTCGTGGTCGCTGCCGGCGGACTGGATGCGGAGCAGCTGCTTCTTGTAGTTCCACTCGTAGAGCGCCCGCGCCTCGTCGAGACCCTCGTAGCACTGCAGGCGGATCAGTTCGGCGTCGGTGACCTGGGCGACGGCCTTGGCGAGTTCGGTCTTGCCCACGCCGGCGGGACCTTCGATGAGAAGAGGACGGCCGAGGCGTGCGGCGAGAAAGACGGTCGTCGCGGCAGCAGCGTCGACGAGATAGCCGACGCCGGCAAGCCGGGTTGAGACTGCTTCGGGACTCTCGAACACACCCTCACTGTGCCAGAGGCTAATTCTTGGCGCTGCAGCCCGCACACGTGCCGAAGAGTTCGAGCGTGTGATCGACATCGGTGAAGCCGTGCTCATGAGCGACGTCGCCGGCCCAGCGTTCCACCACCCGTCCCTCGATCTCCTCGGTGTGGCCGCACCGGCGGCAGACCAGGTGATGGTGGTGGGCAGTGTGCGCATGGCCGCAATAGCGGTAGGTCGTCTCACCGTCAGGGGTGTGGATCACATCCACCTCGCCGGCGTCGACGAGCGACTGCAGATGGCGATAGACGGTGGATAGTCCAACCGCGCTTCTGGTGGCGCGGAGCGTCGCGTAGACGTCCTGCGCGCTCGTGAATCCGTCAGCCGCGCCCAGGGCATCGCGCACAGCCGCACCCTGTCGAGTACTCCGCTGCACGCCTGCCACGTCCTCCAGCTTACCGGTAATCGTTACGAATAAGCCTCGACGGGTGGGCAGGCGCAGACGAGGTGCCGGTCGCCGTAGGCGCCGTCGATGCGACCCACCGGCGGCCAGTACTTCGTGCCCGGATCTGCCTTGCCTGGAAAGACTGCGGCGGCGCGTGAGTATGGGTGACTCCACTCACCACTGATCGACTCAGCCGTGTGCGGGGCGTTCACCAGCGGGTTGTCCTCGGCCGGCCACTCCCCTCGTCCTACCGCATCGATCTCCGCCTTGATCGCGATCATTGCGGCTATGAAGCGATCGAGCTCGTCCTTTCCTTCCGACTCGGTCGGCTCGACCATCAGCGTGCCGGCGACCGGGAACGACATCGTCGGCGCGTGGAAGCCGTAGTCGATGAGGCGCTTAGCGACGTCGTCCACCGTTACGCCGGTCTGCCTGGTGATCTCGCGCAGGTCGAGGATGCACTCGTGTGCCACGAGTCCGGTAGTGCCGACGTAGAGCACCGGATAGTGCTCGTCGAGTCGCTTGGCGACGTAGTTCGCCGCAAGGATCGCCGAACTCGTCGCCTCGGTGAGACCGACATCGCCCATCATCCGGATGTAGGCCCAGGTGATCGGCAGGATCGAGGCCGATCCCCACGGTGCGGCGGAGATCGCACCACTGCCCGTCACGGGTCCTGCTGCTGCCTGCAGGGGATGGTTCGGCAGGTACGGAGCGAGGTGCGCCCGCACACCGATCGGTCCGACGCCCGGACCGCCGCCACCGTGCGGGATGCAGAAGGTCTTGTGCAGATTGAGGTGCGAGACGTCCGCTCCGAACTTGCCAGGACGGGCCAGACCCACCATCGCGTTGAGGTTCGCCCCGTCCACGTAGACCTGCCCGCCGGCCTCGTGCACCAGTGCGCAGACCTCGCCGATGTGCTCCTCGAAGACGCCGTGCGTCGAGGGGTAGGTCAGCATCACGCAGGCGAGTGAGTCGGCGTTCGCGGCGATCTTCGCCTTGAGGTCCTCGATGTCGATCTCCCCCATCGTCGACTCAGTCACGACGACGACGATCTTCATTCCGGCCATTGCTGCGCTCGCCGCGTTGGTGCCGTGCGCACTCGCGGGAATGAGGCAGACGTCGCGGTGACCGGTGCCGTTCGCGAGGTGATAGTTACGAATCGCGAGCAGCCCCGCGAACTCGCCCTGCGAACCGGCGTTGGGCTGCAGGCTGATCGCGTCGTAGCCGGTGATCTCCGCGAGCCAGGTCTGCAGGTCGCTGAAGAGCTGCGCGTATCCCGTCCACTGCTCTGCAGGCGCGAACGGATGTAGATCTGCGAAGCCGGGGTTGGTGATCGGCTCCATCTCGGTGGTCGAGTTGAGCTTCATCGTGCAGGATCCGAGCGGAATCATGCCGCGGTCCAGTGCATAGTCCTTGTCCGACAGGCTGCGCAGATAGCGCAGCATCGCCGTCTCGGAGTGATGTGTGTTGAAGACCGGATGCGAGAGGAACGGTGTCCTTCGGGTGACCGAAGCCGGCAGCACGTCGGCAAGCGATGCGTCGATGCGGTCGACGTCCTCAGCCGTGAAGGCCACACCGAAGACCGCCCATAGGACGGGGAGCAGCTCACGCGTCGTCGTCTCGTCCAGCGAGAGGCCGACCGTGTCCGTGCCGATGTAGCGCAGGTTGATCTCCGCCTGCGCCGCCTCCGCGACGACGGCCGCAGCACCACCGGGCACCGAGACTGTGAGCGTGTCGAAGAACGGTGCATCCTGCACCGTCACGTCCGCTTCGCGCAAACCCGCGGCGAGGATCGCCGCGAGACGGTGCACGCGCTGCGCGATCGCAGTGAGGCCGGAGGGGCCGTGATAGACGGCGTACATCGAGGCGATCACGGCAAGCAGCACCTGCGCGGTACAGATGTTAGAGGTCGCCTTCTCGCGGCGGATGTGCTGCTCACGCGTCTGCAGCGCGAGGCGGTACGCCGGCTTGCCGGCCGCATCTACCGACACACCGACAAGTCGACCTGGAAGCTGGCGCTCCAGTCCGGCACGCACCGAGATGTAGCCGGCGTGTGGGCCACCGAAACCCATCGGGACACCGAAGCGCTGCGTCGTCCCCACTGCGATGTCGGCCCCCGCCTCACCGGGCGGGGTGAGCAGGGTCAGGGCGAGCAGGTCGGCGGCGACCACTGCAAGCCCGCCGCGCTGATGGACGGCGGAGACGAGTGAGGCGAGGTCACGAACCGCTCCTGACGCGCCCGGGTACTGAATGAGGACGCCGACGATCTCCGACTCCGGAAGCGGCGTGCTCAGATCGTGCGAGATCACCTCGAGGCCGAGCGGCACCGCTCGGGTTCGGATCACGTCAAGGGTCTGCGGGAGGGCGTCGGCGTCGACGACGAAGACGCCACCCCTCTTCACGCTGCGATGTGCAAGTGCCATCGCCTCGGCCGCGGCGGTCGCCTCGTCAAGGACGGAGGCGCCCGAGACCGGGAGCGCGGTGAGGTCCTCGACCATGGTCTGGAAGTTCAACAGCGCCTCAAGCCGACCCTGGCTGATCTCGGGCTGGTAGGGCGTATACGCGGTGTACCAAGCAGGGTTCTCAAGGACGTTGCGCCGGATCACCGGCGGCGTGTGAGTTCCGTAGTAGCCGAGACCGATCATCGAGGTCAACGGCGCATTGCGAGCGGCGAGTTCGCGAAGCTCCGCGGCTGCCTGCGCCTCTGTCGCCGCCTCGGGCAGGATGAGGGCAAGCTTCTCGCGGATCGAGGCGGGAACGGCGTCATCGATGAGACCGTCGAGTGAGGTGTAGCCGATCGCCTCGAGCATCGCCTGCCGGTCTGCGCCGACGGCACCGATGTGCCGGTCGCGGAACGGGGCGAGCGTTTCAAGATCGGACAAGCTCATGGACACTCCAGCATTCGAGGACCGGCAAGCCGGTCTCCCCGTCTGTCAGGACTGTCCCTTCAGAGCGGCCTGCTCACGTGGTCCTTGTGCCTGAGAGGTTCCGGGGAGGTTGCCCCTTCGGCGCCGCAGTGCGGACTCTCCCACGCGAGATGTTCAGCCACAGGCAGTCTATGCGGAGGCAACCCTCGCCTGGCGCCGCCGCGCCAGTTCATCACCGTCGTGCATGACCGGTGTCACAACCTCGTCAACGGTGCCGTCGGCACGCTCGCTCGGCAGGTGGCTCAGTGAGCCGACGAGTTCGCGCAGGGCACCGCTCACGGCGATTCCGAAGACGCCCTGACCACCGCGGAGCAGGTCGACGACCTCCTCGTTGGAAGTGCATTCGTAGACCGTCGTGCCGTCGGAGAGCAGCGTGATGCCGGCAAGGTCCTCGACCCCGCGCTTTCGCAGCGCATCGACGGCGACGCGGATGTTCTGCAGCGAGACGCCCGTGTCGAGCAGGCGCTTCACGACCTTGAGGACGAGGACGTCCTTGAACGAGTAGAGGCGCTGGCTTCCCGAACCGGCCGCCGAACGAACCGTCGGGACGACGAGTTCGGTGCGCGCCCAGTAGTCGAGCTGCCGGTAGGTGATGCCGGCAGCGGCACAAGCGGTGGGTCCGCGGTAACCGATGGTCTCGTCTGCGGTGGCGCTCGCCACCGGGTCGTCGAAGAGCGCTCCCTGCTCGTGACGCTCGTCCACCTGATTACCTCCGAAGGAGTCGTTGCCGTGACGTCGAAACTAGGTCGGCGCCGGTTGAGGGTCAACGCAACACGCCGCAGCGCCGTAACCCTCAAGTAAAGATTTATTCTTTTGAGACCTTCAAGGTCAACTCAAGACTTTCATTCCTCATCGGCGGCGAAGTCCTCGGGCGTGATCGAATCGAGGAACTCCCTGAACCGTTCGACCTGAACCTCTGCATCGCCGCCGGTGACCTCGACCTCGTCCTCCGCCAGCACCTCGTCGGGGATTTCGATGCCGGCGGTTTCGAGGACGTCGTCGGTGCCGAGGATCGGTGTTCCGGTTCGCAGCGCCAGGGCGATCGCATCCGAAGGACGCGCGCTCACCGTGACTCCACCGGTGAAGCACAACTCCGCGTAGTAGATGTCGTCGCGCATCTCCGTGATGTGGACCGCCTCAAGCTGAACGCCGACCGCCTCGATGACGTCCTTGAGCAGATCGTGGGTCAAGGGACGTACCGTCTGGACGCCCTGCTGCGGGAAGGCGATCGCCGATGCCTCCGACGCGCCGATCCAGATCGGCAGATAGCGCGGCCCGTCCTCCTCGCGAAGTAGGACGACGGGTTGGTTTCCGGGAAGCTCGACCCGGACTCCGACGACACGCATGGTGTGCACAACCGTCAGGTTACTCCGCGACCACCACACCGGCGGACGAAACGCGACGCCTACGACGTCCTCGCAAGCTCAGACGCTGTACCCGTGACGTCCTCGCAAGCTCAGACGATGACATCCCGCAGGCCGATGTGCACCAGTGCCGCATGCAGGCGCACCGACAGTGCCGCCATCTCGCGGACCGTCTCCTCGGCGCGGGCCTTCGCCTCGCTGCCGCGTTGCTTCGACATCGGACCGACGATCTGTCCGAAGAGCCCGACCTCGCGATCGGCGGCGGTCTTGAAAGCACGCAGGTGACGTCCTTCAAGTCCGTACTGGGCGAGTTCGCCGACGATCTTGCCGACGACCAGCGCGTCATCGTCGTAGTGACCGCCGGTCTTAGCCGCGATGAGTCCGAACTGCTCGAGCTCCTCGAGCTGCTCCTCGCGCAACCCTGCAGCGTTGAGCAACTCCTGGCGGGTCAGCCGCATAGCGGCCGTCGTCGTCCGGAAGCTCTCGGCGGTGGGTGCGTTGTCCTCGATCGCGGCGATGACCACGTTCGGCACGCGCGGCCCGGCAGCGCCACCAGCCTTGCCGTTGGGCGGCACGAGACCCCGGTCGATCGCGTCCAGCTGGTCCTTGATCACCTTCAGCGGGAGGTAGTGCTCCTTCTGCTGGGTGAGGACGTAGCGCAGCCGCTCGACGTCGGGCTCCGAGAACTTGCGGTAACCCGCCGGGGTGCGGTCGGGGCGCACGAGCCCCTCGTCCTCGAGGAAACGGATCTTGCTGATCGTGAGATCCGGAAAGCCCGGCTTGAGCTGTGCGAGGACGTCGCCGATCGTCAGAGTTCCGGCTGAGCGGAGTGGTCCGCTGTTGCGCGCCGTCACGAACCGGCCCCGGAGCGCACCGCGGCCGTCAGGTACACCAACCGGAACTTGCCGATCTGCACCTCGTCGCCACCGGAGAGTGAGGCGGCCTCGATGCGCTCGCGGTTCACGTAGGTGCCGTTCAGCGAGCCGACGTCGTGCACGGTGTAACCGTTGCCCTCACGTCGAAACTCAGCATGGCGTCGAGACACCGTCACATCGTCCAAGAAGATGTCGCTGTCCGGGTGGCGACCCGCCGTGGTGACGTCCTGATCGAGCAGGAAACGACTGCCGGCGTTGGGTCCGCGCTTTACGACGAGCAGCGCCGATCCGGGCGTCAGCGCATCGATCGCGCCCTGGTGGGCTTCGGCGGAGAACTCGCTCTCGGATTCGGGTAGCGACCCGGTCCCGACGGCCGGCGCAATCGTGCTCGTCGCATCGACCGGGCCCCCTGCCGCCTGCTGTGCCAGCGGAGCGCCGCAGTTGGCGCAGAAGTGGCTGTTGGCGGGATTCTCCGCGCCGCAGGCGGTGCACAACACCTGGTCGTTCCCCTCTTGTCTCGACGTCTTTGTTGCTTGACGTGCAGGTCTGACTGTCGAACCCTAGCCGCTAGGCGGCGTTCACGGGTGACTCAATCTCAGGGTCGGGTTGAGAGTTCTACGGCCTCCGTACTGCCGCCCTGACAACCAATCGGAATCAGCTTGCGATGGCGGCGTATCCGGTCGCATCGAGCAGGTCAGCGAGATCGGCGCCGTCGGCTAGTTCGATCTCGACCATCCAGCCTGCGCCGTACGGATCGGAGTTCACCAACTCGCTGGAGTCGGTGAGAGTGTCGTTGCGCGCGCTGATCGTGCCCGCGACCGGCGAGTAGAGGTCGGAGACGCTCTTGGTCGATTCGACCTCACCGAGGACGGCGCCCGCGGTCACCACGGCGCCGACCTCCGGCAGCTGCACGTAGACGACATCGCCGAGTGCCTCCTGCGCGAAATCGGTGATGCCAACACGTACCGTTCGCGATGCGTCGCTCACGAGTACCCACTCGTGCTCGGAGGTGTATTTGAGTTCGTCGGGGATCGTCGCCATGCCCTGACCTCTCGCTCGCGACCGGTGACGGTGACGGCGGTGCCGACACCCGGGATGTAGGTGCAGACCCTACCCAGCCGGCGGTGCCTGCGTCATCGCCGGAGGTGGTCGGACGGCGGTGAGCTCGACCGCCTGCTCCCGAACGGTAGTGAGCGCGCCTCCGGCGGCGCCGGTGAACGCCGGCGCGCTCACGCGCACTCCACCGAAACTCACGCGCTGCTCGATAGCCCGGCTCCACGGGGTTGAGTCGCACGAAGAAGCTGCCGCGCCTGCACGAGGTAGAGACCGCCGGCCCAGAGGTACAGCGCGGTGCCCCAGACAGTGAAGGCCCACGCCAACGGTCCGGCGAAGCCGGCAACGCTCCAGTCGTGATGTCCGAGCAGAAGTAGTGGAAAGGCATAGAGCAGGCAGAAGGTCGCCGCCTTGCCGAGGTAGTGCACCTCGGGTGGCCCGTAGCCGTGCCGCTTGAGTAACCAGAGCGCTCCGGCGAGGACGAGGTCACGGGCGACGAGGATGACGGCGAGCCAGAGCGGAATGACGTGGCGCAGGACGAGGCCGACCAGCGTGGCGAGGATGTAGAGCCGGTCGGCCAAAGGATCGAGCATTGCCCCGAAGTCGCTCTGCTGGTTGAGCTTGCGCGCCAGCACACCGTCGGCCCAGTCGCTGATCCCCGACAGGGCCAGCACCGCGATCGCCCAGCCGTCGGCGTGCGGCCCGAGCAGGAGCCAGAGGAAGAGGGGCACGCCGAGCAGCCGGAGCCCGCTCAGCAGGTTCGGAATGGTGAGGATGCGGTCAGAACGCGCTGGGGAGAGCACAGTCACGGGAGGTCAACCGCCGCGCGCTGCGTCTTACACATCCGCCAACCGTACTTCCTGAGCGCTGGCCGTGACCGCGCGTCAGACGCGCTGTGGTGAGTCAGGACGGTTCGACGAGCTTGGTTTCATAGGCGAAGATCACTGCCTGGACGCGGTCACGCAGACCGAGCTTGCCGAGGATGCGGCTGACGTGGCTCTTCACCGTCGCCTCTGACAGGAATAGCGACTCGGCGATCTCCTGATTGCTCTGGCCGAGTGCGATCGCTTCGAGGACGCCGCGCTCCCGGTCGGTGAGCCGGGCCAGTCGCTCGTCCCGCAATGCCTGCGTGGTTGTTGGCATACGCTGCGCAAACGTCTCCAGCAAGCGTCGCGTCACCCGTGGCGCCACGACCGCATCCCCTGCGGCCACCGTACGAATCGCGTCGACCAGCTCGTCGGGTGGGGCGTTCTTCAGCAGGAAACCACTGGCCCCGGCGCGCAATCCGGCGAAGGCGTACTCGTCCAGGTCGAACGTGGTGAGAATGAGCACACGAACCTCGGGATGCTCCCGCGTGATCGCCTCCGTCGCGGCGATACCGTCCAGCTCGGGCATCCGCACGTCCATGACGATCACGTCAGGGTGATGGGCCTGCGCAGCCTCGACGGCTTCGCGTCCATCGGCCGCCTCGGCGACCACTTCGAAGTCGCCGTGGGCGTCGAGGATCATCCGAAAGCCCACCCGCAGCAGCTGCTCGTCGTCAGCCAGAACCACCCGAACTGTCACGGCCGTGCCCTGCCCCGTTCATGCAGCGGCAGCCACGCGCTGATCCGCCAGCCGCTGCTCGTAGGGCCGACGAAGAGCCGTCCGCCGTGCAACGCCACTCGTTCGCGCATCCCGATCAAGCCGTTGCCGAACTCCGCAGCGACCGGCTCGCTGATGCCGTCGTTATCGACCACCACGCGTAGATCCTCCTGGCCCCGACGGATCGAGACCTGCAGATCAGTGGCGCGCGGCGCATGTTTGAGTGCGTTGGTGATGCCCTCTTGCACCAGCCGTAACACCGCCAGTTGCATGCCGGTGGACAGCCCCTCGGTCGAGCCACTGGTCCGATACGTGACCCGCAGTCCGGTGCTGCGCGCGGTCTCCAGCAGCCCGTCCATGTCCGCGAGGCTCGGCTCAGGATTCAACACCGGCTCGTCCTCCACGCCGGAGCGCAGCAGCGAGAAAGTACCGCGCATCTCGGCGAGGGCCGCACGTCCGGTGGCAGCTGCTTGATGAATCGCTTCGCGAGCACGCGCGGGGTCTCGGTCGAGAGTGAGCGCGGCGCCGTCGGTCAGCGCGATCATCACCGAGAGGTTGTGCGCGACGATGTCGTGCATCTCGCGTGCGATCCGCGCCCGCTCTGCAAGCACCGCCGATTGGATGTAGCCCTCACGCTCCACACCGTCTGCCTTGTCCTGCGGCTGGGCGCGCGGGTGGTCCGGGCTCCGGAGCCAGTGCGGCCATGACATTCCTCCAGTGTGGCGCGTCAGGCGTCTCGCCGGCGCAGGACGACGACGCCGGCGAGGAGGGCGGCCACGACGTAGAGCGCGAAGACACCGAGACCTGCCCACGGACCTAGCTGGTTCGTATCGCGGATCGTGCTCATGCCGGCCGTCCCGGCGAGTAGTGGCAGGTACTTGCTCACGTGGTCCTGTAGTGAACTCGGTAGGGCCTGCGCGAGTAGCGGCAGGACGAGCAGCAAGCCGAAGAGTGCGGCAATCGCTCCGCCCGTGTTGCGGATGATCCACCCGCAGCCCATGCCCAACAGCCCGACGCCGACGATATAGAGAGCCGCTCCGAAGACTGCGCGCAGAGCGCCCGGCGAGCCCAGCGAGACGCCGAGGACGGAGTCCGGTCCCCACGTGGTGACGTTGCCGCCGTTGTTCACGATGAACTTGCCGCCGCCACTCAGGTGATATGTGTGCAGCAGGGCTTGGCCCCCGAGGAAGGCGATGAAGCTCGCCGCCAAGCTGACCACGAACAGCGCCGCGGTGAACACCGCCGCCTTGGCGACCCACACCGGCACGCGCTTGGGTGCTGCCGCGAGCGTGGCTCGAACCATGCCGGTGCTGTATTCGCCGGTGACGAACAGCACGCCGAGGACGCCGACGGCCAGTTGCGCGAGGTAGAAACCGCGCAGGCTCAGCGCCGTCTGGTCGGGCTCGATGTCGCCGTGCACCGACATGTCGTGTCCGCGCAGCGCGCTGAACAGAACGCCCAGTCCCATTGCGATCAACAGCGCGATGCCGACGCTCCACCACGTCGAGCGCAGCGAGCGAAACTTCACCCACTCCGAGTTGATCACCCGCAGCTGGGTGACGCCGAGACGTTGCCCCGACTCCGAGGCTGCGATCACGCTCATCGGGCTACCTCCATTGTCGTTGCGGCCATCGGCGTTCCGAACTCGACCGCGTCGCGGGTGAGTTCCATGAACGCCTCCTCCAAGGACGCCTGCTGTGGCGTCAACTCGATCAGCGCGATGCGCGCCTCGGCGGCGACCTTGCCGATCTGGGTGCTGGACAAGCCGGTGACCGTGAACAAGTCCCGCTCGGTACTGGTGACGTCCACGCCGTCGGCGGCGAGCAGCTCGCGCAGCCTCGGCGCCTCCTCGGTCCGAACCCGTACCACCGCGCCTCCAGAGGCTGCGGTGAGTTCCGCGACGCTGGCGTCCGCGATCAGCCGACCCTGACCGACAACGATCAGATGCGTCGCCGTCAACGCCATCTCGCTCATCAGGTGAGAGGAGACGAAGACTGTCCTGCCTTCGGCGGCCAGCGCCCGCAGCAGGTTGCGGATCCAGAGGATGCCTTCGGGATCGAGGCCGTTCACCGGCTCGTCCAGGATCAGCGTGTGCGGGTCGCCCAGCAGTGCAGAGGCAATGCCGAGGCGCTGCCCCATGCCGAGTGAGAATCCCCCGGCGCGCTTGCCGGCCACATGCGAAAGGCCGACAAGGTCGAGCACTTCGTCCACGCGCCGCTTGCCGATGCCGTGGGTCGCGGCGAGGGCGACCAGGTGGTTCCGCGCCGAACGGCCGGTGTGGATCGCCCGCGCCTCCAGCAGCGCACCGACCTCGCACAGCGGTGCGCGCAACTGTTCGTAGGGGCGACCGTTGATGGTCGCCCCTCCCGACGTAGGACGGTCCAGCCCCAGCAGCATCCGCATCGTGGTGGACTTTCCCGAGCCGTTGGGCCCCAGAAAGCCCGTCACGACGCCGGGCTGCACCATGAACGACAGATCGTCTACGGCAAGCTTCTCGCCATACCGCTTCGTTAGGCCGACAGCTTCAATCATGGCCGTGACGCTAGGCAGTGGTTACACGCGGCACATCGGCCATGCGGATGAATCGCGGTCTCCACCCTTTGGCGAAAACCGGGGCGCCGGAGCCCATATCGTCGGCCGCGAACGAGAGCGGAGGCCAGGAAATCCCGACCTCCGCTATGCCGACTACGAAGACCAAGAGGCCTTCGGTCTGTCGGGACGACAGTGTCCTGGCTCGGGACATCGGAATGGGGTGTCTCGCGTCTTCGGAATAGCGTGTCGCAGGTCTTCGGAATGGGTGTTGGCCCGCAGGCTGCGGGATGTCGAAACGTCGTCTTGTGATCACGGCAGTTCTTACCGGTCAGTCCCAGTCCGAGGTCGCGCGCACCTACGGGGTGTCGCAGGGCTGGATCAGTCGGCTGATGGCCCGTTACCGCGAGCAGGGCGAGGCGGCGTTCGTGCCGCTGTCGCGGGCTCCGAAGACCAGTCCGGGGGCGACCGGTCCCGAGACCGTCGCCCTGGTGCTGCGGCTGCGCAAGCAGCTGGCCGAGTCGGGTCTGGACGCTGGGGCTGACACGATCGGTTGGCACCTGGCCCAGCATCACGACACGACGCTGTCGCGCGCGACGATCAACCGGCTACTGGTTCGCGCCGGTGCGGTCACACCCGCGCCGTCGAAACGTCCCAAGTCCAGCTACATCCGGTTCGAAGCAGTGATGCCGAATGAGACCTGGCAGTCCGACTTCACGCACTACCGGCTCACCCACCCCGACGGGTCACCGGGCGCCGACACCGAGATCCTGACCTGGCTTGATGACTGCTCCCGCTATCTGCTCTCGGTCACCGCACACCGGCGGGTCACCGGCCCGATCGTGCTCACATCGTTTCGTGAATCTGTTGCCATCCATGGAGTTCCGGCTTCCACACTGACGGACAACGGCATGGTGTTCACCACCCGTCTGTCCGGCGGCAAAGGTGGGCGCAATGGGCTGGAGAGCGAACTGCGCCGCCTGCACATCCGGCAGAAGAACTCCCGGCCGAACCACCCCACCACCTGCGGCAAGGTCGAGCGCGTCCAGCAGACGATGAAGAACTGGCTCCGCGCCCAACCGAATCAGCCGGCCACCGTCGAACAACTGCAGTTCCTGCTCGAGGCCTTCGTGCAGATCTACAACCACGATCGTCCGCACCGCTCACTGCCACACCGAGCGACCCCAGCGGCGATCTACTACTCGATACCGAAAGCCACTCCGATCAGCGACCGCACCGGCGACATCCATGACCGAGTCCGTCGGGACAGGATCGACAGCTCCGGCGTCGTCACCCTGCGCGTCAACGGGCGACTGCACCACATCGGCATCGGACGAACCCTCGCCCGAACCCACGTCATCCTGCTCATCCAGGACCTGCACGTGCGCGTCGTGGACGCCACAACCGGTGAACTACTCCGCGAGCTGATCCTCGACCCCCGACGTGACTACCAGCCCACCGGACGACCACCCGGACCAGCGGCCAAAAAGAAATAGCCCGAACCTGCACAACGCAGGTCCGAGCTATTCCGATGTCTTGAGACATCACA
>DASXYU010000041.1:0-14908 GCA_036502295.1 Jatrophihabitans sp. | reverse complement strand
TCGTGCCCGGCGATCGTCTCGAAGAGCAGTGCGGTGTCCAGGACGGTCCGCGCGAAGGGGCCGGCCTGATCGAGCGAGGAGGAGAAAGCGATGAGACCGTAGCGGCTCACCGCGCCGTAGGTGGGCTTGTGCCCGACGATTCCGGTGACCGCAGCGGGCTGGCGGATAGAGCCACCGGTGTCGGTGCCGATCGACAGCGGCGCCTCGAAGGCCGCAACCGCCGCAGAGGAGCCACCCGAGGAACCACCCGGGATCTTGCTGAGGTTCCACGGGTTGTGCGTCGGGCCGAACGCCGAGTTCTCGGTGGAGGACCCCATGGCGAATTCGTCCATGTTGGTCTTACCGAGGATGACGATCCCGGCGTCCTTCATCTTCGTGGTGATGGTGGCGTCGTACGGCGGAATCCAGCCCTCGAGGATCTTGCTGCCCGAAGTGGTGGGGATGCCCTTGGTGACGACGACGTCCTTCAGCGCGAGCGGTACGCCGGCAAGAGGACCGAGGGCCTCACCCGCCGCGCGCTTGGCGTCGACCGCCTTCGCGGCGGCAAGCGCCCCCTCGGCGTCGACATACAGGAATGCGTTCACCTTCGGCTCGACGGCGGCGACACGGTCAAGATGCGCCTGCGCCACCTCGACGGCGCTCACCTCACCCGAGGCGATCTTCGCGGCGGTGTCGGCGGCAGTGAGCTTGATGACGTCGGACATGCTCAGCCCTCTTCCGTGAGGATGCGCGGGACGCGGAACTTCTCGTCCTCGACCGCAGGCGCGCCGGCGAGGACGTCCGCGATCGGAAGGGAGGGGCGGACCTCGTCGGGGCGGAAGACATTGGTCATCGCCACCGCGTGCGACATCGGTTCGACGGCACTGACGTCGAGTTCGCCGACGCGGGCGACGGCGCCGATGATCACGTCGAGTTGGGAGGCGAAAGTGTCCAGCTCCTCCTCGGAGACGGCCAAGCGGGCCAATTTCGCCAGATGCGCGACGTCGTCGCGGGAGATGTGAGCGTCAGACACGTCCCAAGTCTATTGGTGCCTCACAGGACGCGGCGACGCACCAACTGCCTGGAGGCGAGCAGGCCGATGACCGCGGGCAGCCAGAACGTGACGACTCGGAAAAGCAGGACGACCTGCAGCGCGTGGCTCGCAGGAACGTGGTTCGCGACGAGCATCGCGGTGAGCGCCGCCTCGGTCGCCCCGAGGCCGCCGGGCAGCGGAGTGGCCGTGCCCACGGCGCCACCCAGCATGTAGGCGATCAAGAGGCCGCTGAGGCTGGCGCTCGGATGGACGCCCGCGACGACGTGGGTGCAGGCGATGAAGGCGAACCCGAGCATCAGCGTCGTCCCGGCCGATGCGCCCGTCAGCAGCGCGAGACGACGCGGGTCGCGCAGCAGAGCACGCACCGGCGCCCAGAAACCGTGTTTGAACTCCATGAAGCGGCGTAGGTGTCGGCCGTGAGCCCCGCGCCAGACGAAGATCGTGGTGAGGACGGCCGCGAGCCCAAGAATGGGCCCCCAGACGTACGTCCGCTCCAGCGGGGCAAGCATGTGGGAGAGGTGATGGCCGACCAGCGTGAGTTGCGTGGTCCCGTCACCCAGGCCAAGTGCGCTGCCGGCGAAGACGATGGCGAGCAGGGTCAGCGTCTTGGCGGCGAGGCCGAACATCCCGAGCGCCGTCATCGACGACAGCGCCGCCGGCAGTCGAAGGCCCGAGCGGGTGAGATAGCGGGTGTTCACAGCGGCCGCGCCGATGCCCGCCACGGTGAGGCGGTTCGCCGCCGCCGCCGCGAGTTGCACGGCAACGGTGGTGCCGAAACGCATGGGCACTCCGGCGGCGGCCCGCAGCCCGACCGCAGAAGCCGCGTAGTGCGTCGCGGCGAACAGCAGCACAGGGGCCAGGAACGGCCATCGAAGCCGGACCAGTGCGTCGCCGGCGCGGATCAGCCAGTCGTTCAGATCGGCGGTGCCGGTCGCGAGCACAGCACTGGCGCTTCCCGCCAGACCCACCGCGAGCAGCAGCATCAGGATCCGCCTGCGATGCCATGGGACCACCACGAGGACGTCGCTGATGACATCACCCGCGGGCGCGGCAAGGGCAGGCGTCCTGATCCAGCCCACAGGCTGTGGTCTGACGACCATGCAGGGCCTCCTGCCACTCTTCGCGGTCCTGTTGATCACGAGGGTGACACGTGGACCTAGGTACTGCCTCTCAAAGTGGGTTGTGGCACAGGCAGTTCACCTACCTGCCGGATCTGGGCCGCCGACGGTTCACCAAAACGCGCACCGTAACTCCGCCGATACACGGCTCCGACATGCTGAGAACATGTCATACCTGCTGCGGGTAGTGCTCCCCGACCGTCCCGGTGCCCTGGGCGCGGTAGCCACGGCCCTCGGCACGGTGGGCGCCGACATCCTCAGCCTCGACGTCATCGAGCGCTCCCCGGGCAGCGCCACGGACGACATCGTCGTAGAACTGCCCCCGGACAAGCTCGCCGATTCGATCGTCTCGGCGGCCGTCACTGTGCCGGGGGTTCGGGTGGAGTCGATCCGACCCTATGCGGGTCAGATCGACCCGCATCGAGAGCTGGAACTCCTCGAACAGCTTGCCGGCGGCGGGGACGACACGTTGCGCATCCTCGCGGACGGGGTGGCCCGAGTCTTCCGCGCGGGATGGGCGCTGGTACTCGATGCCGCCGAGGACGGGTGGTCGAAGGTGCTCGCCTCGAGCAATGCCGCGCCGGAGGTCGACCTGCTCGAAGTGCCTTGGTGGCCGCCGGTACCCACCCGTGACCTCGACGCGGCAGAGGCGTGGTGCCCCGCCGACTGGGACCGTCTCGGAACCGAGCTCGCCATCGCCCCGCTTGGAGGACACGCCCTGTTGGTCGGGCGTCCTGCCCTGCGCTGGCTGCCGAGCGAGCTGGTGCGGCTGCAGCACCTCGCCGCGATCGCCGCCACGGTCACAGCGAGCACCTGAGCACCACCCACGTCCGCTCTACACATCACCGCCGGCGTCCCGCAACCCGAGTTGCAGTACGAAGGTACCGACTTCGACAGCTGGGTCTTTAGACCTAATGCGTTCAGTCGATTCTCAGACCATGGCCCGTCTCCCCGTTCTGACGCTCAAAGTGCGCTTCGTCATCGCCTCGGTTCTTGCCGTAGGCGTGTTCCTCACCTGCGTGCTGGTCGCCATTAGCACCTTCTCGACGTTGAACCACGTCTCGAGCGAGTCGTCCACCGACCAGCGGATGCAGCGTCTCGTGACCGATGCCTATGAGCAGTGGACCCTCGATGACGACCAGTCGAACATGTATGCCGCGGTCGTCGCGCTGAAGGACCCTGCCCAGAACGATCTGGCCGAGACCACGTGGAAGCAGGCCGTCGACGGATACGCCGCAGCGCAGTCGGACGTTGCGCTGCTCGCCGAGGAAGACCTCGACCCCACCGAGAAGAAGATGCTCGCCCGCATCACTTCCGACCTCGCCGACTACAACAGCTACTCGCAACAACTGCGCGACTTCGCCACCAAGGGCAACATTCCCCGGGCGATCCAGGTCATGACCGTTGACAACCTCAAGCCCTCCAACGACTTGCCCATTGCGTTCACGACCTGGGACAAGTACGCCAGCGAGAACACCGCGGCGGACGCGAAGAACACGAGTTCGACGGTCTCCCACGGCACGCTCATCGAGCTCATCCTCGCGATCACAGGCGGAGTGGCCATGATCGTCGTCATGCTCTGGCTGGCGCTCGGAGTGCTGCGCCCGCTCGGCAAGTTGCGTCACCGCATGGTCGAGATCGCGCACGGCGACGGCGACCTCACCGCCCGTGTGGACGTCCAGCGCGGCGACGAGATCGGGGCGCTCGCGAGCGCCTTCAACGACTTCGTCACTCGGATGCAGGGGCTGCTCGTCGAGTTCGCGAGCAACAGCAGCACGCTGCGCCACTCGGTGGCGAACCTCGGTGCGGTCTCCGCGCAGCTCGGTCAAGGAGCCACGCAGACCACCGAGCAGGCACGCGCCGTCGCCGACGCGACGCAGTCCATCAACACCCACCTCGCCACGGTCGCTGCCGGCGCGACGCAACTGCACTCCAGCGTCGATGAGATCTCACGCTCGGCGGCCGAGGCCGCGAAGGCCTCCGAGGCGGCGGTCGGCAACGCGCAGATCGCCAGCGAGACCGCCGCGAGCTTGCAGAGCGCCTCGGATGAGATCAAGGCGATCCTCAAGCTCATCACTGAGATCGCTGAGCAGACGAACCTCCTCGCCCTCAACGCCACCATCGAGGCAGCCCGCGCAGGCGACGCCGGTAAGGGCTTCGCAGTGGTGGCCGAGGAGGTCAAGCAGCTTGCCGGGCACACTGCGCAGGCCACGGCCGACATCACCGACAAGGTTCAGGCGATGGAGGACTCGACACACGCGGTGATCTCAGCCATCGACGCCACGGTGGAGTCGATCGCCAAGATCAACGACTACTCCGGCGCGATCGCCGCCGCGGTCGAGGAGCAGAGCGCCACCACCGCGGAGCTCTCGCGGACCATCGAGGAGACCGCGACGAACACGGGCGGTATCGCCTCGAACGTCGAGAACGTGGCCGCCACCGCTTATCAGGCGAGTGAGGGCGTGACGCAGACCCAGGAGTCGGCGAACGAACTCGACATCCTCGCGGGACGTGTCGACGAACTGGTCGGCGGCTTCAAGTTCTAGACGACGGCACGATCGAGATAGCTCAATAACAGATCTGCTATAAAGTGGTGGTATGACTACGTTGGGCGGCGATCTGATCAAGGAAGCGCGACGACGGGGTGCGCTCACCCAGGCCGAACTTGCAGCACGGGCAGGGACGACCCAATCCGGCATCGCGCGCTGGGAGTCCGGCCGCACCGCAGTGAGCATCGACGACGTGAAGCGGCTCATAGGCCTCTGCGGTTTCGATCTCGAGACCGCAATCGTCCCCATGGACTCCGGTGACCACGCGCAAGCTGCTCGACTTGCCCACCTCACCGGTGAGGAACGCCTCAAACGGCACGCACGCGTCGCCCAGCAGCTCGGCGAGTTGAGGCGTCGTGGAGCTTGATCTTGCCCGGCTCCTGGACGTCCTGCATCACCATCACGTGGACTACGTCCTCATCGGCGGCATGGCTGCGGTGTTCCACGGTTCGCCCTTTCCGACCGAGGACGCCGACATCACGCCCTCTCAGGATGTCGCCAACCTCGAGAAACTCTCCGCCGCCCTGACCGAGCTGAACGCCCGCATTCGCGACGACACAGTGGCCGGGGGACTTCCCTTCGGTCATGACGCGACATCGCTGGCGGCGGCCACGGTCTGGAACCTCACCACCGACGCCGGCGATCTGGACATCTCCTTCGTACCCGATGGGACGACCGGGTACCCAGACCTAACCCGCGACGCAGAAAACGCGACGATCTATGACGTCACCGTGCGCATCGCGTCACTGGCCGACATCATCCGATCGAAGCAAGCGGCAAACCGACCGAAGGATCAGCGCGTTCTTCCGACGCTGCGCGAGATCCTCTCCCGTCGCAACGACTAGCCCGGTCCTTCGGTGAGCAGCTTCACGAAACCGTCCTCGTCGAGGACGGGGACGCCGAGCTCGGTGGCCTTCTCGGCCTTGGTGCCGGCGTTCTCCCCCACCACGACGTAGTCGGTCTTCTTCGAGACGCTGCCCGCCGCCTTGCCGCCGCGGGCAATGATCGCCTCCTTCGCCCCGTCGCGTGTGAAGGAGGTCAGCGTCCCGGTGACAACGATGGTGAGCCCGTCAAGGGTGCGCTCGACGGACTCGTCCCGCTCGTCCTTCATCCGGACGCCGGACTTCGCCCACTGCTCCACGATCGCGACGTGCCAGTCGACAGCGAACCATTCGCGCACCGCCACGGCGATCACCGAGCCGACACCCTCGACACCGGCGAGCTCGTCGACGCTCGCCTCACGGATCGCGGCCATCGAACCGAAGTGCGTCGCGAGCGCCCGCGCCGCGGTCGGCCCGACGTGGCGAATACTCAACGCCACCAGCACCCGCCAGAGCGGCTGCTGCTTGGCCACCTCGAGGTTCTTGAGCAGCTTCTCGCCGTTGGCGCTGAGCCCGCCGTCCTTCTTGGTGAAGAGTGGCACCTTGAGCAGGTCGTCGCTCGTGAGATCGAAGAGCGTCGTCTCGTCCTTGACGACTCCTGCCTCGAGCATCGCGATGACGCCCTCCCAGCCGAGGGCCTCGATGTCGAACGCGCCGCGCCCGGCGAGGCTGGTGAGGCGTTCGCGCAGCTGCGACGGGCAGAATCGCGTGTTCGGGCAGCGGATGTCCTTGTCGCCCTCCTTCGCCGGGCGCAGTTCCGTGCCACAGGACGGGCAGTGCGTCGGCATGACGAAGGCGCGCTCGCTGCCGTCACGCAGCGCCACGACAGGTCCGACGATCTCGGGAATGACGTCGCCCGCCTTGCGCAGCACCACCGTGTCGCCGATGAGGACGCCCTTGCGCTGCACCTCGTAGGCGTTGTGCAGGGTCGCCATCTCGACCGTCGAGCCGGCGACGCGTACCGGTTGCATCACGCCGTACGGCGTCACCCGTCCGGTGCGGCCGACGTTGACCCGGATGTCAAGCAGCTTCGTGTTCACCTCTTCGGGTGGGTACTTGTAGGCGATCGCCCAGCGCGGAGCCCGGCTCGTGGCGCCGAGGCGCCCCTGCAGTCCGAGGTCGTCGACCTTCACCACCACGCCGTCGATCTCGTGCTCGACCTCGTGACGGTGCTCGCCGTAGTACTCGACGAACTTCTGCACCTCCTCGAGGCTCGTCACGACCTTCGCGCGATCACTCGTCGGCAGGCCCCAGGCGGCGAGCTGGGCGTACCAGTCGGACTGACTCACCACCGTCGGGCCACCCTCAGTGCCTCCCTTGCGAGTGGCCGAGGGCCACTCGACGTGCCCGACGCCGTGCACCACGAGCTTCAGTCCACGGCTCGCGGTGACGCGCGGATCCTTCTGTCGCAGGCTGCCCGCCGCGGTATTGCGCGGGTTGGCGTAAGGCGGCTTGCCCGCCGCCACGATCTCGGCGTTGAGCGCCTCGAATCGCTGGACCGGGAAGTAGACCTCGCCGCGTACCTCGATCACCCGTGGCACGTCCTCACCGGTGAGCCGCGCCGGGACGTTCTCCAGCGTGCGCACGTTGCCGGTGACGTCCTCACCGGTGCGGCCATCGCCGCGGGTGGCACCGCGGGAAAGCCGGCCGTCCTCATAGACGAGGTTGATCGCCAGGCCGTCGACCTTCAGTTCGCAGAGGTAGGACGGCGCCGTGCCGGCGTCACGTTCGACCCGCGCCGCCCACTCGGCGAGGTCCTCCGCGCTGAAGGCGTTGTCGAGGCTGAGCATCCGTTGCAGGTGATCGACCGGTGTGAAGAGGGTCGAGTAGGTGCCCCCGACACGCTGAGTCGGCGACTGCGGCGTGCGCAATTCGCTGAACTCGTCCTCAAGCTCCTGCAGGCGCCGCATGTCGGTGTCGTACTCGGCATCGGAGAGGGTCGGGGCGTCGAGGATGTAGTAACGGTACTGGGCCTCATCGACCCGCTCGCTGAGCAGCGCGTGCTCTTCACGGGCCGAGGACGGGGTGGTCACGAGCCAAACTTACCCATCGCCAACGACATCGCTGCCGCATCGGATCGCCGTGCGCCTTACAAGCTGCGGCACAGTAAACCTAGAAGTTAGCCCGGCAGTCTGCAGCCATGTCACATCATCTGAGTTGGCTCGAAGCTGGTGTCGTCGGCGCGTTTCAGGGCGTGGCGGAACTCTTCCCCGTCTCCAGCCTTGGCCACAGCGTCCTCATCCCGGCACTCGTCGGCGGCTCGTGGCAACGCGACCTCGACGTCTCCGCAACCGAGTCGCCGTACCTCGCCTTCATCGTCGGCCTGCACGTCGCGACCGCGCTGGCGCTCATCGTCTATTTCTGGCGGGACTGGGTACGGATCATCGGGGGGCTGTTCAGTTCGATCGCCCGACGCGAGGTGCGGACCTCGGATCAGCGCCTCGCCTGGCTACTGGTGCTGGCGACGATCCCGGTGGGGATCGCGGGCCTGGCGCTGGAACACACATTTCGCACCACCCTCGGCAAGCCCGTGCCGGCGGCGGTCTTCCTGCTCCTCAACGGCGGTGTGCTCCTCTTCGCCGAGTGGATGCGCCGGCACGCGACCAGCGCCGAGGCGGAGTTGGAACAGCACTACATCGATGAGCGCGTCAGCGGCCCCGACTCGGACGCCCGCCTCGCCGTACAGCCGGTGAAGCAGGCCGTCGGGATCGGTGCCCTGCAGATCGCTGCTCTGCTGCCGGGAATCTCGCGCTCAGGTGTGGCGATGGTGGGCGGCCTCTGGACCGGGATGACCCGAGAGGACGCGGCGCGCTTCTCCTATCTGCTGGCTACGCCGGTGATTCTCGCCGCGGGGGCGCTGAAGATCCCGGATCTCACCGGGTCACTCGGCGCGGGCATACACGGCCAGATCCTCTTCGGCGCGTTGCTCTCCTTCATCGGGGCGTACCTCTCGGTCCGCTTCCTCACGCGCTACTTCGCGAACCGCTCGCTGCGCCCCTTCGGCATCTACTGCATGCTCGCGGGCGCCGCCTGCCTCGTTGTCTTCGGAGTGCGCGGCTAGCTCCAGCCCGAAAAGCCGCTGCCGTTCAGATGGCTCTTTACCGACGCCTGGATCAACGGGTCCTGCATCTGCTCGTTGAAGACACCGTCAACGGTCTTCTGCGGGTTGCTGTACTTGCGGAAGAAGATGTTCTTGATCCCGCGGAAGAAAGAGATGATGAAGTACGGCATGGCGACCTCCCTTGGAAAGAAGCTACGCCGTAGTTCACCCCAGCGGAACGCTCAGTAGCGGTTGGCCGGGTCGTCGTTCGGCTCGTAGACAGTCGTCCGCGCGTTCACGCCGTCGTTGCGCGAGATGACGTGCGTCCTGCGACGAGTGGCCGTCCAGACGAGCGTGATGACGAGGCCGATGCCGCCGACGATCATCAGGATGATGCCGATCGTTCCGATGTCGAACCCGTGGCTGTGCTGCGTGTCGACGCCGAACTTCAAGATGGCGCCCAGCGCGATCAGGATCAGGCTTGCTCCGATACTCATGCCGTTCGGCTACCCGATCTCGGAACGAACTATTCGTCAGGATCCTCGAGCAGCCAGGTTCCGATGTCACGCAATGTCGCCATGACGCGGCGGGCGTAGCCGGGCGTGGCGCCGGCCAGACCGCAGGTGGGCGTGGGGACGACAGCGGCAGCGAGCTGCTCGCGCGGAAAGCCGAGCTCGTTCCAGAGCTTCTCGATGCGTCGCCGTCCGTGTGTGAAGGCCACGGCGCTATCCGTCGCCGGAAGGACGCCAAGCCAGAGGCGGGTTCCCGCGTCGACGGCCTCGCCGAGGGAGTCGTTGAAGGCGGCCCCGCGGTCGAGGGTGATGTCGAAGCTGATCGCGTCGGCACCGGCTTCGCGCAACAGCGGGATCGGGACGTCCTTCGCGCAGCAGTGCACGACTCGTCCTGCCTCCGGGACAACGGCGAGCAGGGCGGTGAGCGTGTCCCGCACGACGCTGCGTTCGACGGCGCGCACGGTTCCCCAGCCCGACGCGGTCGGTAACGTCCCCGAGAGGACGGCCGGCAGCGACGGCTCGTCGAACTGCACCACAAGCTGTGCTGCGGGCAGCCGGCGGGCGACCTCGGCGAGGTGGAGGCGGAGTCCCTCGGCGAGGGACTCCGCGAGGTCGCGCGCGGCGCCGTGATCACTCACCACGCGATGTCCACTCTGAAGCTCCAGGCTCGCCGCGAGCGTCCAGGGGCCGACGACTTGCAGCTTGAGGGCACCGGTGTGGGCTGCGGCGGCGGCCTCGAGGGCGTCGAGGTCCCAGGCCAGGAAGTCGCGCGCCCGCGCTACATCCCGCCCGGGATGGCCGGCGAGGCGCCAACCGGTGGAGACGAGCTCTACCGGGATGTCGACGAGCAGGGACGCGGTACGCCCGATCATGTCGGCGCCGGGGCCGCGCTCCGGTAGCTCAGGCAGGTGTGGCAGCAGCGGCAACTCCCCCACGATGAGCTTCGCCGCTTCAGCAGGGTCGGAGCCCGGCAGCGATCCAATCGAGGTGTACGCCCCGGGCTTGATCAACTCACGATTCTGGCCGCCCAGCGACGAAATCGATGAGTTGATCATGAAGTGAGCTGGATGGTGGCGGAGCCGAGGACGATGTCGCCGGCGGGGCTGCCATCCGGGCCGCCGTACATCACCAGCGCCTGGCCGGCTGCGACACCGCGCTGCGGCTCATGCAGCCGAGCGACCACCCCACCGGCCACCGGAGTCACCGTCGCCCGGCTCACCATGCCGTGGGCACGCAGCTGCACCTCACACTCAAACCCGGCACACTCAAACCCGGCACACTCGAACCCGGCGGAGTCGGCCGAGGGCGCCACTCCGTTCGTCCAGACGACGGGACCCGCCTCGATCTCGTCCACGGTGAGCATCTCCCCGGGCCCGACGACGACCGCGTTCTCCGCCGGACGGATCGACAGGACGTAGCGCGGCTCGCCGTCCGATGCGGGGACGGTGAGGTTCAGGCCACGGCGCTGCCCGACGGTGAAGCCGAAGGAGCCGTGGTGCGTGCCGAGGGTCTCGCCACTGGCCGCGTCCACGATCGGGCCGTCGCTGGCGCCGAGCTCGCGCGCGAGGAATGCCTGCGTGTCACCGTCGGCGATGAAGCAGATGTCATGGCTGTCGGGCTTGTTCGCGACGGCGAGACCGCATGCGGCTGCCTCGGCGCGGACCTCGTCCTTGGTGGTGTCACCGAGCGGAAACATCGCGTGCGCCAGCTGATCGGGGCGCAGCACGGCGAGGACGTAGGACTGGTCCTTGGCCGCGTCGACCGAGCGGCGCAGCACACCGTCGGCCAACTGCGCGTGGTGCCCGGTGACGACGGCGTCGAAGCCGAGGGCGAGGGCCCGGTCGAGCACCGCCTCGAACTTGATCTTCTCGTTGCACCGCAGGCACGGGTTGGGCGTGCGCCCGGCTCGGTATTCGGCGACGAAGTCGTCGATGACATCCGCGCGGAACCGCTCGGCGAGGTCCCAGACGTAGAACGGGATGCCGAGGACGTCAGCGGCACGGCGGGCGTCGTTGGCGTCCTCCAGGGTGCAGCAGCCGCGGGCGCCGTGGCGCAGAGTCGCGGGCTGGCTCGCCAACGCGAGATGCACGCCCGTGACGTCGTGACCGGCCGCGACGGCACGCGCCGCCGCCACCGCCGAATCAACCCCGCCGCTCATCGCGGCCAAGACCCTCACGACAGCACCCTCATGACAACACCCCGGCGCGACGGGCGCGTTCGAGCACGGGCTCGATCGCTTCGAGGACGGCGTCGACGTCCGCGATGGTGGAGGTGTGGCCCAGGGAGAAGCGCAGCGAGGCACGGGCCAGCGCCGGCGGCGCTCCCATCGCCAGCAGCACGTGCGAGGGCTGCGCGACACCGGCCGAGCAGGCCGAACCTGTGGAGCACTCGATGCCGCGGGCGTCGAGCAGCATCAGCAGCGAGTCGCCCTCGCAGCCGGGAAAGGAGAAGTGGGCGATGCCGGGCAGTCCGCCAGGTTCGTTGCCGTGGCGCGAGTTCACCACGCCGTCCTCGATACGCGCGAGGACGCCGTCGACGAGACGGTCACGAAGCGCGGCGACGCGGGGCGCCACCTCCGCGCGCCGCTCGACAGCGATCGTTGCGGCCGTGGCGAAGCCGACGATGCCGGGGACGTCGAAGGTGCCGGAGCGGATGTCACGCTCCTGACCACCGCCGTGCTGCAGCGAGACCGCGGCGATATCGCGACGCAGCAACAACGCACCGGAGCCGTACGGCCCGCCGAGCTTGTGCGCGGTGAGGGTGAGGGCGTCGGCGCCGCTGGCGGCGAAGTCGACGTGCACCGAGCCGACGGCCTGCACGGCGTCGGTGTGCAGTGGGATGCCGTGCTCGTGTGCGATCTCGGCCAACTCGGTGATCGGCTGCAGGGTGCCGACCTCGTTGTTCGCCCACATCACCGTGACGAGGGCGACGTCCTGCGGGTCGGCGGCGATCGCGCTGCGCAGGTCGGCCGGGTTCACCCGTCCTCGGGCATCGACCGGCAGCCAGGTGACCGTGGCCGCCTCGTGCTTCGCGAGCCACTCGACGGCGTCGAGGACGGCGTGGTGCTCGACGCTGCTGGCGATGATGCGGCTGCGGCGCGGGTCGGCCGCGCGGCGGGCCCAGAAGATGCCCTTCACCGCGAGGTTGTCACTCTCGGTGCCCCCGCCGGTGAAGATCACTTCGGAGGGGCGTGCCCCCACCGCCGCGGCGATCGCCTCTCGGCTCTCCTCCACGGTGCGGCGGGCGCGGCGCCCGGCGCCATGCAGCGAAGAGGCGTTGCCGAGTTCGCCCATCGCCCGGCTGACCGCATCGACGGCCTCGGGGAGCATGGGCGTGGTGGCAGCG
Organism: Jatrophihabitans sp.; assembly: GCA_036502295.1. Classification (GTDB taxonomy): domain Bacteria; phylum Actinomycetota; class Actinomycetes; order Mycobacteriales; family Jatrophihabitantaceae; genus DASXYU01. Next base: position 2,430 of record DASXYU010000041.1, on the reverse strand, counting down.
TGATCCAAATAAGGCATTGCGTCTAGCTTACGGTGGCCGGAAGTGGCTCCGTCGCTTCGCGCGGGGCGACCCGGCCTGCTGCGAGGAGCCCGACGGTGGCGACCACCGCCATCGCGATGTCGAGGACGGTGAAGGCTGTGCTGTAGCCCAGCGAGCCACGTGCGGCGGCGGCCACCAGTATCCCGGCGAAGCCGGTGGTGATCGCGGTGCTGGTGGTGTCGGCGAGTTGTAGCGAGGCGGAGTCGGCGCCACGCTCCTCGTCCGTGGTGAAGCGCAGCAGCAGCACGCCGAAGCTCGACATCGTCAGTCCGGCGCCGATACCGGCGATGCCCCACACCGGAAAGATCAGCCAGGCGTTGGTCGTCAACTGCGAGACCACAGCAACGAGGACGGCGCTCACCATCACGCAGGCGAAGCCGATCCGGATCAGGCGCTTGCGCCCGGCGATGTCATCGCCCGCGACGAAATGCCCCTGCCACCAGGAGCCGGCCGCCCAGGTGATCGCGCCGGAGGTGAGGCAGACCCCAGCCAGTGTGGCGCCGTAGCCGTGCTGCGTCTGCATCATCAGCGGGATCAGAGATTCGACACCGAAGAACGAACTGGAGAGCAGCGCACGCATCGCAACAGGTCCGGAGACGGTGCGCGCATTGCGGCGAAACCGCGCAGGCAGGACGTGGCTCAACGTGCCCGTCGGTACCAGCGAGGGCAGCGACCACGCCAGCAGCGCGAGTGCCACAACGATCGCGAGGACGAGCAGCCACACGGCCGGCGGGTTCTGCCCCACCCGTTCGAGGATCGCGATTGCCACCGCGACGGCGACCGCATAGTGCAGGACGTTTTTCGTGGCTGCGCGCTGGTCGGGTTCGTGCAGGCTGCGCAGGACCGGCGCCATCAGCACGCACCCGATCAAGCCAACAGGAATGAGCCCGAGAAACACCCAGCGCCAGCTGGCGTGCTGCGCGAGCAGGCCGGAGACGAAGGGGCCGATGAGCGAGGGCACCACCCAGGCGGTGGAGGTCGCCGCGAAGACCTTGGGGTGCAACTGTTCGGGATAGACCTGACCGATCACCACGTAGACGACGGTGATGAGCAGCCCGCCGCCGAGGCCCTGCACGAAGCGGCCGAGGACGAGCATCGGCATATCGGTGGCCGCTCCGGATACCGCGAGTCCGGCGACGAAGAGGACGAGGCCGGCGAGGAGGGGAAGCCGCGGCCCGCGGCTGTCAGAGACCTGGCCGCAGACCACCATGCCCACGATGCTCGCGATGAGAAACCCCGTGAACGTCCAGCCGAAGGAGCCGACCGCGTGCAGATCGCGCGCCGCGCTAGGCAGCGCCGCCGCCACCGCCATGCCCTCGAAGGCGAACATCGTGATGACGATGACGATGCCGACCGTGCTCAGGCGGAACCGTGCATCCCAGATCGACACCCGACCATCCTCCCCGTCGACGCAAATCAGGGAGATTGCCCGTTCGTGAAGCGTGTGCAGGACGACACGCCGCATAGAGCCTGCAGACGCTTCACGATCTGCCAGGCGGCGAGGCGGCGGAGCGACCTCAGCTAGCTGGCCGAGCCTGGGAAAATCACATCGCAAGGCGGGTTCGACCTAGCTAGTCTGCCGTCGCTCGTCAGCAGCGGACAACCGAGACGCTCGGCGAGAGCGACGTATAGCCCGTCCGTCACCCGGATGCTCTCGCGCAGCGATAGGGCCCGCTGGATCAGTCCGTCATCGAGGGCGACAGTGCGCTGGATGATTGTCAGTGCTGCCGCGACGGCATCCATGCCCTCCTGCTCACTGGCCTGCCCTGTTCGCAGCAGGCGTGCGACGGCGGACAGCACCTCTGCGAGCTGGTGGCCCGGCGCGGAAATCTCTTCGGACATGTGGGCGAGCAGATCGGAGCGGTTGGGCCTGGAAAGTCCGACGTCAACCAAGGCAGAGGCATCGAGAACTATCACTGGTCCTCGAACTCCTCATCGACCGCGTCCATGAGATCTTCTGTGCTGGTCGTGATTCGGTCGTTGATCGGCCGGGCAAGCATCCGCTCAATCCAGGCGGCGTTCGCATTCTCGGCTAGTGCCTTGCTGAAGGCGGCTTGGGCGATCTGCGAGGCGGGCAGGTGTCGCCGGCGCAGTTCGTCGTACATCGCGTCCGGGACGTAGATGCTGATCTTGGGCATACCCCCAGGGTACCCCTATTCTTTGACGCGAAGAGAGCCCCGGCCCGTTGACGCGTGGGCCGGGGCTTCGAAGGCTTCTCAGCCCTTGCGCTTGGTGATCTCCTCGGCGAGTGCCGGAGCGACGGTGAAGAGGTCACCGACGACACCGAAGTCGGCGAGCTCGAAGATCGGCGCCTCCGGGTCCTTGTTGATGGCGACGATCGTCTTAGACGTCTGCATTCCAGCGCGATGCAGACGTCTAAGACGATCGTCG
>DASXYU010000040.1:0-8150 GCA_036502295.1 Jatrophihabitans sp. | reverse complement strand
TGGTGGTCGTCGCGTCGATCGGAGGCGCGCCGGGTTCCGGGACGCCCACCGACTCGATAAGGCCGTCCCGGATCACGATCCGCGCGCCGGGCACGAAGTCGATTCCGGCGCCGCCCGGGGCGCCCAACGGTGCCGCGCTGTGCGTCAGGGCAGTGACGTTCTCGATCACCAGGTCGGCTGAGCTCACGCGTCCTCCTTCGGTAGCGCTCCGGAGACGACTCGTCCCCGGCAGACCACGGCCACGATCCGTGACGCGTCCAGGTGGTCTCCCCGCAGCCACGGCCGGCCCTCGATGACGACGAAGTCGGCAGGGCGGCCGGAGTCGAGCACGCCGGCGGTGGAGCGCACTGCTGACGCCGCACGTGAGGTGCCCGCCTGCAACGCCCGCTCGGGGGTGTGGCCGAGCACCTCCACCATCCGGCGCAGCTCCGCCCACTGGTCACCGAACTCGACAAAGTAACCGTTGGCGTCCGTACCGAGGACGAAGTCGACGCCACGCGCCGCGGCGTCCCGCAGTTCGCGGTCGCGGTGCACGAGCAACTCGCCGGCGATGCACTGCGCCTCGGCGGAGACCGGCACCTCGGCGCGGGCGATCATGTCGTTGATGAGCAGCGTCGGTGCCACCGTCACGCCCCTCTCCGCGATCTCGGCCGCCTGCTCGGAGGTCATCCCGGTGCCGTGCTCGATCGAATCGACGCCTTCGGCGAGCGCGATCCCGATGCCCTCGGCGGTGTGGGTGTGGCAGGCGACGAGCATCCCCAGTGCGTGGGCCTCATCGATCGTGGCGGCGATCTCGGCCCGGGTGTGGTTGCGCCACGTCACGGCGTCACCCATCGAGAGGACGCCACCGGAGGTGTAGATCTTGATTCCCGTGAGTCCGGCGCGGGCCCACTGGCGGACGAGGGCGCGACAGGCGTCCGGGCTGTCGGCGGTGCGGGGACGATCTTTCACCGCACGCGGGGTGAAGAGGTCGAGGTGACCGGCGGTCATGCCCACGGGGCCGTAGGCGAGCACGCGCGGCCCGTCGAGGATGCCCTCGTCGAAGACGCGGGAGATGCTGGCTTGGGCCGTGTCGGCGCCGAGGTCGCGCAGCGTCGTGACGCCGGCGCGCATCGCGCGCTGGGCATTCGCGGCCGCGTGCAGCGCCTGCTCCTCACGCTCGGTGACCAGCGGCCAGGTGAACGTGTCGAAACCCTTCACGCGGTCGCGGCCGCCGGCGAAGCCGAGCAGGTGGACGTGCGTGTCGACGAGGCCGGGGATCACCGCAAAGCGAGGCTCCTCGCCCTTCGCGGTAGCCGGCGAGATCGCCGAGATCGCATCCCCCGACCACGCGAGATCGACGGCGCCCCGGTCGGCTATGCCGTCCCAGAGTTGGACTCCGTACAGCGTCGAGACGTCGAGCAGTGCCGGCACGGTCACGGTGCCTTCGAGGCCGGCGCAAGCGCCGTCAATGGGATCCCTTGCGATACGGATGGCCGTCGGCCTTCGGAGGTCGCAGGTGCTGCGAGGCGAGTCCCATCACCAACAAGGTGATCACGTAGGGCGCCGCCCCGACGAACTGCTCGGGGATGGTGTCGGTCATGGCGAACCAGAGCAACCCGAGCGCGGCGATCACCGCGCTGACAAGCGCGACCGCGCGGTGCGCCAGCCGGAACTGCAACGCGGCGTAGACCGCGAGAGCGATGGAGACGAGAAGGACGAAGGCGTGCATCGCTTCACCCGTGGGGTCATAGAGGCGCACCCCATCGGTGTAGCCGAAGAGCACCGAGCCGAGTGCCATGCCGGCGGGACGCCAGTTGCCGAAGATGAGCGAGGCGAGGCCGATGTAGCCGCGTCCGCCCGTCTGCTGGTCCTGGTAGTTGAGACCCACCACGAGGAACGCACCGCCCAGACCCGCGATGGCGCCGGAGATCGTGACGGCGACGTACTTGTACCAGTACACGCTCACGCCGAGGGACTCGGCAGCGTACGGCGCCTCGCCGGTGGAACGCAGCCGGAGGCCGAAGCGGGTCCGCCAGAGGATCCATCCCGAGGCGATGATGAAGATGATCGTGAGGAGCGAGAGCACCGAGAACTGCGTGACGAAGCCGCCCACGGTCCCGGCGAGGTCCGAGACGAAGAACCAGCCCTTCTCCTGCACGTGGTGCAGCCACGGTGCGAAGCCGTTGATCGTGATGCGCTGGACGTCCGGTACCGACTTGCCCTTCTGACCACCCATCCAGAGGTTCGCGAGGAAGAGCGTGAGGCCCTGCGCGACGATGGTGAGGGCGACACCGGCGACGATGTGGTCGACCCCGAACGTCACCGTGGCCAGCGCGAGGACGAGGCCTCCGAGGGCTCCGCAGATCATGCCGGTGATGACCCCGCCCCAGGCGCCGTGGTACTGACCGACCTCACCGCATCCGAAGGAGCCGAGAATCATCATGCCTTCGAGGCCGATGTTCACCACGCCGGCTCGCTCGGACCAGAGTCCGGCCAGACCCGCAAGGGCAATCGGCACTGCCGCCTTCAGCGCGGACTGCACGGCACCGACCGAGGTGAGGTTCTCGGCGTCGGTGGTAACTCGGATGAGGGAGATGAAGAGGAAGCTGGCGAGGGAGATGAGGATCCACCCGCGAGTCCCGAGGGTGAACCGCTTCGTCGCTGACGCTGGGACGACGGCGGGTGCTTCTTGAAGGTCGGTCATGCTGTCACCCCTGCCTCCGCCAGGTCGGAACCCGGCGAGTCGGAGAGCGCTCTCGCCACCTCGCGTTGCTCAAGCCTGATCTTGTAGCGCCGCACGACTTCATACGCGATGACGACGCAGAGGACTATGAGGCCCTGCATGATCGTCACGAGTTCCTTCGGGATGTGCTTGCTCTGCAGCGAGTTCGAGACACCGCCGAGGAATGACCAGAGCAGCGCGGCGAGCGCCATCCCGATCGGGCTGTTCCGCCCCAGCAGCGCGATGGCGATGCCCATGATCCCGTAGCCGGTCGGGAACTCCTGCGAGTAGTGGTGCGCCCCACCGTTGAGCAGTTCGGCCATTCCGACCAGACCCGCCACTCCCCCGGAGATCAGCATCGCGGTGATGGCCATCTTCTTCGCCCCGATGCCGCTGGCGATCGCCGCGGCCGGGTTGAGGCCGGTCGCCCGCAGTGAGAATCCGAAGACGGTGCGGTTTAGCAGCAGCGCGTAGGCGATCCCGACGACGACTGCGACGAGGGTGAGTGTGTAGAGGGGCGTCGTCGAGCCCGAGATGGAGATGGCGCCGACCAGCCCGTCGTTGGGGATGTCGACCGTGTGTTTCAGGTTGCCGTCCAGGATCGCCATGCGACCGGGCACCATCAGATAGGCGATGAGCGCGCCGGCGATGCTGTTCAGCATGATCGTGCTGATCACCTCGCTGACACCGCGCGTCACCTTGAGAACCACTGCGATCCCTGCCCACGCGGCTCCGACGAGTATCGCCACCAGGAACGTGAGGACGACGCGGAGGACACCGGGTACGTCGCCGAGCCACCGGGCACCGGCGAAGGCGGCGGCGATCATCGCCGCGAGGGTGTACTGCCCCTCGACACCGATGTTGAGCAGGTTCATCTTGAAGCCGATCGCGACCGCGACCGCAGCGAGGTAGTACGCGCCGGCGTTGTTGATCGCGCTGATCTGGATTCGCGTCTTGCCGAGTCCGCTCCACATTCCGATGGCGGCATCCACCGGGCTGTGACCGGTGATCATGAGGACGATCGAGGAGATCGCGGCCGCGATGATGACGGCCCCCACAGGGGCGGCGGCGGCGAGACCGAGGGAGCGAAGCGAGAACCGGGCCATCAGCCGACCCGCTCCGCGCCGGTCATCGCGCCGCCCAACGATTCGGGAGTCACCTCATGCGGGTCGTACGTGCCTACGAACCGACCGCGGAGCAGCACCTTGAGGGAGTCCGACATGCCGATGAGTTCCTCCAGATCTGCGGAGATCAGCAGCACCGCGAGCCCCGCAGCGCGTGCGTGGCGCAGCTGTTCCCAGATCGCTGCCTGCGCGCCGACGTCGACACCACGGGTGGGGTGCGCCGCGATGAGCAGCACAGGGTTTCCGCTCATCTCGCGACCCACGATGAGCTTCTGCTGGTTCCCGCCGGAAAGCGCAGCGGCCAAGACGTCGATGCTCGGGGTCCGGACGTCATAGTCGGCCACGATGCGCTGCGTATCCGCTCGGGCCGCCGCTCGATTGATGAGAAAGCCCTTCGACGCGGGCGGACGCGTCTGGTGGCCAAGAATGCGGTTCTCCCAGAGCGGGGCCTCCAGGATGAGTCCCTGCCGGTGCCGGTCTTCGGGAATGAAGCCGACGCCGGCCTCGCGGCGCTTCAGCGTGCTGTGCCCCGAGATGTCGACGCCGGAGAGTTCGATGGTGCCGGCAGCCGGCGGGATGATGCCCATGATCACGTTGACGAGTTCGGGTTGACCGTTGCCCTCAACACCGGCGATGCCGACAACCTCGCCGGCGTGGATCGTGAGGTCGATGTCGCTGAGCGCGGTGCGGTTGGTCGACGTGATGACCTCGATGCCCTTCAGCTCGAGCACCACCCGGTCGGTAACCGTCGATTCGCGCAGCTCAGGAACGGGAAGCGCCGCGCCCACCATCATCTCGGCGAGTTCACGGTTGGTCACGGCGTTGGGATCGGCCGTGCCGACGGTGGTGCCACGGCGGATGACAGTGATCTCGTCTGAGATCGCCCGCACCTCGTCCAGCTTGTGCGAGATGAAGATGATGGTGAGACCTTCGGCCTTCAACTCACGCAGATTGCTGAAGAGCTCGTCGACCTCCTGCGGAACCAGAACGCCCGTCGGCTCGTCGAGGATGAGGATCTTCGCGCCGCGGTAGAGGACCTTGAGGATCTCCACCCGCTGCCGGGCACCCACGCCGAGGTGCTCGACGAGTTCGTCGGGGTCGACGGCGAGGCCGTATCGCTGTCCGAGCTCACGAATCTGGGCCCGTGCGCCGGCGGCATCCAGGCGCCCAGCCTTCACCGGCTCCGAGCCCAGGACGATGTTCTCCCAGACGGTGAGATTGTCGGCGAGCATGAAGTGCTGGTGCACCATGCCGATCCCGACGGCGATGGCGTCGGCCGGCGAGTGGAACGTCGTGTGCTCGCCGTTGACCTCGATGCTTCCCTCGTCCGGGCGGTGCATGCCGTAGAGGGTCTTCATCAACGTGGACTTGCCCGCCCCGTTCTCACCGACGAGGGCATGGACGGTGCCGCGGTGCACGGTGAGGTTGATGTCGGAGTTGGCGACGACACCCGGATAGCGCTTGGTGATGCCGCGCAGAGCCACTGCTGGCACGTCGGCCGTGTCGGCCACTCTGGTCTGCCTCCGAAACGTGAAACTGCGAACCGGCCCGGGGAGACGCTCTGCAGCGCCGCCCCGGACCGGGTCTGTCAGTGCCTTACTGGACTTGTGCGATCACTTGCTCAGGGTCGTCGGAACCGTGATCGTGCCACTCTCGATCTGCGACGTGAAGTCGTCGAGCTTCGACTTGATGTCGTCGATAGCGCCACCCGAGTACGAGATGCCGACGCCGCCGCTCTTCAGGTCGTTGCTCACAACACCCGTCTCAGGCGAGCCCGCAGCCACCGATGCGACGAAGTTGTAGATCGCGATGTTCACGTTCTTGACGGCGGACGTCATGATCACACTCTTCACGTCCGCGAGGTCCGGGATCGTGTACTGGTCGGAGTCGACACCGATGGCGAGCTTGCTCTCGGACTTCGCCGCCTTGAAGACACCGGTACCCGAACCGCCTGCGGCGGCGTAGATGATGTCGGCGCCGGCGTCGTAGAGACCCTTCGCGATCGTCTGACCCTTGTCGGGCTCGTTGAAGCCGGCGTAGTCGCTCTCCTCGACGTACTTGTCGTCGATGGTGATCGACGGGTCGACCGCCTTCACGCCCGCGTCGAAGCCGGCCTGGAAGGTCTGCAGCAACGGAACGTCAACACCACCGATGAAGGCGACGTGCTTGCTCGTCGTCTTCAGAGCGGCCGCCGCACCGGCGAGGAACGAGGACTGCTCGGCCGAGAAGACCAGCGACGCCACGTTCGGCACCTTGGCCAGGGAGTCGTCATCGACGATCGCGAAGTGCACCTTCGGGTTCGCCGCGGCAACGGCCTTCATCGGGGTGGCGTAGTCGAAGCCGTTCGCCACGACGGTGGTGGCGCCATCGTCGATGAGCTGCTGGAGACGGTCCTGCTTTGCCGAGTCCGGCTCACCGGTGGTGGCGTAGAGCTCCTCGATGACATCGACCCCGGCCGTCTTTGCGGCTTCCTCACCGTCGTGAGCCATGTCGTTGAAGGAGGCGTCACCCAGCGGGCCGTCCAACGCAACTCCGAGCTTCACCGAGCTGGCGTCACCGGTGATCGGCGCGTACGGGCTGCTGCTCGACGAGCTGGTGTCACTCGGCATAGTCGACGGGGACATCGCAGTGGTGTCGCTGGGCGGCGCACTGCTGGTGTCGCTGCTCGAGCTGCCTGTTCCGCCACCGCTGCTGCTGCAGGCGGCGAGGGTGAGGACGCCGGCTACCGCCAGCGATCCGATCTTCGTTCCACGCGAGATGCGCAAAACGGTCTCCTTCCGGTCATTAGCGCACCGCTATCCCGGGTGCGCAGTGCCGATTTACGCTAGACCTGCTGAACCGACCCCTGCAGCGGGGCAATAAATGTTCACCTGAATGTGACAGGGGGTGAACAGCCGGAAGGCCAGTAAGTGTGAAATACGAAGCATCCGGGGGGACGGGGCGCCATACCCACCACTAGAGTCACTCGACGCCCCAGGTTTTCACCCAATAAACAGGAGTCGCTCGACGTGACCAGCGTTGCCTCCGGTCCGAGCGCACCGTCCAAGACCCGCCTGGCAGGCTCGCTGTATCGCGGCCGCGAGGGCATGTGGTCCTGGGTTGCGCACCGCATCACCGGAATCCTGACCTTTTTCTTCCTCTTCGCGCACGTGCTCGACACCGCGCTCGTGCGGGTCTCCCCCGAGTCCTATGACTCGGTGATCGACACGTACAAGAACCCGTTCGTGAACCTGATGGAGATCGGGCTCGTCGGGGCGGTGCTCTTCCACGCCCTCAACGGTCTGCGCATCATCGCGGTCGACTTCTGGGTCAAGGGCACGCGCTATCAGCGACAGATCCTGTGGGTGATCGTCGCTGTCTGGGTCGTCGTCATGGTTCCCGGCGCGTTCTTCATGTTCAAGCATTCGTGGGAGACCCTCTTCGGGAGCGCGACGTGACCCGTAATCCTGAGACCGTCATCACCGACGGCGGCTACGAGATCCCCGGGCCCGTCTACTCGCCTATCCCGCCCGTGATCGAGGCGCCCCGCGCCCCGCGCCGGCAGCGCGGCCGCACCAACACCGAACTCTATGCATGGCTCTTCATGCGCATCTCCGGGGTCGTGCTCGTGGTCCTGGTGTTGGGCCACCTCTTCATCATGAACATCCTCGACGGCGGCGTGCAGCGCGTGAACTTCGCCTTCGTCGCCGGCCGCTGGTCCTCGCCGTTCTGGCAGGTCTGGGACCTGCTGATGCTCTGGCTCGCGATGATCCACGGTACGAACGGCCTGCGGACGATCATCAACGATTACACGCGCCGCGACGGCACCCGGGTCGCGCTCAAGGGCCTGCTCTACACGGCCACCACGATCACGATCGCGCTCGGCACGCTGGTGATCTTCACCTTCGACCCGACGCTGTAAGGACGTAGCAATGGCTCAGGTTCACCATCACACCTTCGACGTCGTCATCGTCGGCGCTGGTGGCGCCGGCATGCGGGCCGCGCTCGAGTCGTCCTCGCGGGTGAGGACGGCCGTCCTCACCAAGCTCTATCCCACCCGGTCGCACACCGGTGCCGCGCAGGGTGGCATGGCCGCTGCGTTGGCGAACGTGGAGGAGGACAGCTGGGAGTGGCACACCTTCGACACGGTCAAGGGTGGCGACTACCTCGTCGATCAGGACGCGGCCGAGATTCTCGCCAAGGAGGCGATCGACTCCGTCCTCGACCTGGAGAAGATGGGCCTGCCGTTCAACCGCACGCCCGAAGGCAAGATCGACCAGCGCCGCTTCGGTGGGCACACCCGCAACCACGGTGAGGCCGCAGTTCGTCGCGCCTGTTACGCG
>DASXYU010000039.1:0-46781 GCA_036502295.1 Jatrophihabitans sp. | reverse complement strand
CGGGGCACGCGGACAACCTGCTCGTCCTCTACCCCTGCGCCCTGGGCTCGTTGGTCTGTTCGAAGGCCTTCAGCGTGCTGCGGGCGGCGGCGGCGCCGAAACTCGTGCCGCCCGCGTTGACCCAGAATCAGGTGAACGCGCGGCTGACGATCTTCGGTCTCGGCGCGGGCATCGTCTTCGGTGGTGTGGTGGGCGTCCTCATCAAGATCACCGGCTCCTACGGCTTCGGTCTCTTCATCACCGCGCTGGCGTTCATCGCCTGCGCGGTGCTCTCCCTACGCCTGCCCCAGCAGGTGGACTCGGCGCGGGCGGTCGACTCCAGGCCGGGGCGCAGCGAACAGTCGGACGGGACAGCGAGGACGAGGGAGCCGTTGCTGCGCAGACTGGGGCACTGGGCGGGGCGGGGTTTCGACGAGAACCTCGTCATCGCGTTGGAGGGCGAGTCGGCGCTGAAGCTGCTCAGCGGCATGATGACGATCTTCCTGGCCTTCCATATACAGACCACGGCGCATGGCTTCACTGCCGCATGGAACCTCGGCGTCATCGCGGGCGCAGCGGCCCTCGGCAACTTCGCGGGGGTCGCGGTCGGCACCCGGTTGCGGGCCGCGAAACCGTCGCGGGTGATCGTCGTTTCGGTGGCGGCGGCCGCCATCGGCTGCGCCATCGCGGCGATCGCCTTCGCGCTCTGGTTCATCGTGCTGGCGATGTTCATCGCCGCGGTCGCGAACGCGATCTCGAAGATCTCGCTGGACTCACTCATCCAGAGCAGTGTTCCGGAGTGGCTGCGTTCGTCGGCGTTCGCACGGTCGGAGACGTTCCTGCAGCTTGCCTGGGTGATCGGTGCCGCCCTCGGCGTCGGCCTCTCCGCGCCGCACCAGACCGCCGGCGCCTTCGGCTTCTGGATGGCGACGGCGATCGTCGGCACCGTGGCTGTGATGAGTTCGTTCCGATCCCGCGCAGTCGGACGAAGCGTGGCCCGGTAGCGTGACCCTGCTGAGATCGGGACGGTGTCCACAGTCCAAGGACACGAACGTGAGGGAGCGTCATGGCGAAGACAGCTAAGACCCGCGTCGCCGCGGGTCTCGGAATCGTGGCAGGAACTGTCGCCCTCGCCGCCTGCTCCAAGCCCGCCCCGAACGTCACAGCACAGGCCGGTTCCACCAGCGTCGTCGTGAAGGCATCTACGTACTGCTTCGACCCGGACAAGTGCACGCGGCACGTGCCCGACTTTCCGTCGATCACGGTGGCACCCGATGACAAGGTGCTCGTGGATGTGCCGCGCAAGGTTGTCGGTCACGGGTGGGCGATCAACGCCGTCGACCTCGACGGCAAGACCTCGCTCGGCAACAGCGGCGCCATCACCGACTCGCACTCCTACAAGGTCACCGCCGGCATCAACAACGGCAGCCCGTTCATCGTGCAGGTGGTGCAGCTCGACGGGAACAAGCCGGACGGCAGCATGTGGAGCTTCCTCGTCAAGATCGACCCGACCAAGTCCTGAGCCATGTCCCGCCTCCTCGTCGTCACCGCGGTCGACGCCGAGGCTGACGCTGTCGGCACACACGACGGCGTCGACGTCCTCGTCGGCGGGGTGGGCCCCGCGGCCTCCGCCGCGGCGACTGCCGCCGCCCTCGCCGGCGGCGGCTACGGACTCGTCCTCAGTGTCGGCATCGCCGGGGGCTTCGCCCCGCTGCAGCCTGGTGATCTCGCGGCCGCCTCCGCCGTCGTCTTCGCCGATCTCGGTGCGGAGACCGAGGACGGCTTCACGGCCATCGGCGAGCTCGGCTTCGCCGAGCACGCGAGGTACTCCGTCGACCCACGCCTCGCCACCCGGCTGGCGGCGGCGACGGGCGCGCGCCAGGGGACGATCCTCACCGTCGCCACGGTCACCGGCACCGCCGTCACCGCATCAGCCCTCGCTGCCCGCTATCCGCGGGCGGTCGCCGAGGCGATGGAGGGCTTCGGGGTCGCTGAAGCTGCCATGCGGTTCGGCGTGCCGTTCGGAGAGCTGCGGGCGATCAGCAACCTCGTCGGGCCGCGCGATCGCGGCGCGTGGCGTATCCCCGAGGCACTCGCCGCGCTCAGGGGCGCGTTACCGGGGGCGGTGCTGGCAGCGGCAGAATCGATGTCGTGACACTGTCGATCGCCTACTCGCCCTGCCCGAACGACACCTTCGTCTTCCACGCCTGGACCCACGGCCTCATCGAGGACGCCCCCGCGGTCGACGTCACCTACGCCGACATCGACATCACCAACACCGCGGCTGAGCGCGGCGACTTCGACGTGGTGAAGGTGAGTTACGCGGCACTGCCCTGGCTGATGGACCGCTACGACCTCCTGCCCTGCGGCGGTGCTCTGGGCCGCGGCTGCGGGCCGCTCGTCCTCTCTCGCGGTGATCTTGGTGACCTCGACGGAAAGACCGTGGCGGTGCCGAGCGAGCGCTCCACGGCGTACCTGCTGTTTCGCCTCTGGGCCAGCGGGCAGCGGCCGGAGCGGATCGACGTCGTGCCGTTCACCGAGATCATGCCTGCGGTCCGCGACGGCAAGTACGACGCCGGGCTGGTGATCCACGAGGCACGCTTCACCTACCAGGACTACGGCCTCACCTCGCTCGTCGACCTCGGCGAGTGGTGGGAGGGCGACACCGGCCTCCCGATTCCGCTCGGGGCGATCCTGGCCCGCAAGGGGCTGGACATCGAGGCACTCGCGGCAGTGGCCCGCGCCTCGGTCGAGTACGCATGGGCACATCCGGATGCCTCGGCGGCCTACGTCGCGGAGCACGCCGACGAGATGAGTCCGAGCGTGCAGCAGCAGCACATCGCGCTCTACGTCAACGAGTTCACCCGCGACCTGGGCGAGGACGGCTACGCCGCCGTCGAGGCGCTGCTGGGGCGTGCCTACAGGGAAGACCTCGTGCCGGCCAATCCGAAGATCAGGTGATCAGGCAGCTGACACTTGAGACGCGCGAGATGCAAGGCGCAGGAGGGAGAGCTGTGTTGCAACAAGCCGACCGATGACAACGCCGCAGATCGTGCATCTCAAGCGTCAGGCGTCCAGATCGTCGGCGACGGCGCGCAGCACGCCGGCGATCTTCTTTCCTTCGGCGCGGTCCGGGTAGTGACCGTGCTGCAGTGGGTTCACGACACCCTCGAGCACGTTGATGAGGTCCTGCACGATCGGCGCCATCTCATCGGCCGGTCGGCGGGAGGCTCGCGCAACGGTCCGCGCCACGGACGGCAACGGATCCAGCAGGCGCACCTGCATCGCCTGACTGCCCTTGCGGCCGGAGACGATCCCGAACTCGACGCGCTGGCCGGGCTTCAGTTCGGTAACCCCGTCAGGCAGTGCGTCGCGGTGGACGAAGACGTCCTCGCCCTCGTCGTAGGAGAGGAAGCCGAACCCCTTCTCCGCGCTGAAGAACTTCACCTTGCCGGTAGGCACCGGAACTCCCTTGGTCGTGATCGTGCTGTGCTGAGACAGGCTACTGGGCGGATGCAAACGCCACCTACTGCCTAGCCATAATGGGACGGTGAGCCTGCGACTTCCCGAATCCCGGGTGATCCGAGTCGGGCTCGTCCTCTTCGTGCTCGGGTTGGCCTTCGTCGCCGTCGATATCGGCCTGTTCTGGGCCAACGACCACAACACGCCGCTCTGGCTCAACCTCTGCTGCCTCGCCGCCCCCGCGGGCTTCCTGATCGCAGTCTGGACCGGTCTGCGGCAAGGACGGGCCGAACAGCGCGCGGCGCTCGCGGCTCTCTCCGAACCGCCCGTGGCACACTAGAGGTTCACTTCGAGACGCGACCGTCGGGTCGCTCCTCAGTACAAGCTGCCGAAGATTTCGAAGGGAACGACATGTCCTCGAACAACCCGCAGGTTCTCGCCGACTTCCACATCGGCGATTTCCACGTGAACGAGCTGGCCGCCGACAAGGCCGGATCCCTCTCGCCGTTCGGGCAGGACATCGAGTTCCCGCTGCCCCTCAGCAAGATCACCTACAAGCACCCGCGTCCCGAGGACCGTCCGCGTCTCGCGAACGGTCGCTGACGCATCGGTTGAGGTAGGACGTGTCCGTGCACGCGAGCGAGCCGGTCACTGACGGACACCTTCCCGACACCCTCTCCGGGTGGCTGCGGGAACGCACCGATGTCCAGCTGGGTGAGCTGCTGCGGCGCCGGCCCGATCTCGCAGTCCCCGCGCCCGCCGATCTCACGACGCTCGCCAGCCGGATCGGCATCCGCACCTCGGTGCAGCGCGTGGTCGACGGTCTCGATGCGTTCCACCTCGCCGTCCTCGAAGCGGTCGTGGTGAGCGATGCGCAGCGTCCCCCGGTAGCGCTGATGACGGTGACCGAGTTGCTCGGTGTCGCCGCGGACGAGCAGGCGTCCGCCGCCGTCGATGAGCTACTGGCTCTCACGCTGCTCTGGGGTGATCACGACCACCTCCGTCCGGTCGCGAGCGTCGCCGAAACCCTCGGTGGCGCGCGCTCGTTCCGCGACACGGTGAGCCCGCGGCCGCCACAGATCGCGATACGCGAGTACGCGCCCGCCGAGCTGGACCAGCTCGGCACCACCGCCGTCCTCGAGACGCTGCGTCTGGTCGAGGCACTCTGCGCGGAGTGGACCGTGACGCCGCCGGCGCTGCTGCGATCCGGTGGACTCTCGGTGCGCGACCTGCGTCGCGTCGCGAAGGCGCTGCAGGTCGATGACGTGACCGCCGCGCTCTACGCCGAAGTTACCTATGCCGCCGGGCTGGTGAACTCCGGCAACGGAGTCGAGCCCACGTATCTGCCGACCGAGGACTACGACAAGTGGCTGGCAGCGCCCTCGGCGGCACGCTGGACGCGACTGGCCGCTGCATGGCTCAGCATGTCGCGGCAGCCCAACCTCGTGGGCCAGCGCGGCGAGCGCGATCGCACGCTCACCGCGCTGAGCCCGGATGTCGACCGCGGCAACGCAGCCACGCTGCGGGCGGGCGCCCTCGACGTCCTCTCCTCGCTGCCGCCCGGTGCTGCCCCCACGAACCGGGACGAGGTGCTCGCACTGCTGAGCTGGCACGCGCCCCGACGGTCGGCGGCTCAGCGGGGCTTCGCCGAGGCGGCGCTGCGTGAGGCGGACCTGCTCGGGGTCACCGCGGCGGGCGGCCTCACCGGCTACAGCCGCACGCTGCGCGCAGGGTCCCGCGAGGTCGCCGAGCAGGTGCTGGGCACCGCACTGCCGGTGCCGGTCGGTGAGTTCCTGCTGCAGCCCGATCTCACCGCCGTCGTACCCGGACCGCCGACCGCGGAGCTGGCGCGCGAACTGGGCTTGGTCGCCGATCTGGAGTCCAGCGGCGGGGCCAGCGTTTTCCGTATCACCGAGGCGACGATCCGCCGGGCGCTGGATGCCGGGCGGAGCGCCACCCAGTTACGCGTGTTCTTCGGTCTGACGTCGAGGACGCCGGTGCCGCAGTCACTGGACTACCTCATCACCGACTCCGCGCGGCGGCACGGGACGCTGCGCGCGGGCATGGCCGAGACGTACCTGCGCAGCGAGGACGTGGCACTGCTCGACCGGCTGGTGGCCGACCGCGGCGCAGCTGCCGCGCAGCTGCGCCGTCTCGCCCCGACCGTCCTCATCTCGCCGCTGCCTTTGGCGCGGGTACTGGAACTGATCCGCGCGGCCGGCTACTCCCCTGCCGCGGAGTCCGGTGACGGCTCCGTCGTGTCGCTCACCTTCGACCCGCCGCGGGCACCGAGCCGTCCTCCGGTTCGGACCTTCGCCAGCCGGATGGCCTCGCTCGACTCGACGACGCAGCGCCTCGACCTGGTGAAGCGGATTCGCTCCGGCGATGCGCTGACGGAGTTGTCGCGCCGGGTGCAGCCGCTTGCGCAGCAGGTCCCCGGCGTCACGTCGGCGGCGACGATGGGGCTGCTGCGTACCGCGATCCGTGAGGGACAGCGCGTCCTCGTCGGCATCGCCGAGACCGACGGCACCGCCCGCCGCCACACGATCCTGCCGATCTCGATGGCCGGTGGTTTCGTCCGCGGTCACGACGACGAGACGCAGTCGCTGCGCTCGATCCCGCTGCACCGCATCACCGGCGTCGCCCTGGTGGACGAGGTCCCCGAGTAGCGACCGAAGATCGCGTGTCGAAGGGCCGGACGCTTCGACACGCTTCGCTACTCAGCGACCTCTGTTGAGCAATACCAGCGTCTCGAAGTGGGCAGTGTGCGGGAACATGTCGAAGACCTGCGCCCGCACTGGACGCAGCGACGGCATCGTGGCGAGATCTGCGGCGAGGCTGTCGGCGTTGCACGAGGAGTAGAGGACGCGCTCCACACCCGACTCCTCCAGCCACGTTGCGAGTTCGGTACCGATACCGCGCCGCGGCGGGTTCACGATGACGAGTTCGGCCGGGCCTGGCTGCGCCTTCGCCCAGGTGGTGGCGTCCTCGGCGATGAAGGTGGCATCGATGCCCGCCTCGGCCGCTGCACGCCGGGCGCTCGCCGCCGCCTCCTCGCTCACCTCGACGCCGGTGATCTTGCGTCCGTGCGCGGCGTGCAGCGCGAATCCGCCGACGCCGCAGTACAGATCCCAGATCGAGGACGGGTCGGTCTCATCGATCCAGGTCCGTCCTTGCGTGTAGAGGGCCTGCGCTATGGCGGTGTTCGTCTGGAAGAAGCTGTGCGGCAGCAGGTGCAGGGTGACGGCGTCCTCTGTCGTCTGACCGAGCGTCATGTCGAGTGAGTCGACCTCGGTAAGGACGATCTCCTCCTCGCCCTCGACGAGCGCGGCGTGCGCGGGCAGCAGGTTCACCGTGACGACACGCAGCTGAGGCAGCTCGTCCTGCAGTGCGGGCAGGTGCTTGCGGATGCGCAGCACGGACTCGGTGGAACGGAGCACGAAGCGCAGCATCAGCTCGCCGTTCGGCGCGACGGTGAGGATGAGGTTCTTCAACTCGCCGCGGCGGGCGGGTACGTCGTAAGGCGCCAGCGCCGCGGTGGCGATGAAGCGCTTCAACGCCGGCAGGACGGTGAGGATGCGGGCATCCACGATCGGGCAGTCGCTGAGGTCGACGCCGTGCTGGTTGGAATCGAGGATTCCCAGTGTCGGTGACTCGGTGCTGCCACCGACGACGAGCTTGGATTTGGTCCGGAACCCGGCGATTTCGCCGGCAACCGGGGGCAGCCACACCTCTGCCTTCACCAGCTGCTGGGCGCGGGCATTCTTTTGGGCCAGTTGCTGTTCATACGGGGTGCGTATCTGAACACAGGATGCGCAACGGCCTTCCTGAAAGGCCGCGCACTCCAATGTCGTCACCCCCTCATAATGGAGTGTTGCCCAACTGAGGTGGTTGAGAAGGCCGCACCGCGGCCGTGTCGAAACCACCGCACCCCGCGGGAGTTACGTGTGACCGACGGCCCACTGATCGTCCAGTCCGACAAGACGCTGCTGCTCGAGGTCGACCATCCCCTCGCCCAGCAGGCCCGGGCATCGATCGCGCCCTTCGCTGAGCTGGAACGCTCCCCCGAGCACGTGCACACCTACCGCCTCACCCCGCTGGGCCTGTGGAACGCCCGCGCCGCGGGGCACGACGCCGAGCAGGTGGTCGACGCGCTGGTGCGGTTCAGCCGCTACCAGGTGCCGCATGCCCTGCTCGTTGACGTCGCCGACACGATGGACCGCTACGGCCGCCTGCAGCTGGTGAAGGACCCCGTGCACGGCCTCGTCCTCGTCAGCCTCGACCGTGCCGTCCTTGAAGAGGTGCTGCGGCAGAAGAAGATCGCGCCGATGCTCGGCGAGCGCGTCGACGCCGACACCGTCCTCGTACACCCGAGCGAGCGTGGACGCCTCAAGCAGGCGTTGCTCAAGGTCGGCTGGCCCGCCGAGGACCTCGCCGGCTACGTCGACGGCGAGGCGCACCCGATCGCGCTCGAGACCAACGGCTGGGAGCTGCGCGACTACCAGCGTCAGGCGGCCGACATGTTCTGGGCCGGTGGCTCCGGCGTTGTCGTGCTGCCGTGTGGTGCCGGCAAGACGCTCGTCGGCGCGGCCGCGATGGCACAGGCGCAGGCCACCACGCTGATCCTGGTGACGAACACCGTCGCCGGTCGGCAGTGGAAGCGTGAGCTCATCGCCCGCACCAGCCTCACTGAGGAGGAGATCGGCGAGTACAGCGGCGAGAAGAAGGAGATCCGGCCGGTCACCATCGCCACGTATCAGGTGATGACGACCAAGCGCGGTGGACAGTACCGCCACCTCGAGCTCTTCGACTCCCGCGATTGGGGCCTCATCGTCTACGACGAGGTGCACCTGCTTCCGGCGCCGATCTTCCGTCTTACCGCTGACCTGCAGTCGCGGCGTCGCCTCGGCCTCACCGCGACACTGATCCGTGAGGACGGCCGCGAGGGCGACGTCTTCAGCCTCATCGGGCCGAAGCGCTACGACGCGCCGTGGAAAGACATCGAGAACCAGGGTTGGATCGCCCCCGCCGACTGCACAGAGGTGCGCGTGACGCTCACCGACGCGGAGCGGATGGCGTATGCGATAGCCGAGCCCGAGGACCGTTACAAGCTCGCCGCGACGGCGAGGACGAAGCTGCCGGTGGTGCGCACGATCGTCGAGAACCACCCCGACGACCAGATCCTGGTGATCGGCGCCTACCTCGATCAGCTCGACGACGTCTCGGCCGAACTCGACGGTGCGCCGATCATTCAGGGCTCGACCTCGACCAAGGAACGGGAGCGGCTCTATGACGCCTTCCGCAATGGCGAGGAGCGGGTGCTGGTGGTGAGCAAGGTGGCGAACTTCTCCATCGACCTGCCCGAGGCCGCGGTGGCGATCCAGATCAGCGGCACTTTCGGCTCGCGGCAGGAGGAGGCGCAGCGTCTCGGGCGCGTGCTGCGGCCGAAGCACGACGGGCGGCAGGCGCACTTCTATACGGTCGTCAGCCGAGACACCCTCGATGCCGAGTACGCGGCGCACCGTCAACGGTTCCTCGCCGAGCAGGGCTACGCCTACACGATCGTCGACGCCGACGACCTGCTCCGTCCTCTCTGAACCCTCTTCATGATCAACAAACCTTCTTGGTCGGATAGCGACCAGATTGGATTGGTTTGTTGATCATGACGACGCCGGGCGAACGGTCCGCGGCCGCGGCGCGTGGCGACCGATAGCATTCGCGCCACATGACCTCTTATCCGGACGGGAACAGATGGCGAACGAATGGGGCCCGCTCTGGCACAGCTGCCGGTGAGGTGCTGAAGGGCTTCATCGTTCCGCGCGGCATCGCCGTCCTCGCCGGTGGTATCGGCATCGACGCCGACGCGACCGAGGTCGTCCTCGGCGCGACACTCGCCAGCCCGACGTACACGATCGGCGAGAACGCCTATCTCGGGCGGAATGCCTCATCGGTCAGCTACGACCTGACCATCACCGTCAACGGTGACGGCACGTGGACGTATGACCAGTCCACCAAGCTGACGATGGCGGAGTTCCCCGACCAGTTCTTCGCCCACGACAAGAGCACCCTGCACAAGGCCGCTGAAAGCTGATACCGGAGTGGTGGCCGGGAACAACGGTTCGCGGCCACCACTTGTTCTAGGCGTGACTTCAACGACCGAAGCACCGGCAGCGGCGCAGGCCAGGCAGCTGCGACTCATCACGCTCGTCCTGGCGTTCGCCTGTGGCGCCAGCGTCGCCAACCTCTACTACGCCCAGCCGCTGCTCGACCTCGTGTCGAAGTCGTTCCACGTCAGCCAGGGCTCCGCCACCATCGTCGTCACGATCACCCAGATCGGCTACGCCCTCGGCCTCGCGTTCTTCACGCCGCTCGGTGACCTTCGCGAGAACCGTTCGCTGGCATCGAGGACGCTGCTCGTCACCGCCGCCGCGCTCGTCGTCGCGGCCCTCGCCCCGAACCTCGGCGTCTTCCTCGCGGCTGGACTCTTCATCGGCCTCACCTCGGTGGTGGCACAGATCCTCGTCCCCCTCGCCGCGCACCTCGCTCCCGAGGAGCAGCGCGGCCAGTTCGTAGGACGGGTGATGAGCGGACTGCTGCTCGGCATCCTGCTTGCCCGCAGCGTCGCCTCGCTTGCGGCGAATGCAATGGGCTGGCGCAGCATCTACTTCATCTCCGCCGGACTGATGCTGCTCACCTCTGCGGTGATCGTGCGCCTGCTGCCCAAGCGGGCACCCGAGCACGACACCACCTACCCGCGCCTCATCGCATCCGTGCTCCAGTTGCTCCGCGACCATCCGGTGCTGCGGCAACGCGCGCTGAGCCAGGCGCTTATGTTCGGGGCCTTCACCGCGTACTGGACCGGAGTGGCGTACGAACTCATCGACAAGCACGGTCTGAGTCAGGCGGGTGTCGCGCTGTTCGCCCTCGTCGGTGCGTCAGGCGCGGCAAGCGCACCGATCGCCGGACGCATCGGCGACCGCGGCTACGGCGAGTTAGGACGTGGCCTCGCCCTCGCCCTCGCCGGCGGCGCGCTGGTGCTGGCATGGCTCGGCGCGAGTCAACTCGTCCTGCTCGGTCTTGCCGGCGTCCTGTTGGACATGGCGGTGCAGGTTCACCAGGTACTGAGCCAGCGCGACATCTATGCCCTCGACCCCACCGCCCGCGCCCGCCTCACCGCAGCCTTCATGACCTCTGTCTTCGTCGGTGGCGCGATCAGTTCGGCGATCACCGGCGTGCTCCACAACGCTTACGGGTGGAGCGGTATCGCGGTCTTCGGCGCGTGCCTACCGGCGGTCGGACTACTGCTCTGGCTGGCCCGCCGTGGAGCGGAATCTGTTTCACCGCCCTCGTAGTCTGACGACATGAGCGAGCCCACGATCCAGCCCGATCCCGAAGACCGCGACTGGACGTTCGTCCTCGAGGAGGTCTGCGCCGAGTGCGGTTATGACGCCGTCGCCGTTGACCGTGCCGATATCCCGCTGCGTGTCCGGGCCGGCTCGGCCGCGTTCAGGCTGGCGCTGGGCTCGCCGCAGGCCGCCGACCGTCCGGCACCCGCAGTCTGGTCGAAGGTCGAGTACGCCTGCCACGTCCGCGACATGTGCCAGATCATGAACGCCCGAGCTACATCGATGCTCACCGAGGACGACCCCCTCTTCCAGAACTGGGACCAGGACGCCTCGGCGATCGAGGACCGCTACTGGGAGCAGGACCCCGCCACAGTGGCCGACGAACTCGACGCCGCGGCAGACGCCCTCGCCTCGACCTACGCGGCCGTCGCGCCCGATGCCTGGAACCGCCCCGGACGTCGCTCGAACGGCAGCCAGTTCACCGTCGACAGCCTGGGGCGCTACATGCTGCACGACCTCGAGCACCACGTATGGGATGTCAGCCACTGAGGTCCGTCCCTCACCGCGACCGCCCGCACCGCTGCCGCGCGCTAGCGTAAGGACGTGCCACACCACCGCGCCCGAATCGCCGTGCTTGCCGTCCTCCCCCTCGTCCTGGTCGTGGGCTGCTCCTCCTCATCTGGCGGCAAGCCCTCAGCCGGCAGCACCTCCGCCACCGGCGATATCGCCGACCCCGTCCCCAACGTAGAAGCGGTGCTGAACTCCCTCACCTCGGTGCACCTCGACACCGATACCGGGACGACCAAGGGCACCGCCGACGTCACGCTGACGAAAGGGACGGTCACGGCCCTGCACATCATGACGAGTCAGGATCAGGTCCCGTACGAGACCATCACCGTGGGAGCCAGTAGCTACCTCAAACTGACGACACCGGTGGACGGCAAGGACTGGGCCGAGGTGAAGGCGGACAGTTCGATCCCGCAGGTGAAGATCGCCGCCTCCCCGTTGAGCAACGTCGGCGTCACCACGTTGCTGGCCTCCCCGGGCTCGGTCGTGGCCCTGCTCGATGCTGCCAGCACGAGCAACGCGGCCCAGCAGACTCTGGACGGCGCGCACGTGGTGCATTGGACGATGCAGGTGCAGCCCTCGAAAGTCGGTTCTTCGACTCCGATCGGCCAACTCTTCGCTCTTCTCGGCAAGGATCCGATCCCGACCGAGCTGTGGACCAATGACCAGTCTCAACCGGTGAAGCTCGCCTTCAGCGCGACCCTGCTGGGCGAGCACAAGGACGTCAGCGTGCTGTTGAGCAAGTTCAACGCGCCGCTGACGATCACCGCACCCGATCCGGCCGACGTCACCCACTCGTAGAGGACGGCAGACGAACAGAAGGGGCGGTCCCGTACGGGACCGCCCCTTCTGTTGCTGTTCAGTTAGCTCATGGACTCCTAGAAGTCCATGTCACCGCCGGGCATGCCCGCCGGAGCAGCCGCGGCCTTCTCAGGCTTGTCGGCGACAACGGCCTCGGTGGTGAGGAAGAGCGCTGCGATGGACGCCGCGTTCTGCAGTGCAGAGCGCGTCACCTTGGCCGGCTCGACGATGCCGTCGGCGAACATGTCGACGTACTCGCCGGTTGCGGCGTTGAGGCCCCAACCCGGCTGCAGGCCGAGCACCTTCTCCGACACGACGCCACCCTCGAGACCGGCGTTGATCGCGATCTGCTTGAGCGGCGCGAGGAGCGCGACCTTGACGATGTTGGCGCCAGTGGCCTCATCGCCGACCAGGTCGAGCTTGTCGAACGCGGTGACGGTAGCGTTCGCCAGCGCGACACCACCACCGGGGAGAAGACCCTCCTCGACGGCAGCCTTCGCGTTGCGGACGGCGTCCTCGATGCGGTGCTTGCGCTCCTTGAGCTCCACCTCGGTGGCAGCGCCGACCTTGATCACCGCAACACCGCCGGCGAGCTTCGCCAGGCGCTCCTGCAGCTTCTCACGGTCGTAATCGGAGTCGCTCTTCTCGATCTCGGAGCGGATCTGGTTGACGCGACCGGCGATCTGGTCCGAGTCGCCCGCACCCTCGACGAGAGTGGTCTCGTCCTTGGTGGTGACAAACTTGCGGGCCTTACCGAGGTCCTCGAGCGTGGCGTTCTCGAGCTTGAGACCGACGGTCTCGCTGATCACGGTGCCACCGGTGAGGATCGCAATGTCCTGCAGCATCGCCTTGCGACGGTCACCGAAGCCCGGGGCCTTCACGGCCACGGAGCGGAAGGTGCCGCGGATCTTGTTGACGACGAGCGTGGCCAGGGCCTCGCCCTCGACGTCCTCGGCGATGATCGCGAGCGGCTTGCCGGTCTGCATGACCTTCTCGAGCAGCGGAAGGAGGTCCTTCACGTTGCTGATCTTGTTCTCGACGATCAGGATGTACGGCTCCTCGAGAACGGTCTCGAGACGCTCGGTGTCGGTCACGAAGTACTGCGACAGGTGACCCTTATCGAAGCGCATGCCCTCCGTGAGCTCAAGCTCAAGGCCGAAGGTGTTGCTCTCCTCGACGGTGATGACGCCTTCCTTGCCGACCTTGTCCATCGCCTCGGCGATGAGCTCGCCGACGGTGGTGTCAGCGGCGGAGATCGAGGCGGTGGCCGCGATCTGCTCCTTGGTCTCGACGTCCTTGGCCTGGTTGCCCAGTACCTCGGAGACGGCGGCGACAGCGGCCTCGATGCCACGCTTCAGTGCCATCGGGTTGGCACCGGCGGCGACGTTGCGCAGGCCTTCCTTGACGAGGGCCTGGGCGAGGACGGTGGCGGTGGTGGTGCCGTCACCGGCGACATCGTCGGTCTTCTTGGCAACTTCCTTGACGAGCTCGGCGCCGATCTTCTCGTACGGCTCGTCGAGCTCGATTTCCTTGGCGATCGAGACACCGTCGTTGGTGATCGTGGGGGCGCCCCACTTCTTCTCCAGCACGACGTTGCGACCCTTCGGGCCGAGCGTCACCTTGACGGCGTCGGCGAGGGTGTTCATGCCGCGCTCAAGGCCGCGGCGGGCCTCTTCATCGAACGCGATCAACTTGGCCATATGCGGCTGTCCCTTCGGGAATGTCTCACTTGCCGGCCGGCGATGCCCGCGACGGACGGCGCCCATCCGGGGCACCTCATCTTCGACCGTTAGCAGTCAGGGTAGCCGAGTGCTAACTCCGGTTCAACCGCGGATCTACTCCGCTGCGACGCCGTTGACCCGCGCAACGAAGGGCGCGAGGGGCCGAATTGCCGGGGGCTCGGCGAGGAGATCCTCAAGCTCAAGCTGCAGGGCGCGGAAGAAGTCGTGCTGGAAGTGGGCCTGCACCGCTGCGCCGTCAGCGAACTGCTCCCAGATCCAGACGAGATCCTCACCGTTCGGGTCGGCCGCAACCGCGTAGAGCTGAGTTCCGGGCTCACCGTCGAGCGTGTTGGCGTAGTTACGCAGGACGCGCAACAGCTCGCCGCGCATGCCTTCGCGCGCGGTCATCTGGATCAGGGCACCGAATTCCGAACTCATAGTCCTGGAAACGTATCAACTGCGGCGGACAATTCCCGACGGCCGTCAGAGCGTCGCGTAGCGCAGGATCACGCCACCCGCCCGCTTCAACGTCAGATCGCCGTCCTGGACAGTGGCGAGGATGACGTCTCCGGTGTCGGCGCTGCCGAGGAACAGCCGATCGACAGCCGCCGCGCTCGGGCAGGACTTCGCCCCGAGATCACCGCTCTCATAGAAGGCGAGCTGCCGCGCCGGCACGCCGTCGACGGTGCCCGAGCTGGTGACGTCGATCTCGCCGCGGATGACATTGCAGCCATCGCTCGCGACCACGCCACCACCTCCGTCGATGACGAGGGTGATCGCCGCACCGGGCGACGCCTTCGACAGCGCACCGTCCTGTTCGGCGTAGGACGTGAGGCGCCACGACGTGCTGGTGAGCAGCGACGGATGTATGCCCGGTTGCTCGACGACGAAGGCCCAGTCCGGTTGCGGAACCGGAGGCGAGGCCGGAGATGTCGCAGCCTCAGCTATCGATGCCGGCGACGACGGGGGCGATGCCGGGGTGGCGGCCAGCTGCAGCGTCACCGTACCGGAGCTCAGCGTGAGGACGCTGCCTGTCGTCCGCCACATCGCTCCGCCGTTGAGGACGGTGGTGAAGGCAGCAACCTGCCGCTGCAGCACGGGGTCGAGGCAGCCGACGTAGGTCGTGGAGACGGTGCCGAAGTCGAGGTGGTTGCCGCTCACCGTTGCGCGCGCGGTTCCGAAGTGGTTGCAACCGTCGCTGCCCTGGACGACGTCCGCGCCGAAGGTGACGCCGGAGCCGAGCCACGCACCGCTGATCGTGCTGTCGTTGCTGCCCGGCGTCGCCTGGTGTGCACCGTCCTTGTCGGTGAAGCTCTGCAACAGCCAGGAGGTCCCCGCGAGGGTGGATTGCGCGACCGGGACGGGCGGCGTCTTATCGTGCGAGCCCCCGACCACGGCTGCGACTATTGCCGCGACGGCGAGGGCGCCCACTAGCAGCCAGGGCCACCAGCGACGTTTGGCCGGTGGTTGCCCGGAAGACGCAGGCTGCTCCGGCTCGTCCTCGAAGACGATCGGAATCAGTTCGGGCTCCATCCACCCAGTCTGCGGCTACGGCGCGCTTGATTCCACCTGCGATTCCGCGGCAACTCGTCTCTCGGCCGGGTCATAGACCAGCGTCAGCGAACCCTTCGCCAGATAGAGGAAACCGCCGCTGTTCTTCACGGTCCACGTTCCGTCGGAGACCGTGGGAACAATGGGCGTCGAAGCGGGACACGCCGGTCCCGCCGAAAGCTTGAGCGAGTTGATCTCGACGGTAGCGTCGTCCATCCCAAAGACGGCCTTGCCTCGGAAGGATTGGCAGCCGTTCGTACCGGAGACCTCGCCCGCTGACGAGAAGCTCAGCCGCGCCGCGACCGCAGAGGACACCCAGCCGTACGTGGTGCTGGCGGAGCCCGCATGCTCCACCGCGTCGATGAGCCACGTCCTGCCGACCAACGTGGTCGGCGACGACGGCGGAGAGGAGGAGGACGCCGGTGGGGACGCGTATGGCACGTACTTCAATACCGACCCATCCGCGCTGAGCTGCAGCGATTCCGACGTCACCGACCACGTGATCTTCTTCGCTGTGAGAATGGCGTAGACCGGTGGAGGCGGATCGGCACACTGCGAGACGCTGCTGCCTCCCGGCGAGTTCCAGGTCACCTGGGTTGTCATCGTCGCCCGTTCCAGCGCATACGTGCCTTGGAAGGCAGTGCTGCAGCCGTTGTTACCCGTGATCGTTGCGTGGTCGAAGGCCAGGTCTGGAACGGTGCCTACCGTGGCGTGAGAAACCGTCCCGCATGTATTGCCGTTGCAATAGCTGTAGAGACTCCACTTCGTTCCACTTAGCTGCGAGGCTGAGGACGCTGGCACGGTCGGCTCCGCGGAGACGAAGACCAGTGACCCGACTCCGTTACGGGTGACCGCCAACTTGCCGCTGCCGTAGATCTGCCACGCCGCCGGAGCTTCACCGCCGAGGACTTCCTCGAACGTGACTGCGCTCGGGCAGCCGATCGCCGTCTGGGCAGCGGGGTGGAACGTGGCTTTACCCGTGGCGTCCCCATTTCTGCTCACCGCGCCACCGGTGACGTCTACCGTTCCGCCGACGTTGTTGCAGCCATCGCTACCGATGTAGGTGCCGCCGGCCGTGATCGTGAGCGCGGCCTGCTCCACGTCGCTACTTGTCTTGCCTGCCGTGTCTGTGAAGTTTGCAAGCTTCCACGACGTGCCGAGCAGCGCGGGCGCCGTGTGCGTGCCGGTGGCGGGCGCGTAGATCAGCTCCGCGCCGGAGCCGTCCAGCACGAGGTCGCCGCCGCTCATCCTCCACAACGCCTGATGCGGATCATTGCCAGGCGTCGGCATGAAGACGTCATCGAGCGCCGGTCCTGCCGCAACGGCCTTCGTGCAACCCACCGCGGCCGTCGCGAGATCACCGAAGGTGAGCCCCCCTGACCGACCGTCGGGGTTGTGGAAGACGTCCACCGCTCCCGAGGTCGTGCCACAACCGATGTCAGCGACGATGCTCGATCCGTCGCCGTTGGAATGCGTACCCTTCGTGATCTGCAGGTGGAAGCTCGCGCCAGTCACCGCCTGGTTGACCAGCGTCCCCGAACTGTCGTCCAAGCCGAAGCTCACGAGGTTCCACGAAGCGTAAGGAACGAGTGCGGAGCCAGCCGTCTGGTCACTACCGCCCGGAACCGTCACGACAAGACTGATACCGACAGCGAGGACTGCCGCCGCGGCGGCGGCGATCAGCCAAGGCCAGAGACGGCGGCGCGCAGCAGGTGGCGCAACGTCGTCCTCGTACTGCAGCGGGATCACCTCGGAGCCCACCGAAGCGGGATCGACCGTGGCGACCCCGGTGTTCGCCGCGCGCCATCGGGCTCCCGCGCCCGTGAGGATCTGATCGAGTTCCTCGTCAGTCATCGCCAACCTCCAGCAATTCACGCAAACGGCGCCGGGCATCGAAGAGGGTCGACTTCACCGTTCCCGGGGAGCACTCCATGACGGCGGCGCATTCGTCAACGCTGAGTCCGACGAAGTAATGCAGTTGCACCGCGAGCTGCTGCCGCTCGGCGAGAACCTCGATGGCCCGGTCGAGATCGACGTCGGCAATGGTGTCGGTCACCGGCTGCTCCGGCATCGGCGCCGCATCGTCCACGACGCGTAGCGATCTCACCCGCGCAACCCGTGCGGCGCGTGCCCGGTCGGCGACGATCGCCAGCAGCCACACCGTCGGCGTGCCCCGCTCAACGTCGTAGGTGGACCACTTCTGCCACGCCCGCGTCAGTGCGTCCTGCACCACGTCCTCAACTTCGGTGGGCGGGGCTAGGCGCCGGGCGAGCCGCGTCATCGACAGCAACGCAGGACGAGCCCACTCCGCAAAGTCGGCCGGTTCCCCCACGGGCTTTGAGCCGCGCTCGCTCCGCTCGCCGCTCATGGCCGCCTTCATACGCCGTCTACGGCCTCAGCGGCCAATTCGGTTGGGTCGCGGCCCAACCTTGTGTTGCGCAGGGCCGTAATCCGGGCCTCAGAGCGGCCCTCAGACACACAAGGACGAGACCTTGTGTTGCGCAGGGCCGCTATTCGAGCCCCGCAGCGGCCCTCAGACACACAAAGACGAGCCGTTAGATCAGGCCGGCGGCGCGCATGCCCTTGATGGTCGGCGGGATCACCGCAGTAGGACGAGCCCCGCCCACCACAGCGTCGATCGTCTTGAGACCGTCGCCGGTGTTGAAGACCACCGTCTCGGTGTCCTTGTCGATCTGACCGCTCTCGGCGAGCTTCTTCAACACCGCGACGGTGACGCCGCCGGCGGTCTCGCCGAAGACCCCCGTGGTGCGGGCCAGCAGGCGGATGCCCTCACGGATCTCGTCGTCATCCACGGCGGCCATCGCGCCACCGGTCGAGCGCACGGCGTCCAGCGCATACGGCCCGTCCGCGGGGTTGCCGATGTTCAGCGACTTCGCGATGCCGGTCGGCTTCACCGGAATCACCGTGTCGCTGCCGGCCTCGAACGCCGTCGCGATCGGCGAGCAGCCGGCCGACTGCGCGCCGTAGACCTTCCACGACGAGGACGGCACGATCCCCGCGGCGACGAACTCGCCGAATGCCTTGTTGATCTTTGTGAGCATCGAACCCGAGGCCATCGGCGCCACGAACTGCCCCGGCAGGCGCCAGCCGAGCTGCTCGGCGACCTCGTAGCCCAGCGTCTTCGACCCCTCGGCGTAGTACGGCCGGATGTTCACGTTCACGAAGCCGGTGTTCTCGAACTCGTCGATCTCGGTGAGTTCGGAGCAGAGCCGGTTGACGTCGTCATAGGAGCCCTCGATCCCGACGAGGACGCCGCCGTAGATCGCCGACTGCACGATCTTCGGCGCCTCCAGGTCAGCGGGGACGAAGACGATCGACGGCATCCCGATGCGCGCAGCATGCGCAGCGACCGAGTTGCTGAGGTTGCCCGTCGAGGCGCAGGCGATCCGCGCGAAGCCGAGCTCGCGCGCGGCGGTCACCGCCAGCGACACGACGCGGTCCTTGAAGGAGTGCGTCGGGTTGGCGGAGTCGTCCTTGATCCAGATGGGGGCGGTGAAGCCGAGCTCCTCGGCGAGACGGTCGGCGCGGATCAGCGGCGTCATACCGGTGTTCGACTCCACGCGAGTCTCGGGGTTCTGCCCGACGGGCAGCAGCCCGGCATAGCGCCAGATCGAGTGCGGCCCGGACTCGATCTGCTCCCGGGTGACCCGCGCGAGGGCGTCCTTGTCGTAGCCGATCTCGAGCGGGCCGAAACACTCGAAGCAGGCGTGCTGGGCACCGAGCGGGTACTCCGCGCCACAGTTGCGGCACACGAGAGCGCGGGCGGGGGAAGGGACGGTCTGCCGGTCGGCAACGGTCGCAGTCATGTACGAGGCCTCTCCTCATCTTTCCCGGGATGATCCCAGGCCGGAGTTGGCACCTGCACACAACGGGCCTCACCAAGAATGGTGACTGCGTGCGTGCGGTTGCCGGGGCTTCGTCGGGCCGGTCCCTCTGCCCCTCTGGATGAGCACTACTTATGTGCCGCGCGAGCGGGTTATGCCATCAATGATGACATAGGGCCGTAGGGCGAATTTCGCGACCTATCTAGTTGAGCCAGTCCTGGACGAGGATCACGACGATCGGGCTGTGCCACGAGGCTAGCTCGGTGAACTGCGGCAAGATGCGCTTGATCTTCGGGAAGGTCGCCTTCAGTGCCTGCGCCGCCTCCTTGGCACCGGGCACGTCCGGGTCGTAGTACGCACAGGTCGAGATGATGTCGTCCTGATAGTTGTCGGACTTGGTGACCGTCCAGCCGGCTTGCTCGAACTGCTTGGCGACCTGGCCCGCGAGGCCGGCTGTCGTGGTGTTGTTGAGGACGACCAGCGAGACCGCGGACACCGAGGAACTGCTCGATCCGGTGGCCGTCGCCGAGTCGGCCGGTGAGGACGAGGTGGTCGTCGGGCTCGTATTGGTGCTCGGCGAGGTGCTCACGGTCGCCGAGGACGAAACGGAGGCGGACGGATTGGCCGTACCCGCCTCGGTCCCGGAGTTCTTGGGGTGCCGGACGGCGAAGATCGCGATCGCGCCCACGATCAGGCCGACCACGATGATGCTGCTGCCGATCAGACGGTCCCGCCGCCGTCGGCGGGCGAGTTGGCGACTGGCTCGGCTGTGCTGTGCGCTCAGCTCAGACCTCGATACCCAATCGACGGGCCGACCGCTGGCGCTGGCGGCTCGCACGCAGCCGCCGTAGGCGCTTGACGAGCATGGGGTCGGCCCCGAGGGCTGCCGGGCTGTCGATGAGGGCGTTGAGCACCTGGTAGTACCGCGTCGTCGACATGTCGAAGAGCTCGCGGATCGCCTGCTCCTTGGCGCCAGCGTACTTCCACCACTGCCGCTCAAAGGCGAGGATCTCGCGGTCGCGTCGAGTCAGGCCGTCTTCTGCGGTGTCAGCGTCTTCTGCACCACGAGCGGCGTCGGCTGACCCGGCAGCGGCGAAGTCCATGCCCTGATCTCCCTCGACGGTCATTCCCTGCAGGTTGTGAATTGCACTGATGTGATTCGCTGCCGTATTGAATCACGCCAGGACGGGGCATCGCTGGCCGCCACGCTGTGTTTCGGCCCTTCGCACGTGCGTTCGGCGCCGCATGGTTTTCCACAGTTGCCGGACTCGACGTTGCCCGTCGCCCGCCACCTTACGACGCTGCTCGCGTGCCCTCTGCGCTGCCCTCCGACACCCACCCGGCGGACCCCGTCGCGTTGCGCCAGATCGCGACCCGGATCGGGCAGCAGGCCGAGGCCGTGCGGCGCTCCGCCGCGCGACTCCGGCTGGTTGCGGTGACCACGCCGTGGCGAGGGGCGGCAGCGACCGCCTTCGTCAATCACGCCTGCGTCCTCGCGGCTCGCTTCGAGCGGGCCGCAGCACTCCTGGACGACGCCGCCACCGCGATGCGCTGGCACGCCGGCGCTGTCGAACAACTCATGGGCATTGCCGGGTGAGCACGAATGCCGGCGCGGACCTGAGCGGACGCAGCGAGACAACAGGTGAGGACCAGGCGGTCGCCGTCGAGCCCGAGTGGCTCGGCGAACTCGCCACACACACCGCGGAGGCGAGCCAGAACGTCGCACAGGCGAGGTTCGCGATGCTCGGCTATCTCCATTCCGAGGAGGTCGCGCTCGCACTGCGCCTCGATCCGCTCGGCGGCGGCGAGTTCGATCATGCACTGCGTCTCGCGCTCGACGGCACCGGCGGTCTCGGCGCCTGCGCGGCCCAGGCCGACGATCTGCGGGACGTCATCTCCGACGCCATCCGGCAGTACGAGCACGCCGAGGACGGATCGGGCGGCTGGCACCTGCCAGGTTGGGCGGGCGGACTGTGGTCGTTCGGGGCGCACGTGGTCGGTGCGCAGCTGAAGATGCCACTGACGATCCTCCCTGCCGGAAGAGATCTCCTGGCCAGGCACTATGCCGCTGCCGCGTCCGACATCGTCCTCGACGATCCGGACCTGGTCAGCGTCGCCCACGACATCCTCAACCTCGACGCAGCCCAGATGAGCCTCGTCCTCGGGCAGGTCGAACCGAGCGTCGAGAAGGCCGCGTCGCATATCTACGACGACGGCTCGCCGGTCAGCACCGCCCTCGGATCGGACACCCAAGAACGTGCCACCGCGCCGCCGCGGACGATCACCGATGTCCTCGATGAACTGGCACTGCGCAACGAGGGATCCGGCGGATCGATCGACGTCCGGATCATCCGCGGCGAGGACGGGCGCCGCGCCGCCATCGTGGACATCACCGGCACCAAGTCCTGGAACCTCGCGCCGCACAGCGGCAACGTCGCTGGCGTGGCCAGCAACCTCCGCAGCATCGATGGCGCGCGGACCAGCTACGAGCTCGGCGTCCTCGACGCGCTCGAACGAGCCGGCGTACGCCCTGACGAACCGGTGATGCTCGTCGGCCACAGCCTCGGCGGGATGATCGCGGTAAACGCCGCCCGGACCGCGGTAAGCAGCGGGCGCTTCAACGTCACGCACGTGCTCACCGCCGGGGCACCGATCGGCAGGACGGTCGGCACGCTGCCCCGCTCCGTACAGGTGCTGGCGTTGGAGAACACCCATGACCTCGTCCCCCGGCTCGACGACAAGGGCAACACGGCTCGCCGGAACGTCACCACGCTGCGCGAAGACGAGGGTGGCGCGACCGTCGGCGACGCCCATGACCTCGATCACAGCTATCTGCCGATCGCGAAAGATGCCGATGCCAGTAGCCACGACGGCGTTCGACGATTTGTCGAGACTGCCGATGAATTCTTCGACGGTGCGGCCGTCGACACGCAGCGATTCATCATCGGTCGCTCGCCAAGCTGACAATTTGATTAATTCACACGCGTCACAGTTGTCACATCTATAACGCAGATGGTTTCATCGAGTCAGCCGTTGGGAACCCTGCGGCGGGCGCGCGGGGGAAGCATGCGCCTCTCAGAACAACAACTGACGAGACACGCAACCCTCGCAGTCCCAGATCGGGGCGGCGACCCGCTCAGCCACAGGACGATGCCGCATGACTGGATCCCTGCTCGCCCGCGCACTCCGCCACGCCCGGGCCAAACGCGCCCGCCGACGATCCACCCGACTCGGAATCCTTGCCGGGGTGCTTCTCATCAGTACTGTCCTCGCCCCCGTCGTTCTCGACCCCTCCCCGGCGGACGCCGCCTCACTCAAGGCGCACAACCCGATCGGCCGCGTCGAACTGGTGAAGCAGAAGGACGCCGGCTTCGTGGTGAAGGGATGGGCCATCGACCCCGACACCACCAAGTCGATCAAGGTCGCGGTCTACGTCGACGGCAAGACCGCCCACAAGAAGGTCACCGCCAGCATCACGCGCAAGGACGTCGCGAAGGTGCACCGCTCGGCCGGTACACGGCACGGCTACGAAGTGACGTTGCCGTGGAAGAGCGGCAGCCACACCATCTGCGTGAAGGCGGTGAACGCCGGAAGGGGTAGCGCCAGCAGCGTGCAGATCGGTTGTAAGACGCTGAAGATCCTTTACAACCCGCTGGGCACAGTCGACGGAGTGCTGCAGGTACCGGGCGGTCTTCAGGTCGCCGGCTGGGCCTTCGATCCCACCTCCCCCAAGTCGACGGTCAAGGTCGCGCTCAGTGTCACCGGCGCCACCGCGGCGGTCCCGGCCGTCGCGGCGGGCACCACCGCCGGTGGCGTCACCGCCGCCGCCACCGCGCTCAAGACGGTCAAGGCCACCACCGTCGCGACGATCAGCCGCAGTGCATTGGCGAAGGCGCACCCGGAGGCCGGCGCCAAACACGGCTACTCCGTGATGTTCGCCGCGCCGAACGGCGCCTACTCCGTCTGCGTCACGTTGAAGAACCTCGGCAAGGGAGCGGACAGCAAACTCGCCTGCAAGTCGATCACCCTGGACTTCAGCCCGATCGGCGCCATCACCTCACTCGCACAGGCGCCGGGCGGCTTCACCGTCACCGGGTGGGCGAGCGACCCCGACACGACGGCAGCGCTCAGCACCGCGGTGGTCATGGACGGCAAGACCTTGGAGACCGCCGTCGCGAACCAGGACGGCCCCAAGACCGGCTACTCGATCACCCGGACATACCAGGTGCCTGCCGGAACGCACTCGATCTGCCTTTACGGCGTCAACGTCGGCCAGGGGGCAAGCCGCAACGTCGCCTGCCGGAGCATCACGCTCAACTACAACCCGACGGTGCAGATCACCTCGCTCGCGCAGGCCATCGGCGCCGCGGGAGGAATCGTGGTGAACGGCTGGGCAGTCGACCCTGACACCACCGATCCGGTGACCGTGAGCTACAGCCTCGACGGTGCGGCGGCGGGCAGCGGGACGGCGAACGCCGCCAGCGGCGATCACAGCGGCCACGCATTCAGCGCCTCGCTTCCGACGACCGTCGAGGGGGTCCACACCGTCTGTGTCGCCGCGACCAACCTCTCCTTCGGAACGCCCGGACCGGGGACGCCGGTCTGCCAGAACATCACGGTGAGTTTTTCGCCGGTCGGTTCGCTGGACGCTGCCACACGAGCAGCCGACGGCACGTCGATGAGCATCTCCGGGTGGGCGATCGACCTCGGCACGGCTGATCCGATCAACGTCGTGGTGACGATCGACGGAGCCGCGCAGCCGCCCGTCCTCGCGAACGTCGATCGGCCGAGCCTCGCCACCGCGCGTCCCGGCTACGGCACCACCCACGGCTTCGCGATCACGTTGCCGCGCCCTGGCGACGACTGGGAGCACACCGTCTGCGTCACGGCGGTGAACGTCGGCTCCGGCGCTGATGTGCAGATCGGCTGTGGCGTCATCATCGCCGTGCACCCGGTGGCGCCCTCGGCGCCACAAGGCGTCTCCGCGCTCTCGGGCTACGGCGGTGCAACGGTCACGTGGCAGGCGCCTGCCTCTGACGGTGGTGCTCCCGCCACGAGCTACGTCGTCACATCCGCACCGGGCAACGTCGTGGTCACAGTGGCCGGCACCGCCACCACGGCCACGATCGCAGGCTTGAAGGCGAAGACGAGTTACACCTTCAGCGTGATCGCCACCAACGTGGCAGGGGCCTCACCAGCTGCGGTCTCGGCGGCGATCATCACCCAGGCGGCACCGCCCCCGCAGACGACTCCGGCACCGATCTCCACGAGTCGCTACATCCGCAACATAGCGAACGGCCGCGCCAGTGACGCAACACAAATGAAGGCCGAAGGCCTCGCTGACGCGAAGGCGAACCCGGGTGGCCACGGCTATCTCATGTTGCTCGACATCGGCGGGCAGAGCCACAGCAAGGGCGGCGTCATCCTCTCCGCGACCACGCGATTCATCTCCTACGCCTCCCTCGTGACGAACGTGCAGGCCTACGTCGACGGCTACGCCGCGGGTCAGCTGCCGAGCGCCCCCGCCACCATCGCGATCGGCACCAACAACGACATGGACGTCTCGAGCACGACCGGCAAGGAATGGGCCGACAAGGTGGTGGATCCGATCGTCACGTATGCGAAGAAGTACGCGGGCGTCACCATCGTCGGCGCCAACGACGTGGAGCCCGGCTTCCGCGCCAGTTACGCCGCCACGAAGAGCTGGCTCAGCGGCTACCTCGCTGCGACGAAGGCACCCTTCCTCTTCAACGGTTCCGCCGACGGATGCTCCCCGAGCAAGACCGCCAAGACCTGCAACAACGGCTGGACGATGGCGGGGCTCTACGGTCTCGGTGGCGGGCAGTCGCCGACGCGCATCCGCAATCTGCCGCAGATCTACAACACGACCATGGCCAAGCAGTGGAAGTACATCTCGCTCACCGGTATCGCCACGGGCAAGCCGAAGATCAACTTCGGCGGACCGCTCACGGAGTGGACGGCCTGCGCCCAGGCGAAGAGCTGTGGCTCGCTCACCGGCGCCAGCGCGTGGCAGGAGATGTGGAACCAGCTGCAGTCGGACAGCCGCCTCAAGGTCAGCAGCCTGCCGTATTCGACGGACCTGAGGATCGACAAGTGACGCCTTCGGCCGTCACGTTCGTGAGGACGGCCGGCATGCTGATCGCAGGCGGGGTGCTGCTTGCGGCGTGCACGACCGGCGGCTCGTCGCCTCCGCTGCCGACCACCTCCCCGGAGACGCCGTCGGTGTCGACAAGCAGTACCGCGCCTACACAGACCGAGACTCCGACTGAGACTCCGACGACGAGTACCGTGCCGTCCGTCAGCGACACGACTAGTGCGACACCTACCGATACGACGACGCCGACAGCTCCGGCAACCTCCGCGACGCCGCAGACACCGCCCTGCGCAGCGAGTCAGGTGAAGCTCGACGTGCTCCGTGGCGGCGCGACGCTGGGCCAGGAGCTCGCCGGTATCAGCGTCACGAACTCGTCGACGACGGCATGCGCGCTGCAGGGTTCGCCTGCCGTCCAGCTGATGCGCAGCGGAAAGCCGCTCGGCGCACAGATCCCCGTCGGTTACGGCGGCGGGATGATCCTCCTCAAGTCCGGGGACGAGGCACAGGCACAGGTCACCAACACCACCACGAACTGCTCCGCGCCGGTGTCGGACTCCGCCCAGATCACACTTCCGAACACCTCGAAGGTGTTCACCACCAAGCAGATGCAGCTGCGCGCCTGCAACGTGAAGGTGACCGCGTTCGCCAGCGAATGACCGAGTAGGAGAATAGAGGACGTGACCTACGTTGCCGACTCCACCCGCTATGACTCGATGACCTACCGCCGCTGTGGCCGCAGCGGCATCGACCTTCCGGCCATCTCCCTCGGCCTCTGGCACAACTTCGGTGGTGCTGAACCGATGGACACGCAGCGCGCGATTCTGCAGCGCGCCTTCGACCTCGGCGTCACACACTTCGACCTCGCGAACAACTACGGCCCGCCCTACGGCTCCGCGGAGGAGAACTTCGGTCACGTC
Source organism: Jatrophihabitans sp. (assembly GCA_036502295.1). GTDB lineage: Bacteria > Actinomycetota > Actinomycetes > Mycobacteriales > Jatrophihabitantaceae > DASXYU01. Next base: position 20,477 of record DASXYU010000039.1, on the reverse strand, counting down.
CTTGCCAGCGACTTCAAGCCGTACCGTGACGAGCTCTTCATCTCAACGAAAGCCGGCTGGGACATGTGGCCCGGCCCCTACGGCAACCTCGGCTCCCGCAAGTACCTACTCTCCTCACTGGACCAGTCGCTGAAGCGGATGGGACTCGACTACGTCGACGTCTTCTACTCGCACCGCTTCGATCCTGACACCCCGCTCGAGGAGACGATGGGTGCGCTCGACACCGCTGTGAGGTCAGGGCGCGCGCTCTATGCCGGCATCTCGTCCTACTCGGCGGAGCGGACGGCTCAGGCCGCTGCGATCCTGAAAGAACTGGGGACGCCGCTGTTCATCCACCAACCGAGCTATTCGATGCTGAACCGGTGGATCGAGGGCGGTCTGCTCGACACGCTGGAGGAGGTCGGCGCCGGCTGCATCGTCTTCACCCCGCTCGCCCAGGGCCTGCTGACGAACAAGTACCTCAACGGCGTACCCGAGGGCTCGCGGATGTCGCGCGAAACCTCGCTATCGTCCGAACAGCTCACCGAGGCGAACCTCCGTCACATCCGAGCACTGAACGACATCGCCGCCGCACGCGGTCAGTCGCTGGCGCAGCTCGCGCTGACGTGGGCGATGCGCGATCCACGCGTCACCTCCGTCCTCGTCGGCGCATCCAGCGTGTCGCAGCTCGAGGACAACATCGCCGCGATCAGCGGACCCGCTCTGACGAGCGAGGAGCTGACGAAGATCGACCAGTACGCCGTCGAAGGCGGCGTGGACCTCTGGCGCGGCGTCGCGACTAGCTAGCCGAATAGTTCGGGGCGTCGGCGATGCCGCTGATGTCGTGGGGGTGGCTCTCCTTGAGCGAAGCCTGCGTGATGCGGATCAGCTGGCCCTTGTCGGAGAGCTCGGCAACCGTGGCTGCGCCGACGTAGAACATCGACTGCCGCAGACCACCGACGAGCTGGTGCGCCACTGCCGACAGCGGACCGCGATAGGCGACGCGCCCTTCGATGCCCTCGGGGACGATCTTGTCGTCGCTGTCGACCTCGGCCTGGAAGTAGCGGTCCTTGGAGTAGGACTTCTTGCCGCGGCTGCTCATCGCACCCAGCGACCCCATGCCCCGGTAGGACTTGTACTGCTTGCCGTTGATGAGGATGAGCTCGCCCGGCGACTCCTCGGTGCCGGCGAGCAGCGATCCGATCATCACCGAGTCGGCTCCGGCAACGATGGCCTTCGCGATGTCGCCGGAGTGCTGCAGACCACCGTCGGCGATCACCGGGACGCCGGCGGACTTGCAGGCCAGCGATGCCTCGTACACCGCCGTGATCTGCGGTGCGCCGACGCCGGTGACGATGCGGGTCGTGCAGATCGAGCCCGGACCGACGCCCACCTTTACGGCGTCCGCTCCGGCATCGACGAAGGCCTGCGCCCCGGAACGAGTCGCCACGTTGCCGCCGATCACCTGCACGTGCTTGGTCGTGGGGTCGCTCTTGAGCCGTTTCACCATGTCGAGCAGCAGCCCGACGTAGCCGTGCGCCGTGTCAGCGACGAGGACGTCGACGCCGGCATCGATAAGAGTGGTGGCCCGCTCCCACGCATCGCCGAAGTAGCCGATCGCCGCGCCGACCATGAGCCGGCCGTTGGCGTCCTTGCTGGCGTTGGGGAACTGCTCGGACTTGACGAAGTCCTTCACGGTGATGAGGCCCGCGAGTCGTCCCTCTTCGTCGACGAGCGGGAGGCGTTCGCGCTTGTGCTGGCGCAGGATCGCCGTCGCGTCCTCATGGCTGATGCCGACGGGCGCGGTGATGAGCGGCATCTTCGTCATCACCTCGTCGACCTTGGTGGTGGCCCAGTCCCCGACCGGGACGAAGCGCAGATCGCGGTTGGTGATCATGCCGAGCAGGCAGTTGCCGGTGTCAACGACGGGAAGCCCTGAGATGCGGTACTCGCCGCAGACCCGGTCAAGTTCTTCGAGGGTTGCCTCGGGACCGATGGTGACCGGGTTGGGGATCATGCCGGTCTGGGTGCGCTTGACGAGGTCAACCTGGCGGGCCTGGTCCTCGATGGAGAGGTTGCGGTGCAGCACCCCGATGCCGCCCTGGCGCGCCATCGCAATCGCCATACGTGATTCGGTGACGGTGTCCATCGCGGCCGAGAGCAGCGGCACGCTGATCGAGATCTCGCGCGTCAGGCGCGTGGTGGTGTCGATGTCGGCAGGCAGGAGGTAGCCCGTGTCACCGGGCAGGAGCAGAACGTCGTCGTAGGTGAGCCCTACGTGGGCGAACTTGGCTGGCAGGCCGCTGGCGGTCACCTCGGTGGCCACCGAATCAACACTCTGAGCGTCGAACACGTCATCTCTCCTGGTGCGCCGGTACTTGATTGTAGCGGCGAGGAGCGGCCTGCCGATCCGTCACAACACGGTGCCCGACGTGCCCATTTCACGAGACAGGTGTAAGAATCGAATGAGCGCACGGGGACGCACTGATCGGGGGACGACGGATGAACTTGGACGAGGGTCCAATCGACCCGTTCCTCGGCGACCCGTCAGACCCCGCCTCGCTGTTGGACGAACCCGAGCCGATCGAGCCGCTCACCGATGCCGAGCGAAGCGATGTCCAGGCCGATCTTGCTGAACTCCGTGATTTCCGTGCAGCCCTCGAACCCGTCGGTGTCGAGGGCATCCTCGTCGAGTGCGCCGACTGCGGCGAGCAACACTACTTCGGCTGGGACCTGATGGCCGCGAACCTCCGCGCCCTGCTCGGCGAAGGACGTACCCACGTCCACGAGCCGGCCTTCAACCCGGACGAGGACGCCTACGTCACCTGGGACTACGCACGCGGTTACGCGGACGCGATCCGGGCGCACGCGCGTTTCGGCAACTAGCCACCAGCGTCTCGCCACTGCTGAGACGTTCAACACCCATAGATCGGCGCTCCCCGCAAATCGGAGCGTTACCTTTCCGCCGCTCAGTCTTTGTACAGAGCAGAGGTCGGCGCAGGAGGCGTCAACCGCGCATGCTAAGGACGCCAAGGATGGCCGAGATCCACAGCCTGCCGTTGCCCCACGAGGGCGACTGGGACTGGGCGATCCGGGCCGCCTGCCGCGGTTCGGGAACGCACAACTTCTACCACCCGGATGCTGAACGGGGACCGTCGAAGGCCCGCCGCGAGGCGCGTGCCAAGGGTGTCTGCGCTATCTGCCCGGTCATCGCGAGCTGCCTGGAATGGGCACTCACGGCACGCGAGCCGTACGGGATCTGGGGCGGCACCACCGTTGAGGAGCGTGACCGCATCCTCACCAAGCGTCGCCGTATCGCGCAGCTCAGCGCCCTCGCGATAGCGAGTGACGGGCATAGCGCTCAGCGCATCAGCTGACAGTCCGCGCACCTGCGCCCGAAAGCACAGTGCCCCGCAGCAAGGATGCTGCGGGGCACTGTTTTGCTCTTACCGGTGATTGAGCCTGTCGAAATCACCAGCTCCGGTTGTTGCCGAAATCAGAAGCCCGGGCCGTGGCTGTGCGAGTGGCCGCCGTGGCCGTGGTCAGCCTCGGCCTCGGCCGGCTTCTCCACGATTGCGCTCTGCGTCGAGAGGACGAGGCTGGCGACCGAGGCCGCGTTGGCCAGAGCCGCCTTGGTGACCTTCACCGGGTCGACGACGCCGGCAGCGAGCAGGTCTACGTACTCACCGGTGGCCGCGTTCAGGCCCTCGTTGACACCGAGCAACTGCACCTTGTTCACCACGACGTAGCCCTCAAGGCCGGCGTTGTTGGCGATCCACCGCAGCGGCTCGACGAGCGAATCGCGAACGACCGCCACACCGGTGGCAACGTCGTCCTCGAGGCTCAGGTTGTTCTCCAGGGCACTCACCGCGTGAGCGAGGGCGGCGCCGCCGCCGGCGATGATGCCCTCCTCGATCGCGGCGCGGGTGGCCGAGATCGCGTCCTCGATGCGGAACTTGCGCTCCTTGAGCTCCACCTCGGTGGCCGCGCCGACCTTGATGACGCCGACGCCGCCGGCAAGCTTCGCCAGCCGCTCCTGCAACTTCTCGCGGTCCCAGTCGGAGTCGCTCGCCTCGATCTCGCGGCGGATCTGCGCGACACGACCGTTGATGTCCTCCTGCGATGCCGAGCCGTGGGTCACCGTGGTGGTGTCCTTCGTGACGGCGACGCGGCCTGCGGTGCCGAGCACGTCCAGACCCGCCTGGTCGAGCTTGAGGCCGACCTCCGGCGCCACGACCTGCGCACCGGTGACGACGGCGAGGTCCTGCAGGAACGCCTTGCGGCGGTCACCGAAGAACGGCGCCTTCACCGCAACGACCGAGAAGGTGCGACGGATCGCGTTGACGACCAGTGTCGACAGTGCCTCACCGTCGACGTCCTCGGCGACGATCACGAGAGGACGGTTCACCTCCACGACCTTCTCGAGCAGCGGGAGCAGCTCGGAGATGGTCGAGATCTTCTGCGTGGTGATGAGGATGTACGGGTTCTCGAAGCTGGTGTCTCCCCGCTCGAGGTCCGTGACGAAGTACGGGCTGATGAAGCCCTTGTCGAACTGCATGCCCTCGGTGAATTCGAGTTCGGTGGTGAGGGTCTGGCTCTCCTCGACGGTGATGACGCCGTCCTTGCCGACCTTCGTGAAGGCTTCGCCGATGAGGGAGCCGATCGTGGCGTCCTGGGCGGAGATCGTCGCGACGTGGGCGATCGACTCCTGGCCGCTGACCGGGATGGCCGCCTTGTCGAGGGCGTTGCTCACGGCCTCGACGGCCGCGTCGATGCCGCGCTTGAGCGCGGACGGGCTCGCCCCGGCGGCGACGTTCTTCATACCGGCGTTGACGAGGGCCTGCGCGAGGACGGTGGCGGTGGTGGTTCCGTCGCCGGCGACGTCGTTGGTCTTGGTGGCCACCGACTTGGCGAGCTGTGCGCCGAGGTTCTCGTAAGGGTCGGACAGTTCGATGTCACGGGCGATGGTGACACCGTCGTTGGTGATGACGGGGGCGCCGAAGCTCTTTGACAGGACGACGTTGCGTCCCTTCGGGCCGAGGGTGACCTTGACCGTGTTCGCGAGCTTGTCGATGCCGCGCTCCAGTGCGCGGCGGGCGTCCTCGTCGAAGCTGAGGATCTTCGCCATATTTTTCTCCTAATTGAGCGCAAACCGACTGCGCCCCACTCCCCGGTGGTTGAGGAGCCCAAGGGCGTCTCAAGACCCCGGCGGTGGGGCGCAGCGCGTTTGGCTTACTTCTCGATGACGGCCAGGACGTCGCGGGCGGAGAGCACGAGGTACTCCTCGCCGCTGTACTTGACCTCGGTGCCGCCGTACTTGCTGTAGAGGACCTTGTCGCCCACAGCGATGTCGAGCGGAACACGGTTGCCCTTGTCGTCAATGCGACCGGGGCCCACAGCGAGGACGGTGCCCTCCTGCGGCTTCTCCTTGGCGGTGTCGGGGATGACGATTCCCGACGCGGTGGTGGTCTCGGCCTCGCTTGCCTGGACGACGATGCGGTCCTCGAGCGGGCGGATGCTGACCTTGGTGGCAGTCACGGTGGATCTCCCTATTGGTCTATCTCTGCTAAGGCAAGGACGGCTGCCGTCGCGGGTGGTCAAGCCGTCCTGGTTGGCACTCTACTGACCTGAGTGCCAACTGCCAAACGATGGGTCAGGAGTCCGAGCCGGTGGTCCCGGCGACGAACGGGTGCACCTCCAGCAGGCAGGTGCCGATCGGACCGCCGAGAGTGTGCTTGGACCCACCGGGAACGGTGATGAACATCGAATCCTTGGTTCCAGGGTCCGGGCAGGCCCGCGACGGGTTGTTCGCCCACTCGACGACCACCGAGACCTGATCGCCGGGCGCGAGTTCGAACTCCTGCGGGGTGACGCTCTTCATGATGCCGCCGAGGTAGCCGCTGAGCGTCTGCTTCGCGACGGTTTGCGGGTTCACATAGCCAACCATTGGATAGCCGGAGACGTTGCAGTAGATCTCGCCAGTGTTGGTGAAGATGATCTTGCGGCCACCGTGACCAAGGGCGTCGCCCTCCGGCTGTGGCTGGATGGAGAGCATGTCGCCGCACTCAGAGGACATCGACTGTGTGATCGGTGGGCTCGGAGTCGAGAGCACCGATATGTGAGGCGCTGGCGCTGCCGCGCCGACGAAGGGCTGCGACGTCCATGAGGCGCCGGCATCGCGGGTCGTCCAAATCGTCGACTCATCGGTGCAGCGTCCGACCGTCGACGTCTCGAAGCCGCACCGCAGTGAGGGGCCGTTGCTCACGTAGCGCGAGAGAACGCGGTTCCACGTGGCACCCGCATCAGTACTTCGCAGCAACCCCTGCCCGTCCGACACCAAGTAGGTATGCGCATCGGGTGTGACGAGATTGTTACGGCCGGAGTTGGTGACGTCGGTCGTCACCGAGTACGTGAACGTCTTTCCGCCATCCGTCGACGTCGCCACACGCTGTTGCTCACTCTTGTCACCGACGGGTCGAAGCTCGCAGAGCAAGCTGATCGATCCATCAGCCCCTGTGGTGACCTCCCAGCCCGCGCCGGTATTGATCTTGCTTCCCTTCGAATTCCCATAACTGCCACAGGGGTCATCCCGCTCGGTCCAGGTGTATCCGCCGTCGGTCGAGATGAACATCGGCGTCGCCTGTATGGATCCAGCAGGGTGATAGCCCAGTTTGAGGACGGAGAGGTGCCTCGTGCGGACGAGCGTCGCTCCGTAGAAGGAGCCTGCGCCGTTCGGCAGAGTCACCGTTTTGAAGTCGGAACTGCCGATCGCCGCAACCTGGATCTTCAACTGCTGTAAGGGATTCGTAAGGACGATGACGGTGCCGTCGAGCGTCTCGACATCTTCGACGTCATCTTTGATCGGCATCGTCCAGGTCTTGCCGCCGTTGGTTGTCATGAAGAGCCCGCTGCCGAAGGCGTAGCCGATGTCATCGGTCGCGAACCGAATCTGCGAGACGCCGTCGGCTCGCACGCTTGCGTATGTCCAGGTCTTTCCACCGTCGAGCGAGTGGTCGATGCCGTCCTGCGTCAGTGCCCAGACGTCGTCCGTGCCGACGAAGCTCAGATCGGCGACGGAGTGGTCGACCGGCTCAGAGGAGTCAGTCGGAGCCGGGGAGGAACTCGGTATGGGCGAGGCCTGCTGCGGGACAAGATCGCTGCTCTGCCAAGTGATTCCGGCGTCGTGGGTCGTCCAGAACGTGGAGGTGACGTTCGTGCCGTCCGAGGCGATGGCGAGCCCGTAACCATCCGTTGCCGAAGTGAAGCGCAGCACGTTCGTGGTCGATGTCTTCGTCCATGACTTCAGATCGCCGTGCGTGCAGAGGACGGCCTTCTCCGTAGTGGCACAGACGTCCGTCGCGCTCGCGGCGTCGACGTTGACGATCGGAGCGCTGCCGAACCAGTCGCCGCTCACGCCCTGGAACGTCTCGCCGTGATCGGTAGAGGTTTCGACGAAGCCACGAGTGTTGGTGCCCTGCTGCCGCGGAGAACACGCCACAGCAAGCGTTCCGTCCGCCGCGACGCTCATTGCTGTGCTGTCGATCTCGGACAAGCCAGGTCGCTGGAGGACAGGCATGCATGGATCATTGAGGACGTTCCAGGTCGCGCCGATGTCATGCGAGGCGACGAGCGTGGATTCGGCTGTCTGCGATCCGCCCGCGGCGTGGCCGTAGACCATCGCGTAGACATCGAGGCCTGACGCAACGAGCTGGAGTCCGGAACTCATGCTGCCGCTGGCGCTGATCGCCTTCGAGTAAGCCGAGGTCCAGGTCGTCGAGCCGTACATCTTGCGTTGGAGCAAATACGAGCAACCAGGGGGATTACAGCCGGCGGGACTCGCTAGGGCGCGGTAGGCGACACCTTTCGCAGTGGCCATCGCATAGACATCCGCTGGCCCCTCGGATTGCCAAGACTCGCCGCCGTCCTGAGTCACGTAGCTGGCGTTGGCGCCATAGATGTAGCCGTTCTCGGAGTCGACGAAGAGAACCCCCGAGACGCAGGGTTGCTTCGCGCCGCACTTGTCGCTGCCCGCGAGCTCAGCGTTGGCCACCGAGGAGAGTTCGGCCCAATGCGCGCCGCCGTCCGTGGTGTGCAGGACGACCGCGGCATCTTCGGCAGAGGCATGATCAGGCAGCGGAGGGCATGGGACCGCGCCACAGACACGGTGACCGAGCGCCCAGCCTTCCCTCGCGTCGAGCATCGTGACCCCGAAGGCACCGAATCCGAGCGCGGTTCCCGGGCCGGAGTTCGTTGGCGAGGGATTCACCGCAGTCGAGTTCCCGGGCAACTGCGGCGCCGCTTGGTGGTGGTTGTCGTTCACCACGACAATTCCCGCAACCACGGCGCCGACGGCCGCAGCCGAGAGCAGCGGAAGTCCCCACGTCCTCCAGTCGTGTCGCCGGCGAGGACGTACGAGCGTCGCGTCGTTGCGTGCGAGGAGCCGATCGGCAAGAGCACGCCCGTCGGGAGCCTCATCGGCATGCACCCGCAGGCTTTGCCGTAGCTGGTCTTCGATGGTCATCGTCTCGCCTCCTCGGCGGAGCGCAGCGCGGCGAGCCCGCGGCTGATGGCGCTGCGGACAGTGCCGACACGACAGCCGAGCGACTCCGCGATCTCCTCGTCCGGAAGGTCGTGGAAGTAACGCAGGACGATCGCAGCCCGTTGCCGTTCGGTGAGCGTCACGAGCAGCCGCCAGATCTCGTCCCGGTCGTCGAGCGCACCGTTCGCATCGATGCCATCCGCACGTTCGGGGAGGAACTCGACGACGAGCTCGTGACTCGACATCCTGCGGCGCGAGTTGACGAAGTTGTTCGCCAGCGAGCGCCGCACATAGGCCAGCGGCGCGTCGGCCGCCTCCACTTTCGACCACTTCGGATAGAGGCGGCTCAGGGTGTCCTGGACGAGTTCCTCAGCCGCTCCGGCTGAGCCGGTGAGCAGGTAGGCGGTTCGCAGCAGTGCAGACGTGTTCGCACGAACGAACGCCGTGAACTCCCTGCCCTCCGTCATCACTGCCTCCACGACAAGTAGACAGCGCGACGGCTCGAATCGGTTGCAGTCCTAGCGGGCGATCTTGCCGAACGGCCACGCGTGAGCGGGACGGGCCACGAGGTCACCCGGCACGTCGGGCAGGCCGAGGCCACTCGGGTCGATGAGGACGAGGCGGTCCGGGTCGTGCGCTGCGTAGATCTCCGCGGAGGGATCGGCGTGCTGTTTCGCGTAGGCGATGAGGTCCTCGAGACGTCCTTCGGCGACGCGCACCTCCCACATCAACACCGGTGGTGGCTTCGAGACGCCGCTCTGCGGCTCCTCAACCACCGAGTGGTCGCTCATACGAGTACCTCGGTGATCGGCAGGCTCGAATCGGCGGGAAGCTCGAGCGAGGACGGCGTAGCGCCTGCGGCGACGAGCTGGGCGCCGAGCGCGGCGACCATCGCGCCGTTGTCGGTGCAGAGTCCGGGGCGTGGAACCCGCAGTCGAACGCCCGCCTTCTCGCAGCGCTCCTCGGCGAGCGCGCGCAGCCGAGAGTTCGCCGCCACTCCCCCGCCGATGATCATGTAGCCGACGCCGTTCTCCTTCGCAGCCCGCACCGCCTTCGCAGTGAGGATGTCCACCACCGCCTCCTGGAACGATGCCGCGACGTCAGCGATGGGCACGTCCTCGCCGGCTCGTTGTTTCGCTTCGACCCACCGAGCCACCGCAGTCTTCACTCCGGCGAAGGAGAACTTGAAGCCGTCATCCTTCATCGCACGCGGGAAGGCGATCGCGTTCGGGTCGCCGTCCTTCGCCACCCGGTCGATGTGCGGGCCGCCGGGGAACGGCAGGCCGAGCAGCCGCGCGACCTTGTCGAAGGCCTCCCCCGCCGCGTCGTCGACCGTGGCGCCGAGTTCGGTGAGTTCCTGGCCGCCGACGCGCGGCACCAGCAGCAGGCTGGAGTGACCGCCACTGACGAGCATCGCGATCGCCGGTTCGTCAAGCGGGCCGTGGTCGAGCAGATCCACAGCGACGTGGCTGCTGAGGTGGTTGACGCCGTAGAGCGGCGTGTCGAGCGCCAGTGCCAATGCCTTCGCAGCGGCGACGCCTACGAGCAGCGCACCGGCGAGCCCCGGGCCGGCTGTGACCGCGATGCCGTCGAGGTCACTCGCGCGCACACCGGCGGTATCGAGGGCACGACGGATCGTCGGCACCATCGCCTCAAGATGCGCACGACTGGCGACCTCCGGGACAACCCCGCCGAAGCGCGCGTGCTCCTCGACACTGGTCGCCACCGCGTCGGCGAGCAGCGTCGTCCCGCGGACGATGCCCACACCCGTCTCGTCGCACGACGTCTCGATCCCCAGCACCAGAGCCTCAGTCATGATCAACACGTCCTGCTGGCCCCTGACGGGCCGACTCGCTGTGTTGATCACGAAGAGGACGGTGCATGGTGAGGCCGTCCACGCGGCCGTGGTCGTAGTAGCCGCGGCGCAGGCCAACGGTCATGAATCCTTCGCGCTCATAGAGCGCCCGCGCGGCATCGTTGTCGATCCGCACCTCGAGCAGCACCTCGCGCGCGCCGCGCTGCACCGCCTCGTCCAACAGCGCATGCACCAGCGCGGTGCCGATGCCGCGGCGCCGGTCCGCCGGCACAGTCCCGACGGTCATGATGTCGGCGCTGTCACCGTTGACGACCACGCCGGCCCAGCCGAGCAGCACCCCGTCCTCGTCAACCGCCGCAATGAACGCCTTGTGCACGCGATCACCGAGCTCGGCGCGATAGCTGCTCGCACTCCACGCCTCGGGACCGAACATCTCCCGCTCATACGGCATCAGCTGATCGATGTGCTCATCCGTCAACGGCTCGATGCGAAGGTCGCTCACACCGTGACCTGCTTCGGAGCGTGCGGAACCTCTGCATCGGGGCGGCGCAGGTAGAGCGGGGTCAGCGCCTCAGAGGGCGCACTGCGCCGGACCCGGCCACCGGCCACGCGCGCAAGCGCGAGGGCACTCGGATAATCGCGGTCGAGTAAGTCTCCGCCGAGGACGTCTGCGTACAGCCGCGCGCCCGCGCCCGCCATCGGGCCGTCCCACGGTGGCACCTCTGCCGGGTACGCGACCTCCGGCCCGGCAACACGCTCGCCGGCAACGTAACGCGCCCAGTAGACCTCACGGCGTCGCGCATCGGAGGCCACCAGCAACGTCTCGTCCTCATGCACCATGCCGTCGAGTGAACAGACGCCATAGGTCGGAATGCCGAGAGTGTCGCCGAGGACGGCGGCCGTAACGAGGCCGACCCGCAGCCCGGTGAACGGTCCCGGACCGGTACCCACCACGATCGCGGCAAGGTCGCCGACCACCACGCGAGCCTCGGTGAGGACGGCCGCGATCTCCGGCGCCAGTAACTCGCCGTGGCCACGGGAGTTCACCGTCACTCGCTCGGCGAGAAGTTCCAGCTCCTGCGATACCCGCACGACCGCCGCCGTAACGGCAGCCGAGGAGGTATCGAGGGCGAGGACGAGCACGCACCAACCCTAACGACTACATCGTGACGGCCGACCTCATCGTCTTGCCGGCAAGGTGCGGCCCGGCGAGCACCGGCTCGTACTTCGCGCCGTCGCCGATACAGGTCGGCAGGCACGCGACCAGCTGTGAGTAGTTGGCGTTGTGGAAGAACGGCATGCTCTGGCGACGCTGCGAGACATCGGCTCCGGCATCGGGGTCGGTGACGCGGTGCAGCGTGGACATCCAGCGATCGTTGGTCCAGCGCGCCATGAGATCGCCGATGTTGATGACGTAGGCATCCTCGATCGCCGGAACGCCGAGCCACTCTCCGCTCGTCTCGTCGAAGACCTCAAGCCCGCTGCGTCCCAGCTCCTGGCGGAGGATCGTCAGCGTGCCGTAGTCGGTGTGCGCTCCGGCCCGCAGTTGCCCGGGCTGCGAAGGCGCCGCCGACGCCGGCCGCGCGCGAAGACGCGCCCCAGGTGGATAGTCCAGTAGCCGCAGCGCACTGGCACCGACGTCGATCTTGTCGGCGAAGAACTCTGGGGGCAGCCCGAGTCCCAGTGCGAACAACGACATGAGCCGCTCGGAGAGCAGCACCATCTCGGTGAAGTACGCCTCCAGCGCGGGACGAAGCCCGGGCAACGCCGCGGGCCAGGCGTTGGTGGCGAAGAGTGCTGCCTCGGTCTCGTCCGCCATCGGGTGTGTCGGCCGGGTGATCGGGGCGATGTTCAGCGACTCCTTCAAATCTCCCGGCGCCGCCACCCCCGTCCCCTCGACAGAGCGCGCCAGTGACTCGCTCAGCATCGGGAAGTAGCCGTACAGGTCGCCCGGCTGCCGCTCCACGGTGAGCTTCTCGTCCAGCGGCAGATCGAAGAACGCGCGGGCGGCCTCCCACGCAGCGTCGGCGACGTCCGCAGGAACGCCGTGCCCACTGATCTGAAAGAAGCCCACACTGCGCAGCGTCTCGTCGATCTCGTGACCCACTGCCGCAGGATCACGATCGATGTCAATGATCGGAATGATCGTCACTGGCGCCTCCCCCTTTCACGAAGTCACCGACATAGTTCACGAAGTCGCTCAGGCGCTGCGCCCAGTCACCACCGACCGGCCTCAGCACCACCGTCCTCACCTCTGACGTCTCGGTGCGCGAGAGCGCGATCTCCAAGCGCGACTCGGCCAACTGCTCGACAAGCCCGGCGCCCCACTCCACCGCCGTCACGGCGTCGGCCGTGTCGACGTCGAGGTCCAGGTCGTCCACCTCGTCGAGCGAACCGAGTCGGTAGGCATCGACATGCACCAATGGGAGTCGACCTCGATGCACGCGCGCGATGACGAAGGTCGGTGACGTGATCGCATCGCTCACCCCAAGGCCGAGGCCGATTCCCTGCACCAGCGCGGTCTTGCCCGCACCCAACGGCCCGGTGAGGACGAGTAGATCACCGGCGCGCAGTATCGATGCCAGCTGTTCGCCGAAGTCGTGCGTCTCCTGCAGCGTCGGCAGCTCGACGGTCGCGGTCGACAGCGCATCTCGCTGCTCGGCGCTGAGGCGGTACCGCGGCTGCTTCATACATACGTCCGCGGGATACGCGCACCGAGACGCGTCACGATCTCGTAGTGGATCGTGCCGACTGCCTCCGCCCAGTCGTGTGCGGTGGGTGTGCCGTCCTCCCCGGTGCCGAAGAGGACGGCCGTGTCACCCGCGGCGACCGGAAGGTCGCCGACGTCCACGACGAACTGATCCATGCAGACGCGACCGGCGACGGTGAAGCGCGATCCGTTGATCGACACCGGACCGACGTTGGTCGCATTGCGCGGGATGCCATCGGCGTAGCCGAGCGGCACGAGTGCGAGCGTCGTCTCGCGCAGCGTCGTATAGAGATGGCTGTAGGAGACGCCCTCGCCGGCGCGGACCCGCTTCACGTTCGCGATCTCGGCGCGCAGCGTCATCGCAGGACGCAGCCCATACGTCTCGGCCAGCGGCGAGAGACCGTAGATCGCGATGCCAGGACGGACGAGGTCGTAGTGGGCTGCCGGTATCGCGAGCGCCGCCGCCGAATTGGCGACGTGCCGGTATCGCGGCGTGATGCCTTCACGGGCGGCGACCGTGAGCGCCTCCTCGAAGGCGGCGAGCTGCCGATCGGTCACCGGGCTTCCCGGCTCGTCGGCACAGGCGAGATGGCTCCAGATGCCCACCACGTCGATCTCGCCCGCAGCCTGCGCCTTCGCCGCCGCCGCGAGGAGCTCCGGCCACTCGGTGACGTAGGCGCCGTTGCGCGACAGGCCGGTATCGATCTTGAGGTGCACGCGGGCGGTAGTGGCCGCGTCCTCCGCCGCCTCGCGCACCGCGGTGAGCTGCCAGAGCGAGGAGACGGAGAGGTCGATCTGGTCCGCGACCGCGGCGTCGACCTCATCGGTCTCACTCGGTGACCAGAGCCACGAGAAGACCGGAACGGTGACGTCTGCCGCGCGGAGCCGCAGGGCCTCGTCGAGCGTCGCGACGCCGAGCCAGGTCGCACCTCCCGCCATGGCCGCTTGCGCCGAGTCGAGCAGTCCGTGCCCATAGCCGTCGGCCTTCACCACAGCCATCACCTCAGCAGCGGTACGCGACGTCAGCGTCGCCACGTTCTGCGTGATGGCGGCGAGGTCGATGACAGCTTCGGCGTGAGACATGCCTCTATCTTGCCGCTCAGGCGAGGGCGACCGAGTGAATCGCGGGACGCAGCGCGGCGAGGACATCCGCGCTGGTGGGTGGACCGTCGGCTGCAGCGAGCTGCCCCGCGACCCCGTGCACGTAGGCGCCGGCCGCGGCGGCAAGGGGCGCAGGGAGCCCCGAGGCGAGCAGTGAGCCGATGTAACCGGCGAGGACGTCACCGCTGCCGGCCGTCGCAAGCCACGGCGTGCCGGTCGGGTTCACGTAGGCGGTTCCTCCGGGGTCGGCGACGATCGTCGCCGACCCCTTCAGCAGCACGACCGCATCGAGCGCTGCCGCCGCCGCCCGCGCGGCGCCAAGACGATTGGTCGCCAGCAGCGTGGCCGCCTCCGGGGCGATACGGGCGAACTCCCGGTCGTGCGGGGTGAGGACGGTCGGGGCGCTACGCCGCGCCAAGAGCTCAGGACGCTCGGCGAGAAGCGTGATCGCATCGGCGTCGACGAGCACCGGCACGTCACTGTCGAGAACGGCCACCAGCAGCGCGACTGCATCGGCGTCGAGGCCGATCCCTGGGCCGACGACCCACGCCTGCACGCGCGCGTCGGGCTCCGAGACCACCACCTCGGGATAGCGCGGCCCGACCCCTCCGGCGGCATGCCCCGCGTAGCGGACCATGCCGCCGCCGTGCAGCGCTGCACCGGTTGCCAGCACCGCGGCGCCGGGATACGCGGCGGAGCCTGCCGCGACGCCGGTGACGCCGCGTGAGTACTTGTCATCGGCCGCCATCGGCTCCGGCAGCAACGCTGCGATGTCATGGGCCTCAGGGACGAAACACTCCGCCGTAGGCAGCGGTAGTCCGATGTCTGCAAGGAGTACCGAGCCGGCAAGCTCAGCTCCTGCCCCGAGGACGACGCCCGGCTTGAGGCAGCCGAAGGTCACCGTCACGTCGGCCTGCACAGCAGCGCCAGGCGCATACCCGGTGTCGGTCTCGACCCCGGAGGGGACGTCGACGGCCACGGTGAAGACATCGGCGTAGGTCTCCGCGAGCTCCGCGGCGCGGCCGGTGAGCCCGCCGCGTCCTCCGATACCGAGCAATCCGTCGATGACGAGGTCAGGTGCGGGTGTCTGCGCACCGACTCGTCCTCCCGCGGCGCGAAGCGCGGCTAGTCCGGCACCGTGCACCCGCCCGTCGTCGACGAGCAGCGCAGCCACCCGAGCTCCGCGCCGCGCGAGCGCCGCCCCTGCGTACAGGGCGTCACCACCGTTGTTTCCCGAGCCGATCAGCACGACGACGTCCGCGCCGTAGACACGGCCGGTGCGCGCCCGGAGCAGCCGCACGCACTCGCTCGCCAGTGCGGTGGCGGCCCGCTGCATCAGCACTCCGTCGGGCGAGGTGGCCGACGCCGCGTCTTCTGCGGCGCGTACCTGCGCGACCGAGTAAACGCCCTTCATGACCCTGTGCTCATGACCCTGTGCTCATGACCCTGTGCTCATCAGCCGGCGCTCTCCGCGATGACGACGGCAGACGCGATACCCCCGTCGTGCGAGAGCGAGACGTGCCAGCTGCTCACTCCCAGCGACGCTGCCCGCTCGGCAACCGTCCCGCTCACCACGAGAGAAGGACGGCCGACATCGTCGACGACGACCTCCGCGTCGGTCCAGTGCATGCCGCCGCCACCACCCAATGCTTTCGACAGAGCTTCCTTCGCAGCGAACCGGGCCGCGAGTGACTCCGGCGAGCGAACCCCGCCCGAGGACGTCCCCTGCTCGGCGCTCGTGAAGAGACGCTCGAGCAGGCCCGGGGTGCGTTCCAACGTCTCCGTGAAGCGTCGCACCGGGACTACGTCGATACCGACGCCGACGATCACCTGATGCCCCGCGCGATCAGGAGTAGTCGGAGAGGTGCCCGGGGAAGGCCGAGACGTTCGGGTTGAGGTAGGCGGCGACGTTGTTCACCGCAGTGGCGACCTCACCGAAGCCACTGACGATGAGCTTCACCTTGCCCGGGTACTCGACGATGTCGCCGGCGGCGAAGATGCCCGGCACATTGGTCCGCCCCGCGGAGTCGACCATGATCGAGCGCTTGTGGATGTCGAGACCCCACGACTCCAGCGGCCCGAGGTTCGCGGTGAAACCGAGCGCGGCCACCAGTTTGTGACAGGGCAGCGTCGTGATCTCGCCCTTCACGTCGATGTCCACTTCGGTGATCGACGGCTCGCCACGCACCGCGGCGACCTGCGCATCGGTGAATACCTGCACCGGCGAGGCAAGCACCTGCTCTACGGAGTGCGGGTGGGCACGGAACTCGCCGCGACGGTGGACGAGGCTCACCGACTTCGCGATGGGCAGCAGCATCAGCGCCCAGTCGAGCGCCGAGTCACCGCCGCCGACGACCACCACGTCCTGACCCTCACACGACGTCGGGTCGGTGACGAAGTGCAGCAGGCCGCGGCCGAGGTACTCGCCCCCGGCAGGCAGCGGACGGGGGGTGAAGGTACCGATGCCACCGGTGATGACGATGGCGCGTGCGTTGATCTCGACGCCCTTGTCCGTGAGGACGACGAACGTTCCGTCCTCCTTCGTGGTGAGTTCGCCCGTTTGGTGGCCGAGCAGGTATTCCGGCTTGTGCGGTGCGGCTTGGGCGACGAGGGATTCGACGAGATCGCGACCCTTGATCGACGGGAAGCCGGCGACGTCGATGATCGCCTTCTCCGGATACATCGCGGTGAT
This sequence comes from Jatrophihabitans sp., assembly GCA_036502295.1. Taxonomy (GTDB): domain Bacteria; phylum Actinomycetota; class Actinomycetes; order Mycobacteriales; family Jatrophihabitantaceae; genus DASXYU01. The sequence goes on along the minus strand of DASXYU010000039.1, from coordinate 3,640 downwards.
CTGCCCGCCGGGTTCCTCCAGCGAATCGACGATGATCGTCGACAGGGTGCGGACACCGGCGTAGAAGGCCCCGAAGAGGCCCACCGGCCCAGCACCGACGATCAGTAGATCAACATCGCGGGTATCAGTCACTCTGTCAGTTCCTCTTCGCGCAAGCGCTCATCGGTGATTCGTTCCAATCCTCAGCGCTTCGCGCTTCGAGTTTCACTCATCCTGACGTTATTCGACTGTCACCGACTTGGCGAGGTTCCTGGGCTTGTCGATGTCGTAGCCGCGGCTCCGCGCGATCTCGGCGGCAAGCACTTGCAGCGGCACGGTCGCGATGAACGGAGCGAGCAGCGTGGGCACCGCGGGGATCTCGATGAGGTGATCGGCGTAAGTACGCGCCACCGCGTCACCCTGTTCGGCGATGACGATGGTGAGGGCGCCGCGGGCCTTGACCTCCGCGATATTGCTACCCATCTTCTGGTGCAGTACGGGACGGCCCCGTGGCGATGGCATCACCACGACCACGGGCAGGCCCTCCTCGATCAATGCGATCGGGCCGTGCTTCAGCTCGCCGGCAGGAAAGCCCTCAGCGTGCATGTAGGCGAGCTCTTTCAGCTTCAAGGCGCCTTCCAGCGCCACCGGGTACCCGACGTGCCGCCCCAGGAAGAGGATGACCTTGGCATCGGCGATCTCGCGGGCGATCTCACGCACCTGCCCCATACCGGCAAGCACCGTCGCGATGTGCTTCGGGATCGCGACGAGCGCCGCGAACTCCCGCGCGATCTCGTCGCCGTACTTGGTGCCGCGCGCCTGCGCCAACGCCAGTCCGACGAGTTCGACCGCGGCGACCTGCGCCGCGTAGGTCTTCGTGGCTGCCACCCCGATCTCCGGACCGGCGTGCGTGTAGAGCACGGCGTTGGACTCACGCGGGATCTGCGCACCGTTGGTGTTGCAGATCGCCAGCACCTTGGCGCCCTGCCCGCGCGCGTGCCGCACCGCCTCGAGCGTGTCGGCGGTCTCGCCCGACTGGCTGATCGCGATGACGAGCGTCTGACGATCGAGCACCGGGTCGCGGTAGCGGAACTCACTGGCCATCTCGACCTCGACCGGCATTCGTGTCCAGTGCTCGATGGCGTGTTTACCGATCAACCCCACGTGATAGGCGGTGCCGCACGCGACGACGAAGACCTTGTCGATATCGCGCAACTCCTGCGCATCGAGGCGCTGCTCGTCGAGGACGATCTGCCCGTCGACGAAGTGCCCACGGAGTGTGTCCGCCACCGCGTCGGGCTGCTCCTCGATCTCCTTCAGCATGAAGAAGTCGTAACCGCCCTTCTCGGCGGCGGCGAGGTCCCAGTCGACGTGGAAGTGTTTGCCGTCCGCGGAGACGCCGTCCAGATCGGTGATCGTGTAGCCGGTCTGGGTGATCTCGACGATCTGGTCCTGGCCGAGTTCGACGGCCTCGCGCGTGTACTCGATGAACGCGGCAACGTCGCTGCCGAGGAACGTCTCGCCGTCACCCACTCCGAGGACGAGCGGGGAGTTGCGTCGCGCTGCCACCACCGACTCGGGGTGCTCCCGGTCGACGAGCACCAGCGTGAACGCGCCGACAAGACGACGGCAGACCGTCCGCGTCGCCCCAGCCAGCGGCACGCCCTCGCGCAGCAGCGCACCCACGAGATGGGCCACGACCTCGGTGTCGGTCTCGCTGCTGAATTCCACGCCCGCAGTTTCAAGCTCAGCCCGCAGTTCGGCGAAGTTTTCGATGATGCCGTTGTGGATCACCGCGACGCGGCCGTCCTCGTCGACATGCGGGTGCGCATTGCGGTCGGTCGGGGCCCCGTGGGTCGCCCAACGCGTGTGGCCGATGCCTGTGCTCCCGGTGATGGTCAGCGAGCCGAGTTCCTTCTCGAGGTTCTCGATCCGGCCGGCCTTCTTGGCTGTTTGCAGCGTGTTGGCGCTGTCGATCACCGCGACGCCGGCGCTGTCATAACCGCGGTACTCCAGACGTCGCAGCCCTTCGACCACCACGTCGAGCGCCGGACGAGGGCCGACGTAGCCGACGATGCCGCACATGCCGTCAAGGATACGGTCCCGGATTGGTCTAGCGGCCCGCGCTGACCACGTCCTCGGCATACGCGCGCGGCATCCTGCTCACGGCGCCGTCGGCCCCGTCCCGCCCGGCGATGAACTTCTCGACGCGGACGATGTCCTTCACGACGTGGTATGCGCGAATGTCCTGGGCGCCGTGGTCCTTCAGCTCGTACCGCTCGCCGTCGACCACGCCACTCCAAGCTCGGGTCAAATACTTCAGCTCGATCGCGGTCGAACGAACTAGGTCGGGTCGCGAGAACGCCAAGTCCAGATGCACACCAGCCGCTGGCCGTGTCTCGAGCCGCACGAGCATCGCGGCGTCGCGCTGCTGGATCTGCCACGCCAGCGCAAGCTGGAAGTCCGCCTCGGAGTGGACGATCCGGTCGCGGCGCTGACAGGTCGTCGAGGACCTCGTCCAGGTGTACCGCGCCGGCGATCAGCACGTCAGCCCCGACCCGCGGGTGAGGAGCATACGCCCCGGCCAGCCAAACTCACCGGTCGCCGACAAGGGACCCTGCCTGGAGGGTCGTTCGAGCAGAGCAGTGACCTGATTACCGGAGGGGTCATGGCCGGGTCTGGTGATCGATCGGCCGCTCGGCCAGTGCTTTGAGGTTGAGCAGCTGCCGGCGGGCCATGACGAGGTCACCCACGCAGAGGAATGGCGCGCGCAATCGACCGCGCGGCACGGCCATCTTCAGGACGAGCCGCGACGTGTCGCCGGTTGGAATCAAGACGTAGGACATGACGGCGTCCATGATGCGGGCGGTAAGCTGATGCCCTGGCTGTACATCGACGATGCGCCCGAGGGGCCGGCCGCCCGATCGCGTGAAGGGCTCACCGGGCCTGGGATCGGCCAGCCCACGTAGCTCCTGCGGTGAGCGTCGGCCCCGGTTGTCGATCCAGTCGTAGGAGTACGGCGCGAGCCTGATTTGGCCCATCCATGGCCAGATCTCGCGTGTCGAAGCCCGCACAGTGACGCCGCGCCAGGCCTGCAGCACCGGTGCGGTGACGAGGTCGTCACATGGGTAGTGCCGTCGGACCTCCTCGTCGGTCACTCCCCACCGGTCGCCGATCATCGTCCCTCTCCTTCATACGCCCCGTTGGGTCGTCCGGGTCGTCGCCCGGCTCCGCGCCGCGCAGGCCAGGTGGTCCGGTCGCGGGCTCCTTCGCCCCTCATGCGAAGCTCTGCCGCCTGTCTGAGGCCATCCGCCTCCTGATCGACGTAGCGTCGGATGCGGGAGCCGACGAGAAGTGAGACGAGCCAGGCCATTGGCCCGTTGAGCTCGAAACTCAGGATCGCGTGGACGCCGCCCGATGTCGGTCTGAGGAGGTGGCCAGCGGTGAACCCCAGGCCTGTACTCGATGCCGTCCAGCTGAACGATCGATGCGGCTCGAGGTCGGTGACGGTCCAGAGCAGTGGGCGCCCTTTGGGTTGACGAACCCAAGCTCGGCTCCCGACTGTCACAGGCCCGGTGTCGAGCCGGGTGATCTGTACGGTGGATGCGGTCCAGTCGGGCCACCGTTCCAGGTCAGTGAGCAGTGCCCAGACTTCGTCGAG
>DASXYU010000038.1:0-9655 GCA_036502295.1 Jatrophihabitans sp. | reverse complement strand
CGTCCTCTTTTCTGGATGGTCGTCGCCGCGTCAGGACGCTGCTAGCACACCCGGCGACGAGCCGACGGCCGATCTTCTGCTGCGCCGGGAGGAAGGTGCGAGGGCAATGATGCGGGCTTGGCTCGACCTCGAAAAGCCGGTCGTGGCGGCCGTCGAGGCGACTCCGCCCGTTCCGACGCTGCCACTGATGGCTGACATCGTCGTCGCCGAACGTCACGTCGAGTTCTGGGACTTGCATGTCCCGGCGGGACTCGCCAGTGCCACCCAACCGTTCCTCTGGCCAATGTCGACAGGGCTGGCGATCGCCCGACGCTACATCCTTACCGGTGACCGCATGAGCGCTGAGGAGGCCGCCCGTGCCGGACTCATTGCTGAGGTTGTCGACACCGGTGCCTCGTACGAACGAGGGATGGAGTTCGCGCAAAAGCTTGCCTCGTTCCGCCCGGAGACTTTGAAGCTGACCAAGCGGGCACTAAACCAGTGGCAGCGACCAATGCTGGCTCCGGTGTATGAGCACACGCTCGCACTGGAATTCCTGACTATGCCGTCCCAGTTCGGGGGGCAGCGTTGGTCCCGTGAGGGCCCGGCAAAAGCAGACTGAACCAACCGGTCCCACTGGGTGGCGCACTGGTGCCCGCGTGGACCAACATTGTGGGACTGGCAGTGTTCTCCGGCTGGCGGGGCTATTACCTCTTCTACGGCGTGATCGGGTTCGCCGTAAAACTCGTTGTGGCTGCGCGCGGCACGCCAGCACCACAGACCGTTGATGATCAGCACCGGGCAGAGCGCGCTGGTTTCCGAACCCGCAATCAGATACTGGGACAGCGTTTGCGATCCTCCGGCCTTGCGCCTCGGAGACGCGGAAGTGCACGCGCGGCGTGCTTGATGCACGGACGCCAGCCTGTCTGAGCTTTGTCCCTAGTGGACGGCGGCTTAGATATCAGCGGCGAATGAAACGCGGCTGATACTGCTTGGACCGTCCAAGAAACGGCCGAGATCGGATACCCCTTGCGGCGTCTGTCGCCATTCGTGATAAGCGACGTCATCCTCCTCGGACTCCCACCGTTCCAAGACGATCAGATGGGTAGGATCGTCGGCGTTGACGAAGACATCCAGCCCCTCGCATCCGGGGAAGGCGCGGCTGTCATCCAAGGTCGCGTGCACCACGGCGTACGCCTGCTCGAGATCGTCGCCTTTGAGCTTGAGATGCAGTACTGACGTAATGGGCATGACGGCGATCATGTCGCGAATTCATCGGCGTTCCCACTGGTGATTCCGATAGTTCTGGTGGAGCGCGCCATGCGGGTGCTGATCCTGGCACGAGCATTCGTACCTAACTCAGAGGTCCCACCCGCCGAATGCCTCGATGCCTTGGCCAGCGGTCCAGCCTGCCTCGTCCGAGACGGAGCCGGCGATCACCGCGCCCACCTCGATGGGTTCTCCGATACGGCCAAGCGCAGTACGCGCCGCTTGATAGAGATCAGCTCCGGAAACGCTCGAACGCGTCGCCTCCCAGTCGCGTGCACGTCACACCCGGCGAGACAGAGCTAACGCGGATGCCGCGGCCGCTGAGCTCCTTGGGCAAGATAGCGCGTCAGCACGACAAGCCACCTACAGGAGGCACGAGTTCGGCTGATGGCCGACCACCACGACGTTGCGCGCATTGCCCACGCGGTCGGCTGTGAAAGTCCTTCCCAACTCAGCCGGGACTACACAGGGCATTTCGGCGCAATGCCGCTACAAGATGCTCGTAGCCTCCGCGCGCACGCTTGAAACGCACCGTCGTGTAGACGCTGAGCGGGCAATTCAGTACGACTTGGGCAGGCCGAGGACGTTCTGGGCGAGGAACGCCAACGCGAGTTCCTGGCTCACCGGCGCGATCCGCATGACTCGAGCCTCTCGGAAGTAGCGGCTGGCCGGGTACTCGTCGGCGTAACCCATGCCGCCGAGTGTCTGCACCGCGCGGTCTGCGGCGAAGAAGCCGGCGTCTGCGGCGAGGTACTTGGCCGAGTTCGCCTCGCGTCCGCATTTGCGTCCGTTGTCATAGAGCCAGGCAGCCTTCTGGCATAGCAGCTCTGCTGCGTCGAGCCGGGCCATCGCCTCAGCTAGGGGAAAGGCGATGGCCTGGTTCATGCCGATCGGACGGCCGAAGACCTCGCGTTGCTTGGCGTACTCAACTCCGAGCTTCACCGACGCCTGGCCGATGCCGACGGACTCGTGGGCGAGCAGGATGCGCTCGGGATTGAGGCCGTCGAGCAGGATTCGGAAGCCGTTGCCCTCCTCGCCGATGAGTCGCCCGGCAGGCACGCGCACGTCGTCGAAGGTCAGTTCGTAGGACGGCACGGCGTTACGTCCCATCTTGGGGATCGGGCGCATGTCGATACCCGGTGAGTTCAGATCGACGAGGAAGATCGAGAGGCCGCGCAGTGCGTCCTGCTCTTCGCGCGGTGAGGTGCGGGTGACGACGACCGCCTTCTCGCTCTGACCGGCCTTGGAGATCCACACCTTCCGGCCGCGGATCACGTAGTCGGAGCCGTCGCGGCGGGCGAGTGTGCTGACCCGGGACGTGTCAGTTCCGGCATCGGGCTCGGTGACGGCGAAGCAGGTGTGCAGCTCACCGGTGACGACTCGCGGAAGGATCTCGTCGCGCAGCGCAGTGCTGCCGTGCTTGATGATGATGTTGATGCCGAAGACGCTCAGATGGATAGGTGTGCAGCCGTTCATCGCAGCACCCGAGGCGGCGATCGTCTGCAGCAGCAGCCCCGCCTCTGCGAGACCGAGTCCGCCGCCGCCGAACTCCTGCGGAATGGCCATCCCGATCCAGCCGGCCTTGGCGAAGGCTTCGTAGAACTCCCACGGAAATTCGTGGTCGCGGTCGTGTTCCTCCCAGTACCGCGCACCGAACTGTCCGGCCAGGTCCTCGACCGCGGAGCGGATCTGCACATGGTCCGCTGCTGGTTCGAAATCCATCGGTGCTCCTAGGGCGCTTCTCTGACAATCCTTCGCAGCTTAAGTGGGCGGACGTTGCCGATCACGCGCGGATCGTCGCATGGTTCGGCGTCTCGATTTGGCGTGTACAGAGCACCTCGCGGCAGACGGTATGCTCGGCACATCAGCTCGTTGTTCCTGCCGCGAGTTGTCCGTGCGTCGTAGCTAGCATCTGCTCCGCACGTAGCCGTCCGAATCCTCGGGTCCGGCTATCGGTGGGACAACCGCACAGTTAGCGATCTTGTCTTGTCTTCATTCACCGATCTCGGCGTGCCCGCACGCCTCACCGACGTTCTCACGAATCTTGCGATCCTCGCCCCGACCCCCATCCAGCAGGCGACCCTGCCGGACGCACTCGCCGGACGCGACATCCTCGGCCGCGGCCGCACGGGCTCCGGCAAGACCCTGAGCTTCCTTCTTCCTGTTGTCGCCCGCCTCTCCGGCGGCCCCCGTGCCCGAGCCGGCGTACCGCGCGCGCTGATCCTGGCGCCGACCCGCGAACTCGTCTCCCAGATCGATGCCGTGCTGCAGCCGCTGGCGAACGCGGCCGGTCTCAGCACCCGCACCATCTTCGGCGGCGTCGGCCAGGGTCCTCAGGCGACTGCGCTGCGCCGCGGCGTCGACATCGTCGTGGCCTGCCCGGGTCGCCTCGAAGACCTCATCAAGCAGGGTTGCTGCTCGCTGAGCGGCGTGGAGATCACCGTCCTCGACGAGGCCGATCACATGGCCGACATGGGATTCCTTCCCGCCGTGCGCCGCCTGCTCGGCCAGACCCCGGCCGGTGGGCAGCGGTTGCTCTTCTCCGCGACCCTCGATCGGGCCATCGACGCGCTGGTGCGCCAGTTCCTGCCCAACCCTGCCGTCCACGAGGCCGACTCCGCGCAGTCCCCGGTGAGCACCATGTCGCATCACCTGCTGCACGTGGAGCGGGAGAGCCGGCTTCCCGTCCTGCTCGACCTCGCAAGTGCGCCGGGACGCACGGTGGTCTTCACCCGGACGAAGCACGGCGCCAAGGCGCTGACCCGGCAGCTGAACAGCGGCGGTGTCGCCGCGGTCGAGTTGCACGGCAACCTGAGCCAGGGCGCCCGTCAACGCAATCTCGACAGCTTCCAGTCCGGCAAGGCGGTTGCACTGGTGGCCACCGATATCGCGGCCCGCGGCATCCACGTCGACGACGTGGCACTGGTGATCCACGCTGACCCGCCGGCCGACCACAAGGCATACCTGCATCGCTCCGGACGGACCGCTCGTGCCGGCAACAGCGGCACCGTCATCACACTGATGACAACCGATCAGATGCGCGAGGTGAAGCAGCTGACCCGCGCCGCCGGCATCACGGCCCCCACCACGCGCGTCGACTCCACCGATCACCCGGTGCTCACCACCCTTGCGCCCGGCGTCCGGACGCTGAGCGATCCCATCGTCACGACCGGCGAGCACACCCGCGGCGGCCAGGGCGGCCGGCCCAACCAGGGTGCGCGGACGTCCTCGTCCGAGGGTCACAGCACCAACAGCCGCAGAACCGGAAGGGGCCGCGGTCGCCGCCCCGCCGACAGCCGCGGGCAGAGCACCGGCAATCGCCAGAGCACTGGCCGCGCGGGACAACGGGCACGATGACGCGGCGACTGCACGTCGCCGCAGGGCGTAGTGTGGGTTGCACCGTCGGACTTTTCGCAGCTGACATCGGTCAGCCCGCCCTTCGGCCAATAGTGACCCGGACACGTCCGACTCGCACGGCAGCCAGCGCGGCAGCACGTAACGATCAGCGCAGGTGGCCGGCCTCGCGGCGGTCCGTGGATGGAGCCTGACGCCCGTGGATCTCGACAAGCACATCCTGACGACACTCAACGCCCGGGCGGACGGCAGGTCACCGCTGACCATCAGCGATCTGGCCCGGCAACTGGGCGCCAACCCGTTCACCATTGCGATGGCGGCGCGCCGACTCGTGGAGAGCGGCCTGGCGACTGCCTCGATGGTCGACTCGCGTGGAGTGCCGACACTGCACGGCTTGCTGCCCATTCGCGCAACTGTGACCTGATGCCGCGCCGGTTCGACTTCGCGAGTACGGCGGACGGCACGTGCGACACGACGGCGAATCGATGAGCACGACCGAGCAGGACGCGCCACGCACCGGAGGCGGCGACGTCGATCGGCACGTGCGCTGCGCCGTCTGCGACCACGCTATCGCCGATCACGATCCGGTCAGCCTGCGCTACTGCCATGCCACACAGGCCCAGGCGCTCTCCAGGGGCTGCATCTGTCCCGAGTGACCGGTACCGGATGACGAAGCCGGAGTTTGACCGCGGGTGCCGGTTCGCACCACGATCACAGTCGTGACCGAACCCGTTTCGCCCCAGCCGGTGCTGACACCGCTCACCACGGCGGCCGTCTTCCTCGTCCTGGGGGTCGCCGCCGGCGGTGAGGACAAGGTCCGCACCCTGCTCGGCGAGTTCTCCGCGATCGCCACCGACGTCGCCGCGCTGGCGGTCGACTCGGAACTGGCCTGCGTCGTCGGATTCGGATCGGAGGCGTTCGACCGGCTCTTCGAGGCCGAGCTGAACGGTGCGCGCCCAGCTCATCTGCACGTGCTACCGGAGATCGTCGGGGCGCGGCACACCTCCGTCTCCACTCCGGGAGACCTGCTTCTGCACGTACGCGCCCGCAGCATGGGTCTCTGCTTCGAGTTCGTCGAGCGCGCGATGTGGCAGCTGGACGGCGTGGTGACCGTGATCGATGAAGTGCACGGCTTCGGCTACTTCGACGAACGCAACCTGATGGGCTTCGTCGACGGCACCGCCAACCCGATCGGCGCGGAAGCCGTCGAGGCCGTTCTGATCAGCAGCAGCGAGGACCCCGCCTTCGCCGACGGCTCCTACGTGGTGGTGCAGAAGTACCTGCACGATCTATCGGCGTGGCAGACGCTCTCGGTCGCCGAGCAGGAGCGTGTCATCGGCCGGAGCAAGGTCGATGACATTGAGATGGACGATGCCGTCAAGCCGCTGAACTCGCACGTCGCCGCGACCACTCTGCTCGACGACGACGGTGCGGAGCGGCAGATCGTGCGCCGCAACATGCCCTTCGGCCGACCCGGTTACGGCGAGTACGGAACGTACTTCATCGGCTACGCCGCCGACCCTGCGGTGACCGAGCAGATGCTCGTCAACATGTTCCTCGGCCGCCCCGAGGGCAACCCCGACCGCATCCTGGATTTCTCCACGGCCATCACCGGCACACTGTTCTTCGTCCCCAGCCGGAACTTCCTCGACGGGCTGAAGGCGGCAGCGCCGGGCGGCGTTTCGCCGCAGCGGGACTACTCGCTCGGTATCGGCGGTTTGAAGTACCTGAACGACTCGACACGGAAGGCCACGCCATGAACAACCTGCACCGCGATCTCGCGCCCCTCTCCGCGGCCGCCTGGGCTGATCTGGAGGACGAGGCCCGGCGCACCTTCACCGCACACGTCGCGGGCCGCCGGGTCGTGGACGTGGTGGGTCCGGTTGGGGCGGAGTTCGCGGCGGTAGGCACCGGACACCTGCAGGAGCTGGAGGCACCGCAGTCCGGCGTCCGCGCCCGGCTGCGTGAGGTGTTGCCCGTGGTGGAGCTACGGGTGCCCTTCACAGTGGCTCGAGCCGCGATCGATGACGTCGAGCGCGGCGCCAAGGACTCGGACTGGCAACCCGCGAAGGACGCGGCGAAGAGCCTGGCGTTCACCGAGGACCGTCTCGTCTTCGACGGGCTCGCCTCAGCGGGCATCGCCGGACTCCGCGTGCAGGCGCCGTCCACGGTCGGGCTGCCCAGCGACGCGTCGGGGTTCCCGACCGCGGTCGCTACCGCCCTCAGCGCCCTGCGACTGGCCGGTGTGAGCGGCGACTACGCCCTGCTGCTGTCCGCGGACGCCTACACCGCCGTCAACGAGACGACCGAGCACGGCTACCCGATCCGCCAGCACATCCAGCGCGTCCTCGGCGACGCCGGGTCGATCGTCTGGGCACCGGCGATCTCCGGCGCGGTCCTGTTGACCACCCGAGGCGGCGACTACGAACTGCATATCGGGCAGGACGTGTCGATCGGCTACCTGTCACACGATGCCGACAGCGTGCAGCTCTACCTGGAGGAGTCCATCTCCTTCCGTGCCAATACCAGTGAGGCGGCAGTCAACCTGAGCTAGTCGCGGAGCCGGTCGCTGACGAGGATGATGGGACGCATGGGCGAGGACGATTACTTCGGTGACAGCGTGTACCAGTCGGGCGAGGCGGTGGAGGACACCGATGATCTCGATCCCCTCGAGACCCTCACCGGCGACGATCCTGACGAAGCTGAGCAGACGGGCTACTCCCCGCCCGAGCGGGAGCCGTACAACCTGAGCCGCATACCGACCGCGTTCGAACAGCGCCAGGGCGAGTCTCTCGACGATCACCTCGCCGAGGAGGAGCCCGACGTCGACCTCGAGGATTGGGGTCATGACGGGATCCGGCCGCGAGCCGGGCGACTCGTCGCCCCGGATGAAGGCGCGCACGCCGACGAGGAATCCGACGAGATCGCCACCGACGTCGGACCGGCCGGTTACGCCTCCAGCGCCGAGGAAGCCGCGATGCACATCGTCGAGGACTCCGACCGGGAGTGGTGACCCTGAGTGGTACGGCCCTGAAGCTCAGCCGTCGGCCAGTTCCCTCGGCCACGCCACGACGTCGACCAGCGCGCCGTTGCGCCACACGGTGACCTCCACCCGCTGACCGATCGCGCCCTCGACCATCCGTGCCTGAATCTCGGTGCTCGTCGCGATCGGAGTGCCGGCGACGGCGACGAGGATGTCGCCACGCTGCAGGCCCGCCTGCGCCGCCGGGCTGCCGTCGACGACCTGCGCGATCTGCACGCCGACGCGACGACCGACCTTCGCCGCCAACGTCGGCGGCAGCGGTGCCTGAGCACCGGCGATCCCCAGCCATGCGCGACGGACCCTGCCGTGCGTCATCAGCGTGCTGATGATCTGCTGCGTCGTGCCGTTGATCGGCACCGCCAGCCCGACACCGACCCCGGCGACCGCCGTGTTCACCCCGACCACGCGGCCGGTGCTGTCGGCAAGTACTCCCCCGCTGTTACCCGGGTTGAGCGCCGCATCGGTCTGGATCACCTCATCGATCACCCGACCGGCACGGGTGGGTAGCGACCGTCCCAGCGCCGAGACGATCCCGGCCGTCACGCTGCCGGCCAACCCCAGCGGGTTACCGAGCGCGACCACCAGCTGCCCGACCCGCAGCTCCGCCGCATCGCCCAGCCGCACCGGCGCTGGGACGTCCTCGCGGGCGCGCAGCACCGCCAGGTCCGACAGTGGGTCGCGTCCGACGACATCGGCGGCGACCTCAGTGCCGTCCGCGAAGGCAGCCGACACCTGCTCTGCGCCATCCACGACGTGCGCACTCGTCAGCAGGAACCCGTCCGCGGTGAGGACGCTGGCGCTGCCGGCCCCGCCCCCGCGCGCCGTGCGGACCCGCAGGCTCGCCACACTCGGCAGCACGGTCTCGGCGACACCGACCACCACGGCGGAGTAGGCGTCCAACGCGTCCTTCTCATCCATAGGAGGAACAACCCGGCAGCCCGGACGGACGATCCTGGTTTCTCCCTCGGCAGAACGGCTACCGAAGGTGTGCCTGCCAGTCCTCCGGTACCCGGTCGGCCGGACCAGGCACGCCCTGCGCTGGGGGATGCGCCTGCGGATCGACCAATTCGGGGCTGTCCTCGTAGTACTCGTCGACGCCGAAGTCCCAGAACCACGCCTCACCGGGTTCGAAGCTGCGCATGATCGCGTGTCCTGTCTCTGTGGCGTGCGTGCGCGCGTGACCCGCGGGGGACGAATCGCAGCAGCCGATGTGGCCGCACGCGGCGCAACGACGCAGGTGCAGCCACCATCCGCCGGCTGCCTCGCACTCCACGCAGCCGGTGCCGCTCGGCGGGACAGTGGGATCGACCAGCAACGGTTCGGACATCAGTCCCCCTCGGGTTCGGGTGTACTGGGCGCATCACTGGGCGCATCACTGGGCGCATCACTGGGCGCATCCACGCCGGCGATCGGCAGGCCGACGACGAAACGCGTGTCGCCCGGCTGCGACTGCACCGAGAGGTCACCGTGGTGCTTGTTCACGACGATGCGCCAGGAGATGTCCAGGCCGAGCCCGGTGCCCTCACCGATCGCCTTCGTGGTGAAGAACGGTTCGAAGATCCGGTTCGTCAGTTCGGGCGGGATGCCCGGACCGGTGTCGGCCACCTCGACACGGAGAAGGTCGCCCTGCCGCGAGGTACTCAGGGTCAGCGTGCCCCGACCGTCCATGGCCTGCACCGCGTTATCGATCAGGTTGGTCCAGACCTGGTTCAGCTCGGCGGCGAAGACGCGGATCTGCGGCAGCGACCGGTCGTAGTCCTTCACCACCGTCACGCCGTCGCCGATCTTGCGACTGAGCATGACCAGCGTGCTGTCGAGCAGTTCGTGCACGTCCACCAGCTGCACCGGCCCGCGGTCCAGCTGCGAGTACTGCCTTGCCGCGCCGACGAGCGTCGAGATCCGCGTGGTGGCGTCCTCGACCTCATTCATCAGCAGCTCCGTCTCCAGCGTGTAGTTGAGCCAGCGAACAGCCCCCTCCACACTGTTGGCCTCGACGGTCTCGACGACCTT
>DASXYU010000037.1:0-28552 GCA_036502295.1 Jatrophihabitans sp. | reverse complement strand
GGATTACTCGCCGATGCCCTCGGTCGTGTGCCGATCCCCGGCGCACATGCGCAAGTGCACGGCCTCGAGCTCACCGCCGAGGTCGCCGGAGGACGGCGAAATCGCATCGATAGCGTCCTGGTGCGGCGCGTGCCGCCGAACGAGACGCGGAAGACGGCGGTCGAGGCCGCCGAGCACGAGGACGAGGACGCGCATGCCTGAGCTGGACCCCGAGGACGCCAAGTTGGTGACCCTCGCGCGTTCTGCGCGGGCGCGCACCCGCGCATTCCAGGGCGCCGCAGCTGGTCAAGGCGCCGATATACAGGGCGCGGCGGTGCGTGATACCGACGGCCGCACCTATGTCGCCGCGACCGTCGCACTGCCGTCCTTGCAGCTCACGGCACTGCAGGCCGCTGTCGCCGCCGCCGTCTCCTCCGGCGCACTCGGTCTCGAAGCAGCGGTCGTACTTGGTGAGGAGCCCAAAGACGACGCCGGAGTTGCGGCGGTTCGCGACGTCGCGCCGAGTGCCGTGATCCACTTCGCTGATACTGAGGGGAATGTCGTAGGCGACTGAGCAGGTTTCGACACGCGACCTCGGTCGCTGCTCAACCACCGCTGGTGGGCGAGAATCGGCTCATGACCTCGACGACCTCGCAGACCTCAAGCAGTTGGCTCTCCCGCGAGGAACTCGACGCGGCGCGCGAACGACTGCCGATCGTCTACGTCGATGCTATTCCGGTGCGCCTCGACGCGTTCGGTGTGCTGCAGTCGGTCGGTCTGCTGCTGCGCGCCAGTGGCAAGGGCACGATCAGCCGTTCCCTCGTCTCGGGGCGCGTGCTGTACCACGAGCGGATCCGTGCCGCGCTGATCCGGCACCTCGAGAAGGACCTGGGTCCGCTCGCGCTGCCGCGGATCCCGGCCTCGCCGCAGCCGTTCACCGTGGCCGAGTACTTCCCGACGCCAGGTGTCACGCCGTTCCACGATCCGCGTCAGCACGCCGTCTCGCTCGCCTACGTGGTGCCGGTGGAGGGCGACTGCCAGCCCGCGGACGACGCCCTCGAACTCTCCTGGTTCAGCCCGGACGAATGCCGCGGCGAGTCACTGCTCGTCGAGATGAACGGCGGCCAGGGCACGTTGCTGCTGCAGGCCATCGCCCACCTGGGTTTCTGACCGCTGCGGTGCTTGGGTAGCGCACAGCGCGTGTCGAAACCACGGCATCTTCTCTGGGACAATGGGTACATGCATCGCTCAGGGTTCGCCTGCTTCGTCGGGCGTCCCAACGCCGGCAAGTCGACACTCACGAACGCACTCGTCGGCAGCAAGATCGTCATCACGAGCAGCAAGCCGCAGACCACCCGCCACGCGGTGCGCGGCATCGTCACGCGTGAGGACGCCCAGCTCATCATCGTCGATACCCCCGGCCTGCATCGTCCGAGGACGCTGCTGGGGGAGCGGCTCAACGACGTCGTCCGGAGCAACCTCGCCGAGGTCGATGTCGTCGGCTTCTGTGTACCGGCCAACGAGAAGATCGGTCCCGGCGACCGCTACATCGCAAACGTCCTCAAAGAACTCAAGGCTCCGCTGGTCGCGATCGTGACGAAGACCGACCTCGCCAGCCGCAAGCAGGTCGCCGAACAGCTGCTGGCGCTCAGCCAGCTCGCCGACTTCGCCGACATCGTCCCGGTGAGTGCCCTCGCCGATACGGACGAGGTGGGCACCCTCTTCGACGTCCTCATCTCGCACCTTCCCGAAGGGCCGCTGCTCTATGACGAAGAGACCGCGACGGACAACGACACCGAGACGCGCATCGCCGAACTGATCCGCGAGGCGGCACTCGAAGGGGTGCACGACGAACTGCCGCACTCGATCGCGGTCACCATCGACGAGATTCGGCTGCGCGCGGACAACGAGAGCATCACCGATATCTTCGCGACGATCCACCTTGAGCGTGACAGCCAGAAGGGCATCGTGATCGGCCACAAAGGCTCGCGCCTGAAGGCCATCGGCACCACCGCACGCGGCGACATCGCCGCGCTGATCGGCACCCGCGTGCACCTCGACCTGCATGTTGCGATCGAGGCCGACTGGCAGCGCGACCCCAAGAAACTGGACAGGTTGGGCTTTTGAGAGCCCAACCTGATGTGAAATTGGATCGGCGGGGTTTCTAGGCGTGCTCACCCATTACCGCGCGGCGTTCCGCGCGCCAGGGACGGCTGCTTTCGCATCGGCCGGCTTCGTGATGCGCATGCCCTCGGCGATCTATCCGCTCGGTCTCGTCCTCATCATCTCTGCAAAGACCGGTCACTACGGCTTCGCGGGCATCCTCGCCGGTCTCTGGACCTTCGCGAACGGCGTCGGGCAGCCCGTGCTGGCGCGCGCCATCGACAGGTTCGGCCAAGGACGGGTGCTGTTGCCGGCCACCGTCGTGGAGGTCGCGAGCTCCATCGTCCTCGGGATCCTCATCCAGGCGAAGGCCCCCGACTGGAGCCTCGTCCTGCCGACCGTCGTCACCGCCTTCAGTTTCCTGCCGGTGGGCTCACTCGTGCGGGCCCGCTGGTCCTACGTCTATGACGACGAGGCCTCCCGCCCCGCGCTTTCGACCGCGTACTCCTTCGAATCGACGCTGGACGAGGTGATCTACACCGTCGGACCGCTCATCGCGACGGTGCTGGCGATCTGGATCTATCCGCTCGCCGTGCTCATCGCCTGCGTCCTGCTCGTCGGGTGCGGGGCGATCTGGCTGCACGGACAGCACTCCACCGAACCTCCGTCGCTGCCACAGGGAGCACCGCCACACGCCTCACCGCTGCGCTCCCGCGGCATGTTCGTCATCCTCCTCGTCGCGGCGGGAATGGGCTTCGCCTTCTCCACGGCGGAGGTGACGATGGTGGCCTTCTGCGGACAGCACGGGCAGCGCAGCGCGAGCGGCCTCGCGATGGGTACCTACGCCTTCGGCAGCGCGATCGCCGGCTTCACCTACGGAGCGCGGCACTGGAAGCTCCCGCTGCTGGACCGCTTCAGGATCCAGTGCGCCGTCTTCGGCGTGATGCCGGTGCTCTTCCTCGCCGGTGTCACCGTGCCGGCACTGATCTGCTGCGCCCTCGTCGTCGGCCTCGCCACCGCTCCACTGGCGATCACCGCCTTCAGCCTCGTCGAAGAGTTCATCCCCGGGGAATCCCTCACCGAGGGTCTCGCCTGGCTCGTCACCGGTATCTCCCTGGGCTACGGCACGGGCTCGGCGATCGCCGGCCACATCGCCGACGCACACGGTGCCCGCGTCGGCTTCGTCCTCACCATCGGGGCAGGAGTCGCCGTCTTCATCCTCGGCCTGGTGCAACATTCCCGGCTCAGCGGGCGAGTGTCGGTACCGGCCGCAGCCTGACACCGGTGGCAGGCTGGTTCAGTGCCCCTCTACCGCGACGAGGCGGTCGTCCTGCGAGTCCACAAACTCGGTGAGGCCGACCGGATCGTGACCATGCTGACCCGCCGCCACGGCCGGGTCCGCGCGGTGGGCAAGGGCGCCCGGCGCACCACGTCGAGGTTCGGCGCGAAGCTGGAGCCGGGCAGTCACATCGACGTGCAGTTCCACACGCGGCTCGCCGAGGGGCAGGCGGCCCCGCAAGGACGACGCGGCCTCGACCTCGTCACGCAGGCCGAGTCGCTCGGTGCCTACGGCGCCCAGCTCGCCACCGACTACTCCGCCTGGACCGCAGTGAGCGCGATCTGCGAGACCGCCGAGCGCCTCACCGAGGAGGGGGAGCCGGCACTGCGCCTCTACCTGCTGCTCGTCGGCGCGCTGAAGGCGCTGGTGGAGCGGGCGCATGAGCCGGGGCTCGTCCTCGACGCCTTCTTCATCCGATCGATGGCCACCGCCGGCTGGGAACCAGCACTCGCCGAATGCGCGAAGTGTTCAGAACCGGGACCGCATGGTGGTTTCCACAGTGCCTTCAACGTCGCCGCGGGCGGCGCGGTCTGCGCCAACTGCCGTCCTGCCGGCTCGGCACGGCCGAGCGCACCGACGATGGCGCTGATGCGCGCCCTGCTCACCGGTGACTGGCAGGTTGCCGACACCAGCGAGGCAGCACCGCGCCGCGAGGCGAGTGGTCTCATCGCGGCACACCTGCAGTGGCACCTGGAACGCGGCCTGCGCTCGTTGCCCTATGTCGACCGCACGTCGTCCTCCGCGTGATCAACACGCTCACATCGCTCGGATTCGAACGATCACCGCGAGTTGATCAGGAGGGCCACCGGTAGCGTGGCGACGTGAGCAAGTCCTGGCCCGATCCGCCGCCGCACCCCTCCGGTGCGGCACCACCGGTGATCCCCGCCAGCCTCGTCCCGAAGCACGTCGCCGTTGTCATGGACGGCAACGGCCGCTGGGCACAGGCGCGCGGACTGAGCCGCATCGAGGGGCACAAGGCCGGCGAGGCGAGCCTCATGGACGTCCTCTACGGCGCCATGCAACTCGGCGTCACCACGGTGAGCGCCTACGCCTTCTCCACCGAGAACTGGCGTCGCTCACCCGAAGAGGTCCGGTTCCTGATGGGCTTCAACAAGGACGTGATCCGCCGCCGCCGTGATGAACTCTCCGAACTCGGGGTGCGGATCCGCTGGGCGGGGCGCCGTCCTCGCCTCTGGCGGTCGGTGATCGACCAGCTCGAGGACGCCGAGCGGTACACGAAACACAACGACCGTCTCACCCTGCAGTTCTGCGTGAACTACGGAGGACGCGCCGAACTCGTCGATGCCACACGCGCGATCGCCCGCGACGTCGCCGCGGGCAAGCTCAACCCGTCCAAGATCGACGAGAAGACGATCGATGCCTATCTCGACGAGCCGGGGCTGCCGGATGTCGACCTCTTCATCAGGACGTCGGGGGAGCAGCGCACCAGCAACTTCCTGCTCTGGCAGAGCGCGTATGCCGAGCTGCTCTTCGTCGACACCCCGTGGCCTGAGTTCGACCGCCGCCACCTCTGGGACGCCTGCCTCAGCTACGCCAAGCGCGACCGAAGATTCGGCGCGGCGGGGCCGGTCGAGGCCACGTCCTCATGATCAACAGAGCGTCGTGGCCGCTGAGGGGCCATATGGCTGAGTTGATCATGGAGGTGAGGGGATGATTTCGGTCGCGCACTTCAACTCGGCCGAGCCCGACTTCGGCGAGCGCGCCCAGCTCGCCCTCACCACGCTTGCCGCCCGCCCCGGTTACCTGCACGGAAGCCTCGCCCGCTCCACCGACGAGGACGACGCCGGTGCCGATCACTGGGTGATCGTCACCGAGTGGGAGAGCGTCGGCGCCTACCGCCGTGCGCTGGGTGCCTTTGAGGTGAAGCTGCACGCCACCCCGCTGCTGGGCGAGGCGATCGACCTGCCGAGTGGCTTCGAAGTGCTCGTCGATGTTGATCACGATGGCAGACTCCGACTGCACACATCGGATAGGGCTGAGGGAGAACGGTGACCGCTGCAGGGATCGTCAGCCCGGTCTTCGTCGGGCGCGCCCCTGAGTTGACGGCCGCCGACGGACTCATCTCTCGCGCGATCGCAGGAACCTCCGGCTTGCTGCTCATCGGCGGCGAGGCGGGCGTCGGCAAGAGCCGCCTCGTCGAAGAGGCGATCGAACGCGCCGAGGCCGCCGGCATGCAGGTGCTGCTCGGTCACTGCGTCCAACTCGGCACCGAGGGCCTGCCCTACGCTCCGCTCGTCGAGGCGCTGCGCGAGCTCACCCGGCACAACGCCGGTGCCGACTTCGACGAGGTGCTCGGCCCGGCCCGCGATCTCGTGACGCGACTCATCGCCTCGGGCGGCGGCACCTCGGACTCGGCGCCGCTGTCGGCGGCGCAGATGCTCGAACTCGTCCTCGGTCTCGTCGAACGACTCGCCTCGGCCAGGCCACTGCTCTTCGTCCTCGAGGACCTGCATTGGGCCGACCGCTCGACGCTGGAACTCGCGGCCTTCCTCGTGCAGAACCTCCGCGGCGTTCCGGCGGCTTTGCTTTACACCTACCGTTCCGATGAGGTCGACCGGAAGCATCCCCTTCGGGTGCTCCAGGCCGACTGGGAGCGCAGCCGTGCGGCAGCGCGCGTCGAACTGCGGCGCTTCGACCGGGACGAGGTTCGTGAACTGCTCGCCGCGATCCTCGACGCGCCCCCCGACCTCGAGACCCTCGATCTCGTTTACTCCCGCTCCGAAGGCAACGCGTTCTTCGCCGAAGAGATGCTCAGCGCCGTGCGCTCCGGTGACCCGAGAGGACTCCCGGAGTCACTCAAGGACGTCCTGCTCGCGCGGCTCGACCGCCTCAGCCCGGCGACCGAGCAGGTGCTGCGCCTGGCCGCCGTGGCCGGCCGTACCGTGCCGGAGCGCCTGCTGGTTGCCGTCTCCGGGCTGCCCGAGGCCGACGTCCTCACCGCCATTCGCGAGGCGGTCGATGCTCACCTGCTCGTGGTGGACGAGGTCGACTACGGCTACCGCTTCAGGCACGCACTCGCCCGAGATGCCGTCTACAACGACCTGCTGCCCGGCGAGCGCGCGCGCCTGCACAGTGCCTACACCGAGGTGCTGGCCACCTCGCCGCAACTGCTCGCGGACACCAGCCTCTCGGTCGCGGCCTCGCTCGCCTTCCATGCCTACGCCGCCCTCGACCTGCCACGGGCTCTCACGGCCTCGATCACTGCGGGACGCGAGGCCTCCGCACAGGGCGCGCAGCGCGAGGCGTTGGAGCACTACGACCGCGCCCTGCTGATCTGGCCGCGCGTGGGCGAGGCAGAGCGTCCGACGGGCATTGACCAGGCAGAGGTGCTTCGCCTCGGCGGCGAGGCAGGCCTCGCCTGCGGCGACGTGGCAAGAGCCGTCGCGATGTTGTCGCGGGCGCACGACGAGCTTTCGGTGACGGCGCAGCCCGAGCGGCGCGCAGAAGCGCTGCGGTCGCTCTCCGGCGCGCTGAACGAGCAAGGCCAGGGCATGCGTGTGGCACCCGTGCTTGAGGAGGCGCTGGCACTGGTGCCGGAGGAACCGCCGTCCCGACTTCGGGCGGGCATCCTCGCGCGACTCGCCAGTCATTCGTTCATCGGCGCACAGAACACTGAGGCGGCCGAGCGCTACGCCACGATGGCGATCGAGCAGGCCCGATCGACGAACTATCAGGCGATTGAAGCCGAAGCCCTCATCACGCTCGGCATGGTCCAGGTCACCCACGGCTACGTCGACGAGGGACTGGCTACGACCTACGCCGGCCTGCAGCTGGCCATCGCATGCCGTGACGACTGGCAGGCGGTACGTGGCTACATCAACTACGGCGACCTGCTCCAGGGGCTGGGGCGCTCAGCCGAGGCCATCGCCGCCGTCGCGCCGGGAATCGTCCTCGCACAACAGGCGGGCCTACAGCGCAGCAACGGCGCCTTCCTCGCGGGCAACCTCTCCGAGGCGTACGCCTACGTCGGTGACTTCGCCCGGGCCGAGGAGCTGGTGAACGAGGTACTGGATCTGCAGCCCGAAGGGATCTACGAAGGTGCTGTGTTGCAAACTCGCGCCGAGGTTGCCGTGCAACGAGGAGACTCCGAGGTGGCGTGGCGAGCGCTACGTCGGCTGCGCGCACTGGTCGGGGAGTGGGGCGATCAGCAGTTCACCGAACCACTGGTGCGCCTCGAGGCCGACCTGTACCGCGAAGCGGGTGAGTTCCTCAAGGCTCGCGACGCCGTCCTCGTGCCGTTGCGGGCGTATCGCGAGCATCCCGACCTGCGCTACTACTGGCATCTGCTGTGGACCGCCCTGCGCACTGAGGCGGAGCGTATCCGTGCGGGAGTCGGCGAGCCCGAGATAGAGCCTGAGTTCGTCGCGTGCGTCGGGACGCTCGAGGTGTTGTCCCCGCCGATGAGCGCGTTCCGGGCTTTGTGTGGTGGTGAACTTGCCGCGCCCGAGGATCTCGCACCGTGGCAAGAAGCGGTGGACGCGTGGCGGAGGGTCGGATGGTCGTGGTGGCTCGCCTACTCGCTGCTGCGCCTGGCCGAGACTCTCGTCGCCGGCGGCGACAAGGACGCGGCCCGCGGGCCGCTCGCCGAGGCCTGGGCGATCGTCACCCCGCTGGGGGTGCGGCCGCTGATCGAGCGAGCCGAGCAGGTGGCTGCCCGAGCGCGGATCGAACTGGGCGATAAGCCCGCCGGCGGTCCCGAGGACGCGCTCTCGCGCTACGGACTTACCGCCCGCGAGCGTGAGGTCCTGCGGTTGCTGGCCGCCGGCCACTCCAACCCCCAGATCGCCGCCGAGCTCTTCATCTCGCCGAAAACGGCGAGCGTGCACGTGAGCAACATCCTCGCCAAGCTGGGGATGGAGAGCCGCGTGCAGGCCGCCGGCCTGGTCGCCCACCTCGGCATAGGACGCGACTAAGGCCCACTACGTCATCTAAGGCGTGGCCTAGGACGTCCTAAGGCCCCTAGGCAGGTTCTTCCGAGCCCAGCTAGGCCCGGAAATACGGCGCTCGACTGATCCGCCTGCCTGCCCCTTACGAGCACTCTCGTTCCTGTCAGCAAGACAGCACAGCCCACAGAACGAGGTAACTCCGATGACCGTCGCACTCCACACCACCGCAGTCCGTTTCTCCACCGTTGCGACGGTCACGCGCCGCATCCGTCTGCCGAAGGTCAACCGTCGTATCCACGACGGCTGGGCGAATGCCGCCGAGCAGCGCGCCTTCGACCGCTCCCGGGCGGCCGCCACGAGCTTCCGTCCGTTCGTCTGAAGTCGAGCGAAAAGACCCGGGGGTAACGCGATGCGAAAGACCACGTTCCGCAGGCTGTCGGTGGGAATCAGCGCGCTGGCGCTCGTCGGCGGCACGGCGGTGGCTGTCAGTGAGCCCGCCCGGGCGGTGCCGTTGACCGCGCCGCGCAGCGGAGTCGCCAACCTGCTCAACGACAGCACGCTCGAAGGCTTCATCTTCAAGAACGTCCTCGGCGGCGTGCTGCAATCCGTCGGCGGCAGTGGTTTCGGCGAGGTGCTTTCCCTCATCGGCTTCGGCGGCAGCAGCAGCGCCGCCTCCGCCGAGCAGGTGAAGCAGATCAACGCGAAGCTCGACGCCGTTGTCAGCAAGCTCGACAGCATGGACTCCAAGATCGACCAGCTCGCTGCGTCGGTGAACGTCACCCACCAGCAGCTCGTGGCCGTCTCCAAGAAGCTCGACTCGGTGACGATGAAGTTGAACCTCAACCGCCTCACCACGCTGCTCAACAACGCCAAGCCGATCGTCCACGAGATCGACGAGGACGTCCGCGTCCTGGTCGGCCTGGCAAAGGGCGAATACAAGGACGAGTACGCACTGGAGAAGCGCGCCCAAGTAATCGCGAGCCTGAAGCAACTGGTGAAGCAGAACGCGCTGGCCACGCTCAACGAGGTGGTCTCGGCGAAGTCCGGCGGTGACGACCTGCTCCACCTCGCCTTCGAACTGGAGTGGGACAAGCAGAACCGCTTCTGGACGAACGTGGACTTCCAGCGCGCCAACCAGATCGTCGACTACTACATCGACGAGGGCGCCGTCCTCACGATGCTCTACGCGGAGTACGAGTACAGCGTCGTGACTCCCAGCTACAGCGCGTCCGCGGTGGCGAGCGTCCGGAAGGAGATCGAGAAGAAGGTCGTCTCCGAAGAGAGCTTCATCAGTACCGTGCAGCGCCGTGTGCCGACGTTCTACTCGGGCAACTGGACGCTTGATCGCAGCGCCGTCAGCGGCAAGTACGTCGCCTATAAGCAGAGCCCGGAAAACGGAACCCTCAATTCCACGACCAGCGTGACAAACACTGCGGTATCGGTGAACTGGTATGACGACCAGAGTGACAGCGCGCACTACATCTTCAACCACACGCTGCCGACGACAACCGAGTGGCATCACCTCTTCGCGGGACGCGGTTCGGCCGCGCCGGCCAAGCACCTGCAGCAGTCCGGGTTCACCCCCGCGCTGGGCTGCGTCTCCTACGGCGACGCATTCGACCCGAAGATCAAGCACAAGCAGGCGACCTTCCCGGTCTACTTCGCCAGCGACTATCTCTCGTGGCGCGATCACTATGCGAGGTACTGGGTGGACATCAACGGTGGTGGGACCTACCTCAACTACTCGCCGGATACTGCCCGGACGTTCAGCATGTACAGCTCCACTCCGTTCTGGGACGCGGGCTTCGGCTGCGTCAACATCACGGTCGTCGCCAGAGAAGCCCACGACACCCTCGCGCAGTACTACACACCGCGCAGCACCCCACGGCCGGCGACCGTGACCCTGCCACCCGAGCCGGTGAAGCAGCCGGCGCGCTGCACCGTCGCGCAAGTGGCGAAGAGGCTCTGCTGAGCCCACTTGACCGCGTCCCCCCGGGCGCAACCGCGGCGCTCGTCCTCCTCCTCTTCCGAGGGCGGGCGCCGCGGTCTTCTGCATTTCCCGGCTCGTTAGGCTGTAGGGGCAGTTCCCCGCCAGCAACAGCAGGAGACCCTCAGTGGCCGTCGATCGCAACGATGCCGTCGTCAACCTCAGCAAGCGCCGTGGTTTCGTCTTCCCGTCCTCGGACATCTACGGCGGCTCACGCTCCGCCTGGGACTACGGACCCCTCGGCGTCGAGCTGAAGGAGAACGTCCGCCGCCAGTGGTGGAAGGCGATGGTTACCAGCCGCGACGACATCGTCGGCCTCGACTCGGCCGTCATCCTGGCGACGCAGGTCTGGCAGGCCTCCGGCCACGTCGAGACCTTCAGTGATCCGCTCACCGAGTGTCAGAGCTGTCACCGCCGATTCCGCGCCGACCACCTCGAAGAGGAGTTCGAGGCCCGCAAGGGCCGCACCCCCGAGGGCCTGTCGGAGATTCCCTGCCCCAACTGTGGCACCCGCGGCCAGTGGACCGAGCCGAAGCAGTTCAGCGGCATGCTCAAGACCTACCTCGGTCCGGTCGAGGACGAGAGTGGTCTGCACTACCTGCGTCCCGAGACCGCGCAGGGCATCTTCGTGAACTTCCAGAACGTCCTCACCACGTCGCGGATGAAGCCGCCGTTCGGTATCGCGCAGACCGGCAAGAGCTTCCGCAACGAGATCACGCCCGGCAACTTCATCTTCCGCACGCGTGAGTTCGAGCAGATGGAGATGGAGTTCTTCGTCGAGCCCGGCACCGACGAGCAGTGGCACGAGTACTGGCTCAAGACCCGCTGGGACTGGTACACGGGCCTCGGCATCCACCCCGAGAACCTGCGCTTCTTCGAGCACCCGAAGGAGAAGCTGAGCCACTACTCGACCCGCACCGTCGACATCGAGTACCGCTTCCGCTTCGGCGGCTCGGAGTTCGCCGAACTCGAGGGCATCGCCAACCGCACCAACTTCGACCTCACTACGCACAGCGCCCATTCGGGCAAGGACCTCTCCTACTTCGACCAGGAGAAGAACGAGCGCTGGGTGCCGTACGTGATCGAGCCCGCGGCGGGCCTCACCCGCGCCGTCCTGGCGTTCTTGCTCGACGCGTACACGGAGGACGAGGCTCCCAACGCCAAGGGCGTCATGGAGACCCGCACCGTGCTGCGCCTGGACAAGCGCCTCTCCCCGGTCAAGGCCGCCGTGCTGCCACTGTCGCGCAACGCCGACCTCTCACCGGTTGCCCGTGACCTCGCCGCACAGCTGCGCCAGAGCTGGAACGTCGACTTCGACGACGCCCAGGCGATCGGCCGCCGTTACCGGCGGCAGGACGAGATCGGCACGCCGTTCTGTGTCACGGTCGACTTCGAGACGCTTGAAGACCGTGCCGTGACCGTGCGCGAGCGCGACTCGATGACGCAGGAGCGGGTCTCACTCGACCAGGTTGAGAGCTACCTCGCCGCTCGGTTGCCCGGCTGCTGATCGACTCGTCCCACGGCCCCACCTTGTGTGTCAGGGGGCCGTGCTTCAAGTGGATCCGCGGCCCTCAGGCACACAAGGTTGGGCAGTTCGGTCAGTCGAGGACGTCGACGGTGAGCGTTCTCGGCTGCATCGCCGCAGGCTCCGAGGCCTCGGCCTCGATCCGGCGGCGAGCCGGTGCCGACTCCGACAGCGTGGCGATCGCGTCATGGTCGTGGATCCGCAGCGCGCAGACGATGCCGCAGATCGCGATGCCGGCGGCGACCACGAAGGCGATGCGGTACGCACTGAGGTTCGCCACCGTCGCGTCCCCGACGTGCTTGGTCGTGCCGACGGCCACCACCACGGAGGTGAAGACCGCGACCCCGACCGCGCCGCCGAGCTGTCGTAGGGCGTTGAACATCGTCGAGGCCTGTCCCATGGAGCGCGGCGAGACGGTGGCGAAGGCTGCGGCCTGCATAGGGACGAAGACCTGCGACATGAACAGTCCGAGGGCGAACATGAGTACCCGTGGCCACCAGAGGCTGGTGTCTGCGGTGAGCAGTCCCATCAGCCCGAGTGAGGCGGCGACGCCGGTGAGGCCGAGACAGATGTGGCGTCTCGGGCCGAGGCGGGGGTAGAAGACTCTCGTCGCGATCTGCGAGCCGCACATCACGCCCAGTGCCTCCGGAAAGGTGCTGAGCCCCGATGCCAGCGCCGACATCCCGCGTCCGTCCTGGAAATAGATGGCGACGAGATAGAGCCCGCCGAGGAAGGCGGTCGAGGCGAGGATCATCACGCCGTTGCTCACCCGGAACAACTGATTTGCGAGCAGCCGCACCGACACGATCGGAACGGGGATCCGCAGTTCGACGCCCACCATCACGATGAGCAGGACGACTCCGACGGCGATCGTCGCCACGATCTCGGAGGAACCCCAGCCCTTGTTGGGACCCTCGGAGACGCCGTACATCAGTGCGCCGAGGCCGATGCCGGAGAGCAGGAAACCCGGCAGGTCGAAACGCTTCGCGGCCTGCAGCGGCGGCTCGATGAGGAAGATCAGGCCGAAGACGAAGGCCGCGATACCGATCGGAATGTTGACGAAGAAGACCCAGCGCCAGCTGAGGTCGTCGGTGAAGAGGCCGCCGAGGACGGGGCCGAG
The DNA here is from genome assembly GCA_036502295.1 of Jatrophihabitans sp. Lineage (GTDB taxonomy): Bacteria > Actinomycetota > Actinomycetes > Mycobacteriales > Jatrophihabitantaceae > DASXYU01. The sequence goes on along the minus strand of DASXYU010000037.1, from coordinate 15,592 downwards.
CGCGGGAGCCAACGCCGTCGGGACGGTGAGGATCGCCGAGGCCCGGATCCGCTCCTCGGGCGGGAAGGTCCGGAAGAGCATCGCCATGCCGACCGGGGCGAGCATTCCGCCGCCCACTCCCTGCAGCACGCGGAAGAAAACGAGTTCACCGATGCTTGTCGAGGCTCCGCAGAGAGCCGATGCGACGGTGAAAACCACGATCGCGACGAGTAGCGTCCGCTTGCCGCCGAACCGGTCGCCGAGCCAGCCTGACGCCGGGATGAAGACGGCAAGGCTCACCAGAAAGCCGATCGAGATCGAATCGACCGAGGTGGGGCTTGTGCCGAAGTCGCGCCCGATGGTGGGCAGTGCGACGTTGACGATGGTGACGTCCATGATCGACATGAACATCGCGGCCACGAAGACGACACCGACGACGACCTTCTGGCTCACTATGCGCTGCACTAGATCCAGCGTACGCGTCTTGATCTTGCAGATTTCGGTCTCCCGGCTCCCTCAGGCGACAATGGACGCGTGACCATCACTGCGGCCGCGGGCCTCCGCCTGTCCGACAAGGTCAGTACCGACCTGCCGGTCGTCCTCGCCCCGATGGCGGGCATCACCAACACCGCGTTCCGCCGTCTCTGCCGCGAACAGACGGCAGGAGCGGGCATCTTCGTCAGCGAAATGATCACCACCCGGGCCCTGGTGGAGCACAACACGAAGACGATGCGGATGATCCGATTCGAAGAGGACGAGACACCGCGAAGCATGCAGCTCTACGGCATCGACCCCGATATCGTCGGGCAGGCGGTGCGGATGATCGTCGAGGAGGACCTCGCCGACCACGTCGACCTCAACTTCGGCTGCCCGGTGCCCAAGGTGACGCGCAAGGGTGGTGGCTCCGCGTTGCCGTGGCGCGTCGACCTCTTCGACGACATCGTCACTGCTGCCGTCCGCAATGCCGCCGGTGTCATCCCGGTAACGGTGAAGATGCGCATCGGCATCGACGCCGAGCACCACACCTACCGGCAGGCCGGTCTGCGCGCCCAGGACGCCGGCGTCGCCTACGTCGCGCTGCACGGCCGCACCGCGGCGGAGTACTACGGCGGCACCGCGAACTGGGCGGCGATCGCCGACCTCGTCGAACTCCTCGACATCCCCGTCCTCGGCAACGGCGACATCTGGGAGGCCGACGATGCAGTGCGCATGATGCGCGAGACCGGATGTGCCGGCGTCGTCGTAGGACGCGGCTGCCTGGGACGTCCGTGGCTATTCGCCGACCTGGCGGCGAGATTGAGCATGGGCAGTGATCTTGCGGCCGCTTTCGGCGGACGAGAGGTACGTGCGCTGCCCGACCTGCGCGGCGTCGCGGCGATGATGCGCAGGCACGCGGAGCTGCTCGTCGAGTGGATGGGTGACGAGGCGCACGGCTGCGCCGACTTCCGCAAGCACGTCGCCTGGTACCTCAAGGGTTTCGCGGTCGGCAGCGGGCTGAGGACGGCGCTGCCGCAGATCAGCTCGCTCGCCGAACTCGACGACCTGCTCGCTCGCCTCGACCTCGATCAGCGCTTCCCGGAGGGCGTCCTCGGGCAACCGCGCGGTCGCACGAGTGGGGCGCGAGCCGTGTCGCTTCCGCAGGGCTGGCTCGATGACCGGCACAGCCGCTCGGTGCCCCTCGGTGCGGAGATCGCCGACGGCGGCGGTTGAGCAGCACCGGCGCCGCGATCGCCGCCATCCCGAACTCGACCACCGGCGACGATCGTCACGCTCGCCAGCGCGGACTTCCTGTGGCAGGGCCATTCTTCAGGTCACCGGAACCGCGACGCTTCCGACCCTCTCCTCCTACCCGGTGCCGACGCTGAAGTACAAGGTGGTCGTCATCGCCGGCAGCTGACCTGTCGTCCGCACCCGGTACCGTCGTGGTGTGTTCTTCCGCCGCTCCCGGTCTGATGCGCAGCCCGCGTTGACGGTGCGCGGCGCCAGGAACCGACACGCCTCCTCGACCGGCGGCGGCACACTCGTCCTACCCTCGCCGGTGCTCGTGCAGCAGCTCCTCGACGAGTTCGGCCTGCGTCATCAACTCGATGACGACGGCGACCTCGTCGTCCGCTGGGAGAAGTGGAGCGTCTACTTCTTCTTCTACGGCGAACAGAACGAGGTCCTGCAAGCCCGCCTCTACATGAACCGCCGCTTCGAGGTCGAGTCGCGCTCCGCGCTGGCGCTGATGCTCGACGAGTGGAATCGCAGCAAGCTCTTCCCGAAGGTCTACACCGTCCTGCCCGACGACGGCATGGTCGGCATCTGCGCCGAGCAGTGCCAGGACTTCGAGATCGGCGCCACCCGCGAGCAGATGAAGTACACGGTCGGCATGTGGATCGACACACTCATGCGCTTCGCTGAGTGGGTCGACGAACAGGTCTAGGACAGGTCTGCGGAAAGTGCGGTATCCCTACGGTGCGCAGGACGAGGCCCGCCGCGTCGCCGAGCCGGGCAAGCGCGCCGGCGCCGCTGCTGCCGCGGACGCACGCAGTCCGTTCGAACGCGACCGGGCCCGCGTGCTGCATTCCTACGCATTCCGCCGGCTCGCGGACAAGACCCAGGTGCGCGTGCCGGGGGAGGACGACTTTCCCCGCACCCGGCTGACGCACTCGCTCGAGGTGGCCCAGATCGGACGCGAGATCGGTGCCGCGTTGGGTTGCGATCCCGACATCGTCGACACCGCCGGACTCGCCCACGACATCGGCCATCCGCCCTTCGGGCACAACGGCGAGGCGGCGCTCGATGCGGTGGCTGGTGATTGCGGCGGCTTCGAGGGCAATGCCCAGACCTTCCGCGTCCTCACCCGGTTGGAGGCGAAAGTCGAGTCGGGTGGTCTCAACCTCACCCGCGCAACGCTCGACGCGGTCTGCAAGTACCCCTGGGGACGGGAGGAAGGCGCCTCGCAAGGGACGGCGAAGTACTGCGTGTACGCCGACGACCGCGAGGTCTTCGAGTGGATGCGCGAGGGCGTCTCCGACGGCCGCCGCTGTCTCGAAGCGCAGGTGATGGACTGGGCCGACGATGTCGCCTACTCGGTGCATGACGTCGAGGACGGCGTGCACGCCGGACTGATCCGGATCGATGCGATCAGTGAGGACGGCCGTGCGCAGATCTGCGAGATCGCCGCCGCGCAGTACTCGCCGAAGTCCGCCGGCGACCTCGCTCCGGTGCTCGACGCGCTCTTGCAGTTGCCGACGCTCCGCGATCTCGTCGGCTACGACGGCAGTTACTCCGCACAGGCGGCCGCGAAGCGTGCGACGAGTGAGCTCACCGGACGCTTCGCCGGGGCGGCAATCGTGACCACCCGGGGCGTGCACGGCGCCGGGCCACTGGGGCGCTATCGGGCGCAGCTCATCATCCCCGAGCGAATCGTCGCCGAGTGTGCGCTGCTGAAGGCGATGGCGGTGCACTACGTCATGCGCCGCCCGCACGCTTACGAGCTGCAGGCGGAGCAGCGGCGCCTACTCGCCGAACTCGTCGAAGCCCTTCTCGCCAGTGGGCCGGAGGTCTTCGATCCGATGCAGGGCCGGGCGTGGCACGAGGCCGAGGACGACGCCGCCCGGCTGCGTGTGGTCATCGACCAGGTCGCCCAGCTCACCGACAGCAGCGCGACCACCTGGCACGCGCGGCTGCGCATGCGCGGTGACTGAGTAGCGCCGAAGGCGCGTGTCGAAGTTCGGCTCGTCGAGACGCGCTTCGTGCTACTCGGGCCTCGGCGAGGAAAGAAACTCTGTCGGTGGTGCCGGGTAGGTTGGGGCAGCCGATTCGTCCCCGCCCTTGATCGCAGCCAAGAACCTCCAGAAGAATTACGGCGACTTCCAAGCGGTCCGCGGCATCGACTTCGAGATCGCCCGTGGCGAGGCCTTCGGCTTCCTCGGGCCCAACGGTGCCGGCAAATCCTCGACCATGCGGATGGTCTCGGCGGTGAGCCCGGTAAGCGGCGGCGAACTGCGCATCCTCGGTTTGGATCCGGCCAAGGACGGCCCCGCGATCAGGGCACGCCTCGGCGTCTGTCCGCAGGACGACACCCTCGACCCGGAGATGACCTGCTTCGACAACCTCGTCGTCTATGGCCGCTACTTCGGGATGAGCCGGGCCGAGTGCAAGGCGAAGGCCGCGGAGCTGCTCGAGTTCGTCAACCTCACCGAGAAAACGAAGGTAGTCGTCGACGCCCTCTCCGGCGGCATGCGACGGCGGTTGACGATCGCGCGGAGTCTCATCAACGATCCCGAGATCGTCCTGCTCGACGAACCCACCACCGGCCTCGACCCGCAAGCACGGCACGTCCTCTGGGACCGCCTTTTCCGGCTCAAACAGTCCGGGGTGACGCTCGTACTCACGACCCACTACATGGATGAGGCCGAACAACTCTGTGACCGCCTCGTGGTGATGGACTCCGGCCGCATCGTGGCCGAGGGTTCACCGCGCGAACTCATCGACACGTACGCGACGCGGGAGGTGGCCGAGCTGCGCTTCGCCCTCACCGAGGCGGTCGACGGGCACGAGGCGCTGGTGCTGACGAAGTACGAAGCGCACTTTGCCGATCTGGAGCGGGCCGATCTCGCGGGGCGGGTCGAGGCCCTGCCCGACCGGATCTTGCTCTACACCGACGACGGTGACTCGGCGATCGCGGCGCTGCACAGCCGAGGAGTGCATCCCGAGAGCGTGCTGGTGCGGCGCTCGACGCTGGAGGACGTCTTCCTGCACCTCACCGGCAGGACGTTGGTGGACTGATGTCGCTTGCAGGTGTCATCCGGCAGGCCGACTACTACGCGGTCGGTGTCAGGCAGACGTGGAAGGGCGCGATCTTCTCCAGCGTGCTGCAGCCGGTCGGTTACCTCGCCGCGATGGGGGTTGGGCTCGGCACCTACATCGACAACGGCGGGCACCGCGCCGCCCTCGGCGGACTCACCTACCTGCAGTTCCTCGCGCCCGCGCTGGTGGCGGTGGCGGCCACGCAGTTCGCGGTCATGGAGTGCACGTTTCCGGTGATGGGGAGGCTGGTCTGGAACAAGGTCTTCCACTCGATGGTGCACACCCCGCTCACTGCGCGCGAGGTGGTTCTCGGGCAGTTGAGCTACGTCGCGGTTCGGACGGCGGTGAGCTGTGCGGTTTTCCTCGCGGTGATCGCCTGCTTCGGAGCGATCGCGTCGCCATGGGCGGCGCTCATCGTGCCTGGAGCCGTGCTGCTGTCGCTCGCCTTCTCCGCGCCGCTGCTCTGCTACACGGCGTGGCTGCGCACCGACAGCGGGTTGTCGGTACTGTTCCGGTTCGGCTTCGTCCCGGCGATGCTCTTCTCCGGATCGTTCTTTCCCATCACGAGCCTGCCCGCGGGCATCCGCTGGCTCGCCTACGTGGTGCCGCTCTGGCACGGCGTTGACCTGAGCCGATCCTTCGCCTCGGGGCACGTGCACTGGCTCGCGGTGCTGGGGCACGTCGCGTACCTGCTGGCCTGGCTGTTCGTCGGGTTCTGGTTCGCCGCGCGCGTCTTCACGAAACGGCTCTCGGCATGACGAGCACCACGCAACAGATCACCGAGCCGCGGATCACGGTTCCGCTGCGGATCACCCCCGTCTTCGCGGCCGCCCGTAACGGCGCCTATTGGCGATTGGTCGAACGCAACGCCCGGCTCTTCAGCCGGATCTGGTTCGTCTTCGTCTCCGGCTTCTTCGAGCCGTTCTTCTACCTCCTCTCCATCGGCGTCGGGGTGGGGTCGTTGGTGAGCGGCCTCAACGTCGGCGGCCACGTGTACTCGTATGCGTCCTTCGTCGGGCCGGCGCTGATGGCGACCGCGGCGATGAACGGGGCGATGGCCGATGCCACGTTCAACCTCTACTTCCGCCTCAAGATCTCCAAGCTGTACGACTCGGTACTCGTGACGCCGATGACCGCGATGGACGTTGCGCTCGGCGAACTCACCTGGGCGATGCTGCGCGGATCGACGTATTCACTGGCGTTCCTGGTGATCATGTGGCCGATGGGGTTGCTGCATTCCGGGTGGGCGATCCTCGCGTGGCCGATGGCCTCGCTCGTCGGCTTCGCCTTTGCCGGCGTCGGCATGGCGGCGACCACGTATCTGCGGTCATGGATCGACTTCGAGTACATCCAGATCGCGACGATGCCGATGTTCCTCTTCTCCGCGACGTTCTTCCCGGTGGAGCGCTATCCGGATGCGGTCGGATGGATCGTCCGGATCACGCCGCTGTACCAGGGCGTGGCGGCGATCCGGGAGCTCACGCTGGGGCAGCTCGGCTGGCAGGTGCTCATCGCGGCGGTGTATTTGGGGGCGATGGGCCTGGTGGGGCTCGCGCTCGCCGGCAGGCGTTTCGAGAAGCTCTTGCTTCATTAGAGTGACTCGCATGGCCGGGCGAATCAGGAGCGAGGACATCGCACTGGTCCGCGAGAAGACCGATATCGGCGAGATCGTCGGCGAGCACGTGCAGCTGCGCAATGCCGGTGGCGGCAACCTGAAGGGGCTCTGCCCCTTCCACGACGAGAAGTCGCCGTCCTTCAACGTCACGCCCGCCCGCGGCATGTACTACTGCTTCGGCTGTGGCGCCGGCGGTGACGTCATCAAATTCGTGCAGGAAGTCGACCGCATCGAGTTCACCGAGGCGGTGGAGCGCCTCGCGGCCCGGGAGAACATCCAGCTGCGTTACGAGGAGGGCACCTCGCTCGGCCCGGCCCGCAATGTCGGCCAGCGGGCCCGGCTCATCGCGGCACACGCCGAGGCGGCGGCGTTCTACGCCGGGCAGTTGCGGACGCCCGAGGCGAAGGTCGCGCGCGAGTTCCTCGCCGGGCGCGGCTTTGACGAGGCGGCGGCACTGACCTATGGCTGTGGCTATGCGCCGTCGGGCTGGGACGCGCTCACCAAGCACCTGCTGGCGGAGGGATTTACCGCCGCCGAACTCACCGTCGGGGGGCTCGCGCGCGAATCCGGCAGGGGAGGTCTCATCGACCGCTTCCACCGGCGTTTGCTCTGGCCGATCAGGGACGTCTCGGGCGACGTGGTCGGTTTCGGTGCACGACGTCTGTACGACGACGACAAGGTCGAGGCGAAGTACCTGAACACTCCCGAGACACCGATCTACAAGAAGAGCGAGCTGCTCTACGGGGTCGACCTCGCGAAGAAGGACATCGCCCGCCAGCATCGCGCCGTGATCGTCGAGGGATACACCGACGTCATGGCCTGTCACCTCGCCGGGGTGATGACGGCCGTGGCGAGCTGCGGCACAGCCTTCGGCGCCGAGCACGTGAAACTGCTGCGGCGCCTGCTGATGGACAACGATGCCTTCACCGGCGAGGTGATCTTCACCTTCGACGGTGACGCCGCAGGCATGAAGGCGGCCGAGCGCGCCTTCGCCGACGACCAGAAGTTCATGGCGCAGACATTTGTGGCGATCGAGCCCACGGGGATGGATCCCTGCGAGCTGCGGATGGCCTCGGGAGATACGGCCGTCCTCGATCTCGTGGGCCGACGCATCCCGCTGGTGGAGTTCGTCCTGCGGGCAACGGTGGCGCGCTTCAACCTCGACACCGCCGAAGGACGGGTCACGGCCCTCGACAAGGGCATCCCGCTCGTGGCGCAGATCAAGGACCGGGCGCTGCGCGACGAGTACGCGCGGCGCCTCGCGGGGCTCGTCGGCATGGACGATCCGATGCAGATCGTGCAGCGCGTCCGCGGCGCGGAACGAGCCGCTGCCGGCGGACACAGTCGCGGCGCCGACAAGGCCAACGCGCGGTCGCTGAGTAGCGAGCAAAGCTCGCGTGTCGAAGCGACGGCACCAATCGCCACCAAACTCGACGAAGGCGTCGTCGCGATCGAGCGCGAGGTGCTGAAGGTTGCGCTGCAGATGCCGCAGGTGGCCGGTCCGCAGTTCGACATGCTCACCGAGGACGCCTTCACCCTGCCCGCGCACCAGCAGGTGAAGCGGGCGATCACCGAGGCGGGGGGAGCGGCGAACGCGGCCACCGGCCCCGAGTGGGCGCAGGCCGTCGCGGAGCGCCTCGTCCCCGGCTTGCAGGGTGGTGTGCTCGGGTTGGCGGTGGAGTCCTTGCGCGCGCCGGAGGACGACCACGAGCGCTATGCGGACTCGATGCTGGCGCGGATGCACGAAATCGTCGCTGCCCGGCTCATCGTCGAGCTGAAGTCGAAATTGCAGCGGATCAATCCGCAGGAGAGCAGCGCGGAGTACAACCGCCTCTTCGGCGAGTTGGTCGCGCTGGAGGGCTACCGCCGGGATCTGCTCGAACGTGCCATCGGCGGCGTCTTGTGACGCGGTGGCTGAGCAGCCTTGCGTCGCGACGTGTGTCGAAGCCACCGGCCGACATCCTCGCCTTGTTGGCGAAGGACGAGCGGGTGGTGAGTTGGGCCGATACCGCCGAGGGGTCGGCTGTCGCCGCGACCCCCCGCGGCCTCTGGTGGCCGGGTCTGGGCGACTATCGCCTTATCGGGTGGCAGTCCATCAGCAAGGCGACGTGGCACAACGACGTCCTCACCGTCATCGAAGCGGATGTGGTCGATGACCTGCTGCTGGTCGACCGCATACCCGTGCGGGTGACGATCACCGTGGCGAGGGATCTGCCGCCGACTGTCCGCAAGCGGGTGGAGGCGAACATCGTCCACTCCGAGCAGGTGGCCGTCGGGGGAGGAACCGCCCGGTTGGTGGGGCGCAAGGTTCCCGGGGAGGACGGCCTGCGCTGGTGGGCTCGCCTTGAGGACGGGGCCGTGGACGACGGTTCGGTGCGGTTGGCGTTGAGCGCGCGCCTGGCCCGGCTACGCGACGATTGGCAGGCCCAGCGTCTGACGCTCTAAGGACGGCTGGACCGCTGCCGATCCTGTTGTCGGCCTGCGCTAAGCTGGCAGGGCTGTTTTCGCAAGTCGAAAGCCACAAAATCGGTCCCCCATAGCTCAATTGGCAGAGCATTCGACTGTTAATCGAAGGGTTTCTGGTTCGAGTCCAGATGGGGGAGCTGAAAGCAGCAAGCGAGGGCCTCGGCAACTGCCGGGGCCCTTCGTGGTCGCCGGCCACTAGCAGCATGGGCGACGTGATCGGGCGCCTAAGCAACAGCTAGCGTTGGTAACGCGGCGATTCATGCCATCCGCCAGGCAGGGAACCGGCGCTGTTCTGCGAAGATCACCAAGTGGAGTCGCCGACGTTCGAACTCGGTACGGATGGGCCGCTTCGCATTCTCGTCGGAGTCGACGGCAGCGACACGTCCTTGCGTGCCGCGGCCTACGCGGCGGGGCTGGCACGCAGGCAGGGAGCCACGCTGATCGTGCTCTACGTCAAGCAGCCACCCGTGGCACCGATCATGCAACCTGCTGCGATCGCGGGAATCCGGGCGAGCCACGACGAGTTCGCCGCTGACCTGGGCCGGCAACTGGAGGAAGGTTCAGACCGCCTCGGTATCAACGCCGAGCTCGTCGTCCGCGAAGGAAGCCCTTACGGCCAGCTGGTCAAAGTGGCCGAGGAACGCAAGGTCGACGCGATCGTGATCGGAGCCTCGATGCACGCCGGTCACCGCGTCGTCGGCTCGCTTGCGGGCAAGCTGGTCCGTCATGCGATCTGGCCGGTCACGGTCATCCCATGACTCGCGCCGCCCTTCGTCAGTCCCGCTCCGCATTCTTGCGGGGGCGCCTGCGCGCCTTGCCCGCGTCGTCCTCGTCCGTCCCGAAACGTTGCTGGGCTGCCTGCTTCGAGAAGCCGTTCTGCCGCCTCGCGGGCTAGGCGGGTCGCGTCAAGGCGCCGCAAGGGGTCCGGTATGCCGGTCGAAGCGGCTGACCCCTGGGGTCAGCCGCTTCGGCGTCAAGGCAGCTGTATGGCGCTACGCGCGATACAGCACGGGTCGAGACGGAGCGGTCGGCTGCTCAGTCGAGGCCGGAGAGTCAGCCGGAGCGTCCTGGCCGTAGTCGCCGTTCACCAAGCGCGCAATCTCATCCGGCTCCATGTCGGGAAACCACGCGATCAACCTCGCCGTCAGCGAGTCACGGTCCTGAGTCTCGTATCGACTCCTATGCGCCGTCGTCGTCATAAACCCATCGCAGGGCATAGGGATATTTGTGTCAATCCACTCCGGCGTGTCTTCGCCTTGACGGCTTCAGGTCGGGGTCGCGAGTCTTGGGCCGGGCTCGGCGCCGGCTGACCCAGCACCAACCGTCGGCGGCGGTGTCCTCGGTTCCCGGTCACCGGAAGTGCCGCCACTGCCAGCGGTCCACGAATCGGTTCCCACCCGTCGGCAGGCGAAGCCGGCCTGAGCCTGGAGCCGGTCGAAGTCGGCGACGATCATGTCGATCTCGGCGTCGGTGAACGTGCGCATCCGTCGCTCCGCGCCGAGCCGGACGTAGCCCGATCGGGGTCTACCCCGACGGTGCTCGTCATCCGGGCTGTAGTAGCGATGCACTGTGAAGCCGGCGGCTGAGACCTGTAGCGCGATGTCGTGCGCGTTGGGCTCCGGCACGTCGAAGACGATTTTGACGCCGCCTTCGCCCGGCTCGAATGCGTCTTTCACGCGATCCACGATACGGCGGACCCACCGCGCGGTGGGAGGTTCTGGGCGACAGCAGACGCACCAAGCTGTGGGTTGGCTGCGAGGGCTTGCCAGGCTCATTGACAGGCCTGCGGCGCGGGTCGATTCTGTGCCATGAAGCCCCGCCCGGTCCACCGATCGGTAGCGGGGCTTTCCACGTGGCCACGTCCGTTCGACGCCACCCTTGCCTTCAAATTCGCGCGCTGAAGTAACCCTGACGCCGGTCAGGGTGCGCCCGGTCACGCCTCCGCCTCATGCGTCGGCGAGGTACTCGGCTGCCTCGCGAAAGACGATCCAGCGCAGCGCGAAGTACATGTAGACGGCCTCGCAGGCGCCAGCGGCGAGTCGCGCGAGTTGGTACTCCACTCCGGCGGCCGCGAGGACGTCGGAGAAGCCGAGGATCCAGAGCAGGTAGTTCACCGTCACGACGACGGCGTAGACGCGCACCTGCCGCCCGATCGGCGCGTGCGAGCGGAAGTTGAGCCTGCGGTTGAGGACGTAGCTGGTGGCGAAGGCGAGGACGTAGGCGGTGCTGATCGCCAGGGCGAGCGGCCAATGCCAGCCGCCGTGCAGCAGCGTGAGCAGGCCGACGTCTAGCCCGAAGGTGCAGCTGTTGATGACCAGGTAGGCAAGCAGGTGTCGGTCGAGCCCGAGCCGTGCCGCCAGCCGCCGCCTCGGTTGTTCAGCGCGGGCTTGCTCAGGAGGCAATGCGGATGGGTAGCGGGCGGGGTTGCGTCGTTGCGATCACCGGTCGCGGTCGGCGCGGTTGACTGACGCCCATCACGCGGCGGTAGTGATCGACCAGCTGCGCGGTGAGATCGGCCCAGGACCGCCCTGCGACGGAAGGGCGCGCCTGCCTCGTGACACCCGCGAGTTCGATCAGGTTGTCGCGGCGGGCGGATACCATCGCTGCGAGCACCTTGGGGTCGTCCCCGCTCCAGAGCCAGCCGTTGTCGCGGTGGTGCACGAGGTCGAGCGGGCCACCGGAGGCAGCGGCGATCACCGGAACGCCCGAGGCGAGCGCCTCCTGCACTACCTGGCAGAACGTTTCATCGGCGCCGGGGTTCACCAGCAGGTCGAGGGCGGCGAGGTGGCGAGAGAGGTCCACGCCGCCGAGCATCCCGGTGAAGACGGCTTTCGGCATGATCCTCTGCAGCTTCGCGCGGCGTGGGCCGTCCCCGATCATCACGAGCTGGATACCCGGCAGGCGAGCGATGTCGGCGAGCAGGTCGCAACGCTTCTCCGGCGCCAGGCGCCCTACGAACCCGACGAGCAGTTTCTTGTCGCCGAGCAGCGAGCGGCGCAGCTCCTCCGAGCGGAAGCGCGGGTCGAAGCGCACGGTGTCGACGCCCCGTCCCCAGATCTCCACCGGGCCGATGCCGTGCGCCTGCAGTTGAGCAGCCGTGGCGGTGGAGGGGGCGAGAGTGAGGGCGGTGAGGTTGTGCACCTTGCGCAGCGATGACCAGATCGCTGAACTCGCCGCGCCGAGGTGGTAGCGGCGCAGGAAGCCGGAGAGGTCGGTCTGGAAGATCGAGACCGCCGGGACGTCCAGCCGGCGTGCGGCGTGCGCGCCGGCCCTGCCGAGCATCAGCGGAGAGGCGAGGTGCACCACATCAGGACGGATATCGCGCAGCACGGCGGTGACCGTGCCGGCCGCCGCGCCGCCGGGACGGCAGACCTGCAGACCGCGGTAGCCGGGCAGTTCGAGGGACGGGATGCCGCACACCTCGACCTCGGTGCCGCCCTTCGTCGTGATGCACGACGGTGCGCCCTCAGGCGCGATGATCGTCGGGGTATGCCCGGCCGCTGCGAGCTCGTCTGCGACTCGCAGTACTGAGTTGACGACGCCGTTGGTCGCCGGCAGGAATGTCTCCGCCACAAGAGCGATCTGCACACTTCGACGGTGCGTTCGGCAGATGCGAAACGGGTGATAACGAAGTGACGCATGGGTGAACGTCCCACGACGATCGCGCGAGCCCATTTATGTATCCGGGCCGCGTCGAAACCGGTTTTGTCAGTGCCCGCTGAAATACTCCCGAGCATGGAGATCGCACTTCTCGCCATTGGACTCGTCGTCGGCGTGCTGCTGGGCTGGGCGCTGAAATCGCGGGGCCCGGAGACCCAGGTGGACACGGCCCCGATCGAGGCGCTGACCTCGGAACTAGAGGCGGTACGCGGGCGATCCCACGAACTCGAGGTCGATCTCACGCAGGCGCGAACCCGCGCCGAGGGCCTCACCGCCCAGCTGATGGTGGCCCAACAGCAATTCAGCGATCTGCAGGAGCAGCAGCGTCGCGAGGTCGAGGCCCGCGAGAAGGCAGCGGCTGGTGAGAGCAAGGTGCTGCAGCAACTCGCGCCCGTCGCCGACCAGCTCAAGTCGATGCAGAGCAAGGTCGCCGAGATCGAGAAGTCCCGGGCGGAGGACGCGGGGGAGCTGAAGGCACAGATCGAAGCGACCCAGCGCGCCGCGCGTGCCTCGTTCGACGCGGCCAACACGTTGAGCACGGCGCTGCGTGACAACTCGGTGCGTGGTGCATGGGGGGAGACGCAGCTCAAGACTCTCGTCGAGAGCGCCGGGCTGGTGAACCACGTCAACTTCGACACCCAGACGACCATCTCGGACTCGGGCAACATCGGACGACCGGACATGGTCGTGCGCCTGCCCGGTGGCAAGGCGTTGCCGATCGACTCGAAGGTCCCCTACACCTCCTACGTCGATGCGCAGGCCGACGGCATCAGCGCGGACCAACGGCGCTCGCTGCTGCTGGATCACGCCAAGAAGATCCGCGGGCACGTCGACGCCCTCGCGAAGCGCGAATACCCGCGCCTGCTCGAGGACGACGTGAAGTCCGGCTACGACGCCTCGCCCGACTTCACCATCGCCTTCATTCCGAGCGACACTTTCCTCGGTGCCGCACTTGAACTCGATCCGAGCCTGCTCGACTATGCCTTCAGCAGGAGCATCGTCCTCGCCACGCCGAGCAGCCTCTGGTCGATCCTGAAGGCGGTCGCCTACACGTGGCGGCAGGAGAACATCGCGGCCGATGCCGCGCAGATCACCGAGGCCGCACGCGAGTTCTACCGCCGGCTGGTGCCGATGGCCAAGTACATCGCCGACCTCGGCAAGAGCATCGACAGGTCGGCCGAGTCGTACAACAAGTTCGTCGGTTCGCTGGAGCAGCGCGTACTGCCGCAGGGCCGGGCGTTGGAGAAGCTGGACACGACCAAGGAGCTGGCACCGGCCCCGATCGTCGAGACCTCGCCGCGACAGCTCGCCGCCCCCGAACTTCTCGATGCGCTGCGCCTCTTCGACGACGAGGACGTCATCGAGGCTCAGGTCATCGAGGAAGTGGAGAAGCTGTCAGGCCAAGCCCCGGACGGTTCTGCCCGGTCGGCGTGAACCCTGGATCGCCGCCACCATCTCCAGCGTCTGCCGGGTCTCGAGGACGTTGTGCACCCGATAGACGATTGCGCCCATCCACGCGCAGACCGCGGTTGCGGCCAGCGTCCCGGTGAGGCGTTGATCGACAGCTAGGCCACCGAGAGCCTCACCCACGAAGTCCTTGTTCGACAACGACACCAGCACCGGGCGTCCTGTCGCGATCATCTCCGGCAGGCGGCGGGTGACTTCGAGGGAGTGATACGTGTTCTTGCCGAAGTCGTGGGCGGGATCGATGATCACCGACCGCGGGTCGCAGCCCGCGGCCTCGGCTCGCTCGGCATAGCCGAGAGTGGCGGCAAGGACGTCCGCCATCACGTCCTCGTAGTGCACGCGATGTGGACGGGTGCGCGGGTCCAGGCCGCCGGCGTGGGTGCAGACGATGCCGGCCCCGTGCTTCGCGGCGACCTCGGCGAGCAGCGGGTCGTGGCCGCCCCACGCGTCGTTCATGAGGTCGGCGCCCTCGCGGCAGGCCGCTTCGCCGACCTCGTGCCGCCACGTGTCGACACTGATGATGAGGTCCGGATGGTCGGCGCGCACCGCGGCGACGAACGCCGCAGTCCGGTCGATCTCCTCCTCGGTGGAGACGTCGTTTCCCGGCGCCGCCTTCACGCCGCCGATGTCGATGATGTGCGCGCCCTGCTCGACGACCTCGTCCACCCGCCGCAGCGCCGAGTCGAAGGCGAAGGTCGCGCCCTTGTCGTAGAAGGAGTCGGGGGTTCGGTTGACGATCGCCATGATCGCGAACTCGCCCGGCCCGAAGTCGCGACCCCGCAGCCTCAACATGGAAGTTCCACCACGTGATCAGCGTAGAGACGAAAGGGGAGGGCGCTCTGCGGTGGGGACGTCGCGACGTTCCCACCGCTCCGGCAGGTCGCGGGCGAAATGGTGCAGTGCGACGGTGTCGTCTGCGACCGCCGGCAGTCTGCTGCGACCGTCCGCCCCCCATGCGGGATGTCGCCTGTCGGCGACCGCGAGTATCTCCAGCGCCATCGCCGAGAGGTCGTGCACGTGCTGGTGCCTGTGATCCCGGGCTCCGAGATCGACCTGGGCGATGGCATCCAGCCCGTGCCCGCTGAGCGTGTCGACCAGCGTTGAGAACTCGATGCCGTAACCGACGGGGACCGAAAGTTGGGCGAACCAGTCGCGCCTGATCGCCCACTCTCCGGCGAGCGGCTGCACCACCGCACCCAGTTCGGGCCAGCGCTCGGCGAGGAGCGGCCGTGCCATCAGTTCGGTGACCCGACCACCCTCGGTGCTGCGTTGGCCGCCCGTCTCTTCGATCATGCGGTCATAGAAGCCGCGGCACAGTTGGACGGCGGGGTCGGTGAGCAGAGGACCGAGTAGGCCGGTGACGAAGTGCGTTCCCCATGCGGTGAGGTCGGCGTCGATGAAGACGAGCAGGCTCCCGCCAGCGACGAACTGGGCCTTCCAGAGCGCCTCTCCCTTGCCCTTCTGCACTCCGAGATCGGGTCGGACGTCAGCGACGCGGTGCACGGTGGCGCCGGCGTGCTCCGCGACCTCGGCCGTCCCGTCGGAGGAGAGCGAGTCCATCACGATGAGTTCGTCGACGAGGCCGTTGCCACCGTGTGCCGCTAGGAG
>DASXYU010000036.1:0-38295 GCA_036502295.1 Jatrophihabitans sp. | reverse complement strand
ACCCACAACGGGTCGGTAAGCCACTTCAGGCCGACCTCGCAGGTATCTGGTCCGCCAGACGCGGCACATATCGCGTGCTCTACCGGATCAACGAGGATCGACATGAGGTCGTGGTCTTACGTGTCGAGCACCGCCGAGACGTATATCGCCCGCTCTAGATATCTCAGAGCAAGAGGACGTACTACCGACTAGTCATGTTCGACAGGTCGGTGGGCCCGCCGTCGTACCAGGGGGATGACGTGGTGGGTTTGGCACCAGCCCGGTGGGGTGTCGCAGCCCGGAAAGCTGCGGCCGCAGTCGCGGGCGGCGAGTGCTCGACGCTGTGCCATAAACAACAGCGACAACCTAATCGGTCCAGGTGAACGCATACGCCGCCTGCACCTGAGAGCCGCGTGGAGTGCGTCGCGCCAACTACGCTGGCCTGGTGGGAACGCCGATGGAGATACTCCTCGCTCAGCTCAGCGGGGCGCTCTCCGCCGAGCTGACTCCGCTTGCGGCCGCGCAGGCCGCATCGCGCTGTCTACACGCGGCGAATCTCAGCCCAGAGGCCCTCTCACCCGAGCAGCGCATCGGGTCGGAGACGGGCTACATCTCGCGCGTGATCCACGCCCAGCGGGAGCCGCTCTTCTCGATCTCGCGGCTGGTCTGGCTTCCCGGGCAGCGAACGACGATCCATGACCACCTGTGCTGGGGCGCGGTGTGCGTCCTTCAAGGCGTTGAGGAGGAGACCACCTATCGCCTCTCCAAGGACGACTCCGGCGACTACCTGCAACAACGCCGCACCATCACGTACACCCCCGGAAGCATCACGGCCTTCGCCCCGCCGGAGGACGTACACCAGGTGCACAACGCCGGCGACGACGTGACGATCTCGATCCACGTCTACGGAGCCGACCTCACCGGCGACCTCTCCAGCATCCAGAACGTCTACACGCCCGATCTGATCCGATAGCGACTCGCCGTTACGCTGATCGCATGACGAGATCGGTTGCCGACACCCTCCAGCAGGGACGTCCCACCTTCTCGTTCGAGTTCTCTCCGCCGAGGACGCCGGATGAGGACGTGCAGTTGTGGAAGGCGATCCGCGAACTCGAACGGCTACGTCCCGACTTCGTATCGGTGACCTATGGCGCGGGCGGGTCCACCCGTGCTCGCACGATCGAGATCACCGAACGCATCGCCACGGATACGACGCTGCTCCCGGTCGCTCACCTCACCGCGGTGAATCACTCCATCGCCGACTTGCGCACCATCGCCGGCAACCTCGC
The DNA here is from genome assembly GCA_036502295.1 of Jatrophihabitans sp. GTDB lineage: Bacteria > Actinomycetota > Actinomycetes > Mycobacteriales > Jatrophihabitantaceae > DASXYU01. The sequence goes on along the minus strand of DASXYU010000036.1, from coordinate 37,027 downwards.
TGCGGCCGGGGTCACAAACCTGCTCGCGCTGCGCGGAGATCCGCCAGGCGACCCGAACGGGGAATGGGTCAAGCATCCCGACGGCCTGGACTATGCCTCGGAACTCGTCACACTACTCAAGGCGCATGGCCAGTTCACGGTGGGAGTCGCTGCTTTCCCGTTCCAGCACCCTCGGTCGACCTCGGTCGAGGACGACACGCGCTGGTTCATCGAGAAGTGCCACGCCGGTGCCGACTACGCCATCACACAGATGTTCTTCGATGTGGAGGACTACCTGCGCTTGCGCGACAGGGTGGTCAAGGCAGGCTGCAACGTACCGATCATCGCCGGACTGCTGCCGGTGACGAACACGGGCATCATCGCCCGATCCGAGCAGTTCTCCGGCGCACCCTTCCCCGCGAAGCTGGCGGCGCGCTTCGCCGCCGTCGCACACGAGCCGGCGGCCGTGCGTTCGATGGGCATCTACGAGACGTCCAAGCTCGCCGAACGATTGCTCGACGAAGGCATCCCGGGCATCCACTTCTACACGTTCAACCGCTCCAAGGCGACGCGTGAAGTGTGGGCCAACCTCGCTCTCGGCGCGCGCTTGTAGTTGACCCCCGCTTGGCCCTCGTCCGCACCGGCGCGGGTTACAGTGATGCGTTTCTGTGCGTTCGGGAGGGAATTTTGGTGCAACATGTCGCACCGCGGCATGCGGCGTCCCAGCAGCCGGTGAGACAGCAACAAGAGAAACAGGAGCCGCAGCGCACCGGCATCCGTCCGGATATCCAGGTGCTGAGATGCCTCGCTGTGCTGTCGGTGGTGCTCTTCCACCTGTTTCCGGGCCAGATCACCGGCGGCTATGTCGGCGTGGACGTCTTCTTTGTCATATCCGGCTTCCTGATCACCTCCCACCTGCTTCGCGAGGTGAGCAGATCAGGCCGCATCAGCCTGGTCGCGTTCTGGAGCCGTCGGGCCCGTCGGCTGCTTCCTGCGGCGTTCGTCGTCCTCATCGTCACCCTGGGCGTCACCCTGCTCGCTGCACCGAAAGTGGTCTGGAAGCCGTACCTCTCGCAGATCAGCGCCAGCGCGCTGTACTGGCAGAACTGGAAGCTCGCCGCCAACTCGGTCGACTACTTCGCCGCGGATCAGAAACCCTCGCCGGCTCAGCACTACTGGTCGCTGTCTGTCGAGGAGCAGTTCTACGTCGTCTGGCCACTGCTGCTCGTCGCGCTCGTCTTCATCGCGCGTCGGCTCGATCTGCGTCGTCGCTCGGTAAGTGTCTGCCTCGGATTCGTTGCGGTCTTCGGCGGTTCGCTCGTCTACTCCGCCCTCGTCGAACACGAGAGCTATGGGTATTTCTCGACGTTCACGCACGCCTGGGAGTTTGCCGCCGGAGGCATCCTCGGCCTCTTCGCCGAACGGGCGAGTGCCTTCTTCAGCCGCCATCGGCTCGCCGCGCCACTGGCGAGCTGGCTCGGGCTGGCAGGCATCCTCTACGCGGTCGTCCGCTTCACCGGATCCACGCCGTTTCCGGGAACGGCGGCGCTGCTGCCCGTGGCGGGCACACTGCTCGTCCTAGCGGCCGGCGTCGGCAGCGGCGCCGGGGTGACAGACCGTCTACTCAGGCTTCGCCCGCTTCAATGGGTCGGTGACGTCTCCTACTCGCTGTACCTCTGGCATTGGCCGCCCATCGTCCTGCTGCCATGGATCACATCGCATCCGCTGCGGCCCGGCGAGAAGCTCGCGATCCTTGTCGGCGCCCTCGTTGCCGCGGGACTGACCCGCACCTTCGTAGAGAACCGTTTTCGCTTGAGGAGTTCCGTGTCGAGACGAACCGTCCTGCGCACACTTGCTGCGCTCGTACCCGTAACCGCACTGATCGTCGGCTCATGCGATATCGCGGCGTCGCAGTCGACGACGGACACCAACCAGTTGGTCCAACAGATCACGGCAAGTGTCGGCGGCGCACAGTGTTTCGGGGCCGCGGCGGTGCTGAGTGGTGCGACCTGCCCGGCACCGAACGTCCTCACCACGGCGGATGCAGCGACTCTCGCGGCGCAGGACAACGATCTCGCGGGGTGGCTCGCCGAGCAGTACCCGACGCAGAAGCAGGACCCGGCGGACTGCCCGAAGCTCAGCCAGTGGGTACGCGAGTGCGTTTGGGGTAGCAGCACCGCGAAGCAGACGGTCGCTCTCGTCGGCGACTCGCACGCGAGGGCTCTGCTGCCGGCGGTCGTCGGAGCGGCGAAGGCGCACGGGTGGCGTCTGGAATTCATGTGGCACGCCGACTGTCGTCCCGTGGTGCCGCTCTTCAAGTCGACGGTCGCCGCGGAGAACGGCGCCGAGTGCGTCGGCTGGAAGAACCAAGTGATCGACACCGTGACCAGCGACAAGCGCATCAACGTGGTCATCACCGCAGCGTCGACGCGGCGCTACGCCAATGAGATGCCTGGCGCGGCCAATCAGAACATGATCGCCAGCGCCTTCAAAGCGACGTGGTCACGGTGGACGGCCGCCGGGAAGAACGTGGTCGTGGCGCTCGATGTCCCCTTCGCTGCGGACAGCGTGCCCGGTTGCGTCGCGGCTGCCGGGACCCTGACCGATCCGTGCGCCGCACCGCGGGCGTCCGCCATTCCCACCGATCCGCTCGATCTCGCCACCACGCCGGACGTCCCGCCGGGCGTCTCGACCCTAGACCTGACGATTCCGCAGTGTGATGCGACGCTCTGCCACTTCGCCGTCGGAGGTCTCGTCACGCATGTCGACACGAGCCACCTCAGCGTGCACTACGCGGCGACGCTCGCACCGCTCGTCGACAGCAAGGTCAGTCAGGTGCTCAGTTCCGGCGGTGGGGCAGAATGCCTCGGCGCCAACGCCGTACTCGGTGCGCACACCTGCTCGGACGTCAACGTGCTGGCGTCGCTCAGAGCAGCGACGATCGCCGCCAACGATCGCGATCTCAAGACCTGGCTGAACCAGCAATACCCGGGACAGAAGCAGGATCCCGCCAAGTGCCCGAAGGTCACCGCGGCGGTACGCCGTTGCAGCTGGGGAAGCGCGACGGCCAAGGTGACGGTCGCCGTCGTCGGCGACGCGCACGCGCGGTCGGTGCTGCCTGCCGTGGTCGCGGCGGCGAAGACCCATGGGTGGCGCGTGCAGCTCTTCTGGCGTTCAGGATGCCGCCCGGTGTTGCCGCAGTTCAAGTCCGCGGTCGCGGTCGAGAACTCACCTGGCTGCCGCCAGTGGCAGACGCAGGTGGTCGACTGGATCGCGCACTACAAGTACATCAAGGTCGTCGTGACGGCGCAGGCGAGTCGCAGCTACGTGACTCAGTTGCACGGAGCGGCAAAGCAGGCAGCAGTCGCAAGCGCGTACAAGGCGACCTGGTCCCGATGGACGAAGGCCAAGAAGAAGGTCGTCGTCGCCGAGGACGTACCGCTATCGCCGACGAGCGTCCCGACATGCATCAAGACCTCCGGGAAGCTGAAGGATCCGTGTGCGCAGCCTCGTGCCAAGACGCTTCCGACGGACCCGGTGGATCGGGCGTCCAAGAGCAGCGGTGCCAAGGGCGTCTCCGTCGCTCACATCGCCTCGCCGCAGTGCGACGCGCGGCGGTGTCACTTCGCGGTCGGTGGCCTGGTGACTCACGTCGATACGAGCAACCTCGCGATCGGCTATGCGAGCACGCTTGCTCCCATCATCGACACGACCGTATCGAAGGCGCTCGGCTGACGCCGGTGCGCTATTGGACGGCCAGCGGAAGGCGGGCGCCGAAGATCGCGAACGGCCGCGCGTCGCCGGGGAACAAGTACTGCCGCCGCAGCGCGCGGAATCCCAGCCGCGTGTACATCCGGAACGCACGCGTGTCCTGGTCCGGTGTCGAGAGCAGCATCGCCGCATTGGGCAGCGAGTTCGCCAGTTCGATGAGCAACTGCCGTCCTAGGCCGTAGCCCTGGAACGCGGGCAGGACGTGCAGCTCGGAGAGTTCGAAGCCGTCGCGCATCCACTCGGTGGCCTGCTCCGCGCCTATCGCATGGCGCACCAGGTCGTGCCACCACTGACCGGCGGTGGTCGTGTATCCATAGCCGAACCCGACGACGGTGTCCGCTCCGGTGAGGACGGCGGCACGGCAGGAGAAACCCTCGTACTTCACGTGTTTGCGCGCCGAGATCCCGCGCTGCGTGCCGGCGTGCGAGGGGTACTGCATCGCCCGGACGTAGATGTTCATCGTCTCGTCGACGCGCGCCGCGAAGGTCTCGGCAGACCATGTTTCGATGCGGTACTCGGGCACGCCACCGGGATCGTCCCAGTCCGCCGCCTGCCCCGCCGCACGCTCCGCCCGCATGCCTCGATCGTAGGCTCTACCAATGAGCGAGCGTCAGCGAGCGAATGGCAAGCACAGTGAGCACCGTGGCTCGTCCGTGCCCGGAGCGAAGCGAGGACACGGATGAGCCACTATCCCTTGCTTCTCGATCTCGTCGGACGACACGTCCTCGTCGTCGGTGGGGGAACGGTGGCGACCCGCCGTACGCGGAGTCTCGTGGAGGCCGGTGCCGCGGTCCACGTCGTCGCGCCCGAGGTCACCGACGAACTGCGGGCACTCGCGCCGGCGCTCGTCGGGCGCGCCTTCGTCACGGAGGACGTCGACGGAGCGTGGCTCGTCGTCGCCGCCACCGACGATCCGGCCGTCAACGAAGCGGTCGCCTCCGCCGCCGAAGAGCGCCGGATCTTCTGCATCCGCGCTGACCTCGCCGAAGGCGGCACCGCCCGCACCCCGGCCGTCCTGCGCAAGGACGAGCTCACGGTGGCGATCAACGCCGGCGACGACCCGCGCCGGGCCGCCGCGCTGCGCGACGCGATCTCGCTCGCGCTCGACCTCGGCGAACTCCCGGCGCGACGGCACCGCCCGGCAGCTCGGGGCAGCGTCGTCCTCGTCGGCGGTGGACCCGGTGACCCCGAGCTCATCAGCGTGCGGGGGCGGCGCCTCGTCGCCGATGCCGACGTGATCGTCGTCGACCGCCTCGCCCCGCGTGCCTTGCTCGAGGAGATCCCCGACGGCGTCGAGGTGATCGACAGCGGTAAGGCGGCGCACCGGCACAACCTCACCCAGCAGCAGATCAATGACCTCCTCGTAGAGAAGGCACGCGAGGGCAAGCGGGTCGTCCGGCTCAAGGGTGGCGACCCGTTCGTCTTCGGCCGCGGCGGCGAGGAGTGGCTCGCCTGCGTCGCGGCGGGTGTGCCGGTGACGGTCGTTCCCGGCATCACCTCGGCGCTGGCCGGGCCGGCGATGGCGGGCATTCCGGTCACGCATCGCGGCGTTGCGGCCGACTTCACCGTCGTCTCGGGCCATCTCGACCCCGGCCGCCCGGCCGAGGAGGTCATCGACTGGCCGCGGTTCGCCGCCGCTCGCGGTGACGGTGGGTCCGGTGCAGCGGGTGAGGGCACGTTGGTGATCCTGATGGGGATGGACCGACTCGCCGCCATCGCCGACGAACTGATCAAGTACGGCCGACCCGCCAGCACTCCGACAGCGGTCGTGCACCGCGCAACCCTGCCGGGCCAGCGTGTCGTGCGGGGCCGCCTTGACGAGATCGCCGAGGCGGCACTCCGCGAGGGCGTCGGTGCCCCGGCCGTGATCGTCGTCGGCGATGTCGTCGATGTGCTGCACAACCTGCAGGGCTGATCCGCCACGCGGGCATAGGCTCGTCCTATGAAGGAGCAGGCGGCGACCGTGAGCCCACCGTCCGGGCGGCAGGGCGTCGCGTGGCGCGTACTCGTCCAGGCCCTTGAGACGCTCGAGTCCCGCACCGTCCTCGACTGCGGCGGTGGCAGCGGGTCGTTCGCCGTACCGCTGGCGGCCTTCGGCGCGAAGCTCACCGTCGTCGACATCAGCGCCGATGCCCTGGCGATCCTCACCCGCCGGGCCGCCGAGGCCGGCGTCGCCGATCGCGTAACGCCGGTGCAGGGGGACGTCGAAGCCCTCGCCGACGCCGTCGGCGAGCAGCTCTTCGACCTCGTCCTCGCGCACGGCATCCTCGGCTCGGTCGACGACGTCGCGGCGACGTTCGCGGCGATCGCGGCGACGGTTCGGCCCGGTGGATTGCTCAGCCTGCTCGTCACCAACCCGGCGGCGGGCGTCCTCTCCCGGGCACTCGCAGGCGACCTCCCCGCCGCTCTCGCCGAACTGCGCGCCATCGACGCCGGTCTCACCGAACCCGGTCCCGAGGCGGTGCGCGCGCTCTGTGCCGGGCACGGCTTGCTCATCGAACAGGTGCACGGCGTTGGCATCTTCAGCGAACTCGTCCCCGGACGGGCACTCGACACCCCGGGCGCCCGCGACGCGCTCGCGGAACTCGAGTCGAGCAGCGCGACCCGCTCGCCCTTCGCCGAGATCGCGGGGCGCGTACACCTGCTCGCCCGTCGAAGTTCGTTGTCATAGCCCGCTGGTTAGCTGCAGGGCATGGGTAGGAGCGGTGATCTTCCGCGGCAGGCCGACGACCTCGGCACTGACGACAGCGGCTGCACGATCCTGCACGTCGACATGGACGCGTTCTTCGCGAGCGTCGAGATCCAGCGCCGTCCCGAGCTGAAGGGACTGCCGGTGGTGGTCGGTGGCCAGCAGCGCGGGGTTGTCGCGGCTGCCTCCTACGAGGCGCGAAAGTACGGCGTGCGCAGCGCCATGCCCATGACCCGGGCGCTGCGGCTCTGCCCGAAGCTCGTCGTGATCTCCCCGGACGGCGCCGCCTATCGGGCCGTCTCGCAGCAGGTGATGGCGATCTTCGCTGACGTCACCCCACTCGTGCAGCCACTCTCGGTGGACGAGGCCTTCCTCGATGTGAGCGGGTCGGTGCGCCTGCTCGGCCGCCCCACCGCCATCGCGACCGCGATCCGCAAGCGAGTGCAGGACGAGCTCGACCTCACCTGTTCGGTGGGGGTGGCGGCGACCAAGTTCGTGGCGAAGCTTGCCTCGGCGCGTTGCAAACCCGACGGCCTGCTCGTGGTGCCGGCCGCCGAGACGCTGACGTTCCTGCACCCGCTACCGGTGAACGCGATCTGGGGAGTCGGGGCGAAGACCGCCGAGGCGTTGCACCGCCTCGGCATCCACACGGTGGCGGACGCGGCGGCGACGCCTCGCGAGACCCTGGTGCGCGCCCTCGGGCCGGCGAGCGCGGCGCACATCCACGACCTCGCCCGCGGCATCGATCCGCGGCAGGTCGAGGCCAACGACGTGGAGAAGTCGATCAGCGCCGACCGGACGCTCGCCGAAGACCTCACCAGCTCGGAGCAGGTGCATCGCGAACTGCTGCGCGTCGCGGGCGAGGTCGGGCGACGCCTGCGCGAGCGCGAATTCGTGGCGAGGACGGTCGGGATCAAGATCCGCTTTTCCGACTTCCACACCATTACGCGCGTGCGGACGCTGCCCGAACCTGTCGACTCCACTGCGGTGCTGCACGAGATCGCCGTGGAGCTCTATGAGGCCCTCGCCCTCGACCGTCCTCTCATTCGCCTGGTGGGCGTGAAAGCCGAGAACCTGCTGAGCGCTACGGAGGTGGCCGCGGCGCCGCAGCAGCTCAGCCTCGAGTCGCTCTTCGCCGAACAGGAGCCGTCCGTAGAAGACGTGGCAGAGCGCAGCGGCGCCCAGTTGGAAGCACGGAGAAAAGCCGAATCCGTCCTCGATGCAGCCAGGACGCGATTCGGCGCAGCCGGGCTGAAGTACGCCGCACTGCTGCGGTCGGGACCAGAGTCCGACCCCACCCGATCGCTCTCGGGCGGCCCGCAGTGACCTGGTCCGCCGCCGACTCCGGCGATAGAAGGTCTTTGGTCCGATGGCGAAGTGACGCCTTCGGCGCTTATGCTCTTGGTGAGCAAGGTAAGTCGAGGTGCAGACCAGTCGTAAAGGAGGGCACCATGCCGCTCTCCGATCATGAGCAACGCCTGCTCGACGAGATCGAGCAGGCGCTCTACGCGGAAGATCCCAAGTTCGTCTCAAGCGTGCGCTCCGCGCGGGCCCGCTCGACCCGACGCCGCGCCCTGATCTGGGGCAGTATCGGCACGCTGGTGGGACTGGGCCTCGTCCTCGTAGGCCTCATCGCCTCGATCGTCCCGCTCAGCGTCGTCGGCTTCGTCCTCGTGGTCGGATCGATCGGGTTCGCGGTGCAGAGCCTGCGTCACCCCGACACCTCGACCGGCCCGCATTCGCTGCACCACCCCGCTGGACGCAAGGGTGGCCGTCCCGCGGCGAAGGTCGGTTTCCGTACTCGCATGACGCAGCGGCTACAGCGCAGGTTCGACGAAGGCTACTGAGTCGAACGATCGGTAGAGCGTCTTCCATCGCCCAGATTCCGCTGGCCGTCCAGATTCCGCTGGCCGGCGTCGCGCGGCTGTCGGCTCAGTGTTGACGGGTACGCCACCGCGCGAACCCGAGGACGGAGGGCGGCGCCAGCCATAGCGTGATCCGTTCGCGCAGCGGCAGTTCGCGCAGCAGCTCGTGCCGCACGGCGCGCAGCTCCTCGGCGGCCGATGCGTTCGCCGACTCTGCCGGGGGCGCGTACCTGCTGTGCTCCACCTGTTGTGCCAGCGCGGCGAGCGCGGCGGCTGCGGGTCCCGCCGGATCGGCGAGCCACAAGGACACCTGCTGCGGAGTACGGGCGGGTGACCAGAGGTAGCCGAGATCGGTGACCGTGTCGGCGAGTTCTTCCCAGAGTGGCTCCGGCCCGACTCGCGCCGCGCGTCGCAACCGTCGTCTGCGACGCCGCTCCCGGATGATCGCGGGGAGCGCGAGGACTACGAGGAGCATCGCGATGATGATGCCGAGGACGATCCACCGCACCGGAACGTTCGTGATGTTCGCCGACGCCGCGTTGTCGCTGCCGTTGTTGCCGTTGTCGGTGGGCTTCCTCGGCTGCGTCACCGGATTACGGGAGGCGTCGTTGGACGAGGTCGCCGACAATCCTGTGCTCGCCGGCGTGGGGTGTGGCGCCCACGGCAGGTCGTTCGCCGAGCCGCCGGAGATTCCGTCGAGCGGGGTCGGGTCGAAGGGCACCCAACCGAAGCCGCTGAAGAACGCCTCCACCCAGGCATGCGCGTCGTCGCTGGTGATCGTGAACGTGCCGTTCTGGTCCGGCACGTCGTGGGCGTACCCGAGCACGACGCGCGCCGGGATGCCGGCGAGACGGAACATCACCGCCTCCGCGGCGGCGTACTGCTGACAGAAGCCCTGCTTGTTGGTGAGGAAGTCGACGAGGTCGCTTCCGGAGTCACCCGCCTTGGTCGTGAGGCTGTAGACGAAGCCGTTCGCAGGGTTGGTGAAGTAGTCGTTGATCGCGCGTGCCTTGCTGTAAGTGCCGTCCGTGCCGCCGATGCTGTCGACGAGACCGCGGACCTGTTGCGGTATCGCGGGCAGGCTCGTCCACGCCTGCGCCTGATCGCCGGCCATCGCGGAACTCAAGGCGTCAGCACTGAACCGGGGTTGGTTGACGTCCATCGTGTAGACCTCGCCGGCGCTCACGGTGTCATCGATGAGCGTCTGACTCAGCGGACTCCACTCGGCGTTGCCGTCAAGACCGTTCACCGCCGTGGGCACCGCGAAGACCGGCGGGTTTCCCGTCAGTTTGAGGACCTTCACCGTCGCTGCGAACTGGTCCGCGTCCCACGAGGTGACGAGGGAGCTGCCGTACCCGCCGCTGCCGTCCGCAATATCCTGGCTGCCGTCGAACGTTGCGGACGACACCGGCCCGGTGACGAAACTGCCGCCCGCGTCGGGCAGCGTCTCGAAGTTCGCGCTGCTGATCGGCTCGCCGCTGTCGTCGGTCGGGCCGTCACTGACCCAGCCATCGTCCTCGAACCGGGAGAGGACCGCTGTGCGCAGGTAGAAGGGCCGCGGAGTCGGTGAGGTGTCGGTGAGTTGCGTCGAGGGCGAGATGGTGACGTCCGCGAGAGTGATGGTCTTGGTGCGGCTGAGGTCGCCCTTCAGCTTCGCGAAGGGGTTGATCGAGGTGCCTGTGCTGCCGCCGTCGCCCTTGCCGTTGGGGTTGCGGATCGCGTCGGAGATGAGGTTCCGAGTGCCGCTCGGCACCAGCAGCGAGGCGAGCAGGGCGAGGACGACGGCCGACCCCGCAACCCACGGTGCGGTGATGGCACTCCCGGCGCGAGTGATGGCCGCGCGTCCCCGCGGTGCGGAACCTCGCGGTGCGGAACCGCGCAGCGCCGAACTGAGCGGTGTCGAAGCGGGTTGCGCGGCGGTGTCGGAACTCGCCGCTCGTGCCACGCGATGGCCCCACGTGACGAGGTCGTCGCCGGAGTCCATGCCGAGCAGGATGAGGAAACCGACCGCACCGAGCGCGAACATCGGCCACGGCACCGCGGTGCGAGTCACGGCGCCGCACACCGTGAGGATGATGAGCAGCGGCAGCCCGGCCAGCGCGCCGTGCCGTCCTACGACCGCGACGAGATCGATGAGCACGGTGATCAGCGCCATCAGCAGGCAGAGCGAGAGGCGGACCGCGACTGTTGCCTGCACCGGCGCGACCTCGTGGTTCATGGTGTTGTGCAGGTCGTCGAGCAGGCCGTTGAGGTCGTGCCAGGTCTCGCTGCCGGGCAGGAAGCCGAGCACCGCGTGCGCGTGCACGAAGCGCGCGGTGAGCCAGCAGACGAGCAGCGCGAGCCCGGGCCAGATCTGCAGCGCGCCGGGGGCGCGACGCAGGCGGAGGAGGACGGCCGGCACGAGGGCGACCGCCATCGCCGCCCAGAGATCGATGAGCCACGCGCCGCCGTCGACGAGCCGGGTGAGCGGCAGCGACCCGAGGATGCAGGCGAGCAGTGCCAGCAGCGTCCTGCGCACCCCACTCGCGCTGCTCGCAGGACGACTCTCCGCACTGGTCTGTGCACCGGGTGCTGGTGCGATCGGCTGAGCGGTGAGGGTCATGGCACCCGCACCCCGTTCGCGCCGGCGGCCAGACCGGTGGTCACCCGTACCCATGCGTCGGTGATCGTGTCGCCCTGCTCGACGACGGTCGCGTGCCAGCCCGCTGCGCGCAGTCGCAGGACGGCCTGCTGCACCGGGCCCCCGACGTAGCCTGCACCGTATTGCGCGTCCCGTTCCGCATGGCGTCCTGCCCAGGTGGGGGAGTCGAGGACGAGCGCGATCCCCGTGGTGCCGCGGCGCCGGGCCGTCACTTCCAGCAGCGTGTGCAGCGTCGCCTGGTCGGGGGTTCCGAGGACGGCGATGAGCGTGGCGTCCCGCGCCGATCGCGCGAGTGGAACCGCGCAGGCGGCGAGGTCGCGGTCGGTCGAGGGGGTCACCTCCGCCAGCAGCGAGCGGATCTGGCGCGGGTCCTCGAGTCGTACCGCGGGCGCGGCGAGTGGATGCTCCGAGGTGCCGTACACCAACTCGATCTGCTGACGTGCGAACTGCATGTGCGCCGCGATACTCGCCGCGGCGCTGATCGCCCACTCCATGCTGTCGTAGTCGCGCGGGTCGTCCTGTGTCTTGTCGGGCTGGTCGGCGCGGGTATGGGCGTCAGCGCGGAGGTCGAGCAGCAGCGCGCCGCGGCCCTGCCAGGGGCGTTCCTCCTGGCGCACCATCAGCGACCCGAACCGCGCCGAGGAGCGCCAGTGGATCTTGCGCAGGTCATCGCCGACCCGGTACTCGCGAGTCGAGGCGTCATCGGCGCCATGGGTACCCACCGAGTGGCTGCCGGCGTTGTCGCCGACGTCGTGCGATCGCGGCGCCTCGCTGCCCGGGAGGCGTTCGATGATCGGCCCCACCAGAAGTTGCGCGGAGGCGGTGAAGGAGCGCATGAGATCGACGAGGTGAAAGCGGTCGACGAGGCGTACCTGCAGCGGCCCGGAGTCGTATCGTCCTCGTGGCAGTGCCGGGATGCGGTACTGCACGCTGCGTTCCCCGCGTCGGGGGATGCCGCCGATCGCGAAGCGGGCCTTGCCACGCAACTGGTGCGGCAGCTGGTCCTCGAGCATCAGCGCGCCGGTGGGAAGCCGGGAGTTGTTGCGCACGACGAGGTGAACGATGGCGCTCTGTCCGGCGTCGATCTGCTCGGGCTCGACGCGGCGATCGTTGTCGAGCATGAGCCGCGCCCGATGCACCACGAGAAGTGTGAGGACGGGTAGCGCAAGGATCAGCGCACCGGCGCGGACCAGGTCGGTGGCGCCCACTGCGACGCCGCAGATGAGCGCGGTGAGACCCGCCGCGAGCAGGCAGTTCGCTCGCAGGGTGAGTCCCCAGCGCTTCACCATCGCTTGTCAGATAGCACTGTGCCGACCGTTCGTGTAGCTGTCGCTGAGGCTCGGAAGTTCGAGGCCGTTGGACCGCATCGGGTTCGGCAGGACGGAGCCGTTGTCCGCCGCCGCATTCGTCACCGGAATCGGGACGGCCGAGACGATGCGCGCCAGGATCTGTTCCGCGCTACGTCCGGCGAGGTGTGCCTCGGTGGCGATGAGCAACCGATGCGCGAGGACGGGGATGAGCAGGCGCTGCATGTCATCGGGGACGACGTAGTGGCGTCCTTCGAGCGCGGCCCATGCCTTCGCGGAGCGGAGCAGCTGCAGCGTGGCGCGCGGTGAGGCGCCGAGGCGAAGGTCGGGGTCGCGTCGGGTCGCCTCGGAGAGGTCGACCGCGTAGCCCTTGATGGCGTCCGCGACGTGTACCCGTCGGACGCCCGCGATGAGGGAGGCAACCTCTGCGGCGGAGGAGACCGGCTGCAGATCGTCGAGCGGGTTGTGCGAGGCATGGTCGTCGAGCATCGCGATCTCGGCGCGGCGATCGGGATAGCCCATCGAGATGCGCGCGGTGAAGCGGTCGCGCTGCGCCTCGGGGAGCGGGTAGGTCCCTTCCATGTCGATGGGGTTCTGGGTGGCCAGCACCATGAACGGTGGCTGCAGTAGATACGAGGTTCCGTCGACGGTGACCTGGCGCTCCTCCATGCATTCGAGCAGCGCCGACTGCGTCTTGGGGGAGGCGCGGTTGATCTCGTCGCCCACGACGATGTTCGCGAAGACGGGTCCGGGCTTGAACTCGAAATCACGCCTCTCGGAGTTGTAGATGCTCACCCCGGTGACGTCGCTGGGAAGAAGGTCCGGCGTGAACTGGATGCGCCGCACCGTGGAGTCGATGGAGCGGGCCAGCGCCTTGGCGAAGGTCGTCTTGCCGACGCCGGGAACGTCCTCGATGAGCAGGTGACCTTCGGCGAGCAGGACGGCGACCCCCAGGCGCACCACGCCCGGCTTTCCTTCCACGACCTGCTCGATCGCCGCGGCGATGCGTCCTGCTGCCGCGCGGACCTGATCAAGGCCGGCTGGGTCAAGTCCAGCAGGGTCGGGGCCTGCTGCTGTCTGGGTCACTACGTCGTCCTCCCGGTTTGCGTTCATCGACGTCCAGCCTCCGGGAATCGTGGCCACGGCGCAACGAGACCCGCTTCAGCGAACCCGGAGGACGGATACCCGCTGCGGCGCGACACGCGCGTCATCGAGGTTGTCAGTGGATTGAAGTGGGGTAAGGTGGGGAGAAGTGGGGAGAAGTGTCGGCGATCGGCTGGATGAGGGAGGTGCCGGATGTTCCTCGGTACCTACACGCCCCGTCTGGACGACAAGGGCCGTCTTGCTCTCCCGGCGAAGTTCCGGCCGGAGTTGGAAGGAGGGCTCGTGATCTGCAAGGGCTTGGATCGCTGCCTCTTCGTCTTTCCGACGGCCGAGTTCCGCAACTTCACCAAGGCGATCGGCGAGGCACCGATCAGCGACAAGCGTGTGCGCAACTACGGCCGCACCCTCTTCGCCGGCGCCTCCAACGAAGTGCTCGATTCGCAGGGTCGGGTGACCGTTCCGCCGCAGCTGCGCGACTACGGCAATCTCAGCAAGGACGTGGTCGTGGTGGGCGTGAACACCCGACTCGAGGTCTGGGAATCCGAGGCGTGGGCCACCTGGTCCGCGGACGCCGATACCGCCTTCGCCGACATCGCCGAGGAGGTGCTGCCGGGTTACTTCTAGCGCGAGCTAGAGAGCCGACTCAGCTGACTGTGTCGCCTGTTCCGGCCTCCTCCTGATCCCACTTCCCCGGGATCAGGCGGGGACCAGTCCAGACGAACGCCCCCGCCGCCCGACAGGGCCGAATTCGACACCCCACCCCTTTGATCGAGGACGAAGGAAGCGATGGACGAGAACGAGCGCACGACCGCAGGCAGTGCTGCACCAGCGGCCTCCGCCGCGGGCGCCGTCCACGTGCCCGTCCTGCTCGACCGCGTCCTCACCCTGCTGGCGCCCGCGATCGAAGACCGTCCTGCCGTCGTGGTCGACGCGACGCTGGGTCTGGGCGGTCATGCCGAGGCGCTGCTGCGGGCGCACCCGCGGCTCACCGTCGTCGGCCTGGACCGTGACACCACCGCGCTCGCCCGCAGCCGCGACCGTCTCGCACCCTTCGCGGGGCGGACGCACTTCGTCCACGCCGTCTATGACCAGATGCCCGAGGCCCTCGCCGACCTGGGAATCACCGGAATTGACGGCGTCCTGTTCGACCTCGGCGTCAGCTCGATGCAACTCGACGTCGCCGAACGCGGCTTCGCCTATGCGCAGGACGCGCCGCTGGACATGCGGATGAACACCGAGCAGTCGCTCACCGCCGCAACTGTCGTCAACGAGTATCCGGTGAAGGATCTCGCGCGCATCCTGCGCGAGTACGGCGAGGAGCGTTTCGCGCTGCGGGTCGCGCAGGCCATCGACCGGGCACGGCGGGTCGCGCCACTGAACTCGACCGCGACGCTGGCCGAACTGGTGCGTGAGGCGATTCCCGCGGCGACCCGCCGCCATGGCGGTCACCCGGCGAAGCGGACGTTCCAGGCGCTGCGCATCGAGGTCAACGGCGAGCTGGATGCGCTCGCCGCCGCGATCCCCTCCGCGCTCGACGCTGTGCAGGTCGGCGGACGGATCGTCGTCCTCAGCTATCAGTCGCTGGAGGACCGCATCGTCAAGCAGGGCCTCGCCGCGCTCGCAGTCGATCGCACGCCGGCGGGACTGCCGGTGACGCTCGCCGAGGCCGGACCCGAACTGCGGCTGCTGACACGCGGCTCCGAGCTCGCGACCGAGGACGAGATCGCAGCTAACCCGCGCGCCGCCTCGGTGCGGTTGCGCGCCGCCGAGCGCATCCGGTTGAAGAGGACGGCCTGACGTGGCGAACGCAGCTGTAACGAAGCGCTCGGCACGTGTTCCGTTCGCCGTGCTGCTGCTCTCCCTCATCGCGGGGACGATGGCCCTGCTACTCGCCCTCAACACCGCATCGGCCGCCAACGAGGTGAACCGGCACGACGCGGCGCTCGCCGACGAGCAGCTCAACGCGCAGATCGTCGCGCTGCAGAACCAGATCGCCTCCAGCGCGGCGCCGGAGAACATCGCCAACGTCGCGCGTGGCCTCGGCATGGTGCCCGCGGGTAACCCCGCATTCCTCCGGATTGATGTTGACGGTTCGGTGAAACTCCTCGGTAGCGCTGCCCCCGCGACCGCCCCCTTCACCCCGCCACCGAGCACCCCCAAGCCGACGCCCACTCCCACGGCAACCACCTCGGCCGCCGCGACTGCGACAGCTACCGCTATAACCTCGGCCGCCGCGACAACCACACCGGTAGCGCCAACAACCCCCGCCGCGCCGCCACCCCCACCACCCACGCCGACTGACACCCCCACCGAATCCCTCCCCGGCGGCGCACGATGACCCAGCGCCCCAGGGACGAGTACGGCCGTCCCCTCTCGCCCGACCGCCCCCAGTACGCCGCGCGCCGCTTCGGCCCCAGCGGAGCCGAACCGCACCCTTCAGCCGGAAAGCGACCCACAGCCCGCAAGCCCGCTGCTCCTCAACCGCCGAAGCGCAAGTCCGCCGCAACGCGACCCGAGAGCGCAACGCAACCCAAGACGGGAGCACGGGTCGATCGTGCTCGCGCAGGGATCAAGCCTGACCGCCCGAAGCGAGTGCGATCGACCCGTCCTCCTCGCAAGCGACCGAAGCGGAAGCTGAAACTCGGAGCGCTGCACGGCCGCCTGCGCTACGGCTTCGCCGCGGTCTGCACGCTGCTACTCGTCATCGGCGGCCGCCTCGTCCAACTGCAGGGCTTGGACCACGGCCAGCTCGCGGCGGCCGCGACCGAGCAGCGCCTCAGCACGGTGACGCTCACCGCGAAGCGCGGCGAGATCGTCGACCGCAACGGCACCGTCCTCGCCTACAGCTCGGAGGCGAAGGACATCACCGCCGACCCGACGCTCGTCAACAGCCCGCGCTACGTCACGGCGGCACAGCGCGCGACCTATGCGCCGCGGCTCGCCGCGCTGCTGCACATGAACACCGCCGACGTCGAGGCCGATCTGAAGAAGTCGGGGCGCTATGTGGTGATCGCCCAGGCCATCGACCCGGCTGTCGCGCAACAGATCACCGACCTCAACCTCGTCGGCGTCTTCACGCAGGACACCACCCAGCGGATGTATCCCGGCGGCACGACCGCGGCGAACATTCTCGGCACCGTGCATTCCGACGGCACGGGCGCGGCCGGCATCGAGCAGGAGTTCAACACGCTGCTCGCCGGCAAGGACGGCAGCGAGAGCTACAGCATCGACAACCAGGGCAACATCAACCCGAGTAGCAAGACGATCACCGACGCCGAACAGGACGGTGCCACGGTCGCGCTCACCATCGATCAGCAGATGCAGTTCACCGCGCAGCGCCTGCTCGATCAAGCGGTCATCGACTCGGGTGCACGCGGCGCGCAGATGGCTGCCGTCGATGCGAGGACCGGGCAGGTGCTAGCACTGGCGAGTTCGGGGACGTTCAACGCCAACGATCCCAACACCATCAACCCGAACGTGCCGATCGACCCCGCGGTGATGTCGGCCTTCGAGCCCGGCTCGGTGCAGAAGGCGATCACCTTCGCGGCGGCGATCCAGGAGAAGAAGATCACGCCGCAGCAGAAGTTCCAGGTGCCGAACACGATCGACATGGGTGGTGTGACGGTCGGCGATGCGTGGTGGCACCCGACGCTGCCCTTCACCGCCACCGGCATCCTCGCCGAGTCCTCCAACGTCGGCACGCTTGAGATCGCGCAGCGGCTCGGCCCGAAGCTCTGGTACGACTACGAGAAGAAGTTCGGTGTGGGTGACTCCACCGGCATCGAGTTGCCGGGGGAGAGCGGTGGCTACCTGCCTCCGTACGAGGACTGGTCCGGCTCGTCCTTCTCGAACTTGCCCTTCGGCCAGGGCGAGAGCATGACGGTGCTGCAACTGGCCTCGGTCTATCAGACCCTCGCCAATGACGGCGTCCGGATCCCGCCGCGCATCGTCTCCTCAGTGACGAAGTCCGACGGCACCGTGGAGCCGACGACGCAGCCGGCGGGCGTGCAGGTCGTCACGCCCGGGACGGCGAAGACGGTGCGGACGATGCTGGAGTCGGTCGTGATGGCCGGTGGTACCGGCGTGCATGCCGCAGTGCCCGGCTACCGGGTGGCCGGCAAGACCGGCACCGCGCAGCAGCCCGACCCGAACAACGGCGGCAAGTACTCCGACACGATGAACTGGGACACCTTCGCCGGGATGATCCCGGCCGACGATCCGCAGATCGTCATCTCGATCATGGTCGACAACCCCGGGCACGGTGCCGAGGGTGGTGATGTGGCGGCGCCGCTGTTCAGCCAGATGGCCAGCTACGTCGTCGCGCACGCGCACATCGCACCGACCGGGTCCGTCGGAACGCACGTGCCGCTCGAGGACTGCTCGGTCCCGAAGGTGCGCATCGACTCCCCGCCCACCGTCTGCTGAATTGACCCATGGGCCGACTAGCGTTGTGCCGGTGACGGACGTACCCCGCCCGACGCAGGTGCGTTCGGTCTGGCTGGACGAGATCGTGGCGCTGCTGGGCGTCCCGGGTGCGGGAGTCACTCGGCCCGCGTCGGCGATCCAGGTGAGCGGCATCAGCCTCAGCGACGCGGGCATCCGGCCCGGGGACCTTTTCGCCGGCGTTCCGGGCAGTCACAGGCATGGCGCGAGCTTCGCGCCGGCCGCGGTGGCGCGCGGCGCGGTCGCCGTCCTCACCGACGCGGCCGGAGCCTCCTTCGTCCCCGCCGGGGTTCCGGTGTTGGTCGTCGCGGACGTCCGCGGGGCGCTTGGACCTGTTGCCGCCTTCATCTACGGCAATCCGAGTCGGGACCTCACGGTTGTGGGCGTTACCGGCACCAGTGGCAAGACCACGACGACCTACTTCATCCGGGCAGGCCTCGCCGCGGCCGGTATCAACTCCGGGCTCATCGGCACCGTGGCGACGATGATCGGCGATGAGGCGATCAAGACCGGCTTCACGACGCCGGAGGCCCCGGACGTCCAGGCGCTGCTCGCCCTGATGCGTGAGCGCGACGTGCAGGTGGTGGCCGCCGAGGTCTCAAGCCACGCACTGGAGTTCGGCCGCGCTGAGGGCGTCGAGTTCGCGGTGGGCGCCTTCACCAACCTCTCCCAGGACCACCTCGACCTGCACGGTTCGATGGAGGAGTACTTCGCTGCGAAGGCGCGCCTCTTCGACGGGCGCAGTCGCAAGCAGGTGATCGTCGTCGACGACGAGTGGGGACGACGTCTGGCCGAGCAGATCGGTGAGGACGCGATCACGATCAGCACCGATGGTGATGCCGCGATGTGGCAGGCGGTGGACATCGCTGTCGATGGGGGAGGACGGACGTCGTTCCGCGTCTTAGGTCCCGGTGTTGAGGGGCTGGGTACGGAGTTCGTCGCGGGCTGTGCGGTACCTGGTCGGTACAACGTCGCCAATGCGCTGCTCGCCTTGGTCGTCCTGGATGCCATCGGTGTGCCGTTCGCGGTGTCGGTACCCGCCGTTGCGGCGGCGACCGTTCCCGGCCGGATGGAGACGGTCACGGCCGGGCAGCGCTTCCTCGCGGTGGTCGACTACAGCCACAAGCCCGCCGCCGTGGCGGGTGCGATCGCGGCGCTGCGGCCGCTCACGGCGGGCAGCCTCATCGTCGTCCTCGGCTGTGGCGGTGACCGCGACCGGGCGAAGCGTCCGGTGATGGGCGAGATCGCCGCACGTGGCGCCGAGATGTTCATCGTCACGGACGACAATCCGCGCTCCGAGGATCCGGCTGCGATTCGTCGCGCCATGCTCGACGGTGCCCTTGCCGTACCGGCAGCCGAGCGCGGCGAGGTGCGCGAGGTGGGTGACCGAGCCGAGGCGATCGCGGCGGCCGTGGCGGCCGCCGCCCCGGGCGATACCGTCCTCATCGCTGGAAAGGGACACGAGACGGGCCAGGAGGTCAACGGCGTCGTGACGCCCTTCGACGACCGAGTGGTCCTACGTTTAGCGATCAGCGCCGCCCTGGAGAACCACTCATGATCAACGGACCGGCTCGGTCGAAATACGACCACTGTGGTCTGTTGATCATGGAAGGTGGGTCGCGATGATCGCGTTGACGCTGGCGGAGATCGCCGAGATCGCCGGCGGCACTCTGCATATAGATCCGCTGCATATAGATCCGCTGCATATAGATCCGCGGCATATAGATCCGCAGCATGAGGCCGACCCGCTGACCGTGGTGCACGGTCCCGTCGAGTACGACTCGCGCAAGGTCGCCCCGGGTGCGCTCTTCGCGGCCTTCGTCGGCGAGCAGGTCGACGGTCACGACTTCGTCCCGGCCGCCCTGGCGGCCGGTGCAGTTGCCTCGCTGGTGAGCCGTCCGGTCGCGGGACCGCACATCCTGGTCGACGACGTCCTGACCGGCGTCACCGCGCTCGCCACCGCAGTGTCGCCGCGGCTGACCGCGACGATCATCGGGGTCACCGGAAGCTCGGGCAAGACCTCCACCAAGGACCTCGTCGCTCACGTACTGAGCACCGCGGGCCGTACGGTCGCACCGGCCGGGTCGTTGAACAACGAACTCGGCTTTCCCTCCACCGTGCTGCGCGCCGATGAGCAGACCGACTTCCTCGTTCTGGAGCTGGGGGCACGCGGAGTGGGCCACATCAGCCACCTCACCGCGATCGCGCGGCCCAGCATCGGCGTCGTCCTCAACGTGGGCAGCGCCCACCTCGGCGAATTCGGCAGCCGCGACGCGATCGCGCGGGCGAAGGGCGAGCTCGTCGAGGCGCTGCCGCAGGGCGGGGTCGCGGTGCTCAACGCCGATGACCGACTCGTCTGTGCGATGGAAGGCAGGACGTCCGCTCGCGTCGTCACCTTCGGTGAGTCGCGTGCGGCTGACGTCCGTGCCGAGAACGTCGCCCTGGACGACTACGGCCGCGCCCGCTTCACGCTCGCCGCCGGAGCCGAGACCGCGCCGGTCACGCTGCACCTCGTCGGCGAGCACCACGTCAGCAACGCCCTCGCGGCGGCTGCGGTCGGGCTGGAATGCGGCCTCGGCCTGACTCAGATCGCCGCGGCGCTGAGTAGCGCGACAGCCGAATCGCGATGGCGGATGGAGGTCACCGAACGCGTCGACGGCGTCACGGTGATCAACGATGCCTACAACGCCAACCCCGAGTCGATGCGCGCCGCGTTGAAGACGCTGGCGACCGTGCAGCGCGCTCGTCGCGCTGCCGTGGATGGGACCGTGCAGCGCGCTCGTCGCGCGGACGATGATGCCGGCCTTGCACGCGGCGGCCGGGGCGGTGCCCGTAGCTTCGCCGTCCTCGGCCCGATGGCCGAACTCGGCGACACGACGCCCATCGAACATATGGATCTCGGCCGCTTCGCGGTGCGCCTGGACATCAGCCGCGTCATCGCGGTCGGCGAGGCGGCGCGGCCTATCCAGCACGGCGCGACGCTGGAGGGCTCCTGGGACGGCGAGTCGAGCTGGGTGCCCGACGTGGACGCCGCGGTGGCGATGCTGCGTGCGGAGTTGCGGCCGGGCGACGTCGTCCTCGTGAAGGCGTCGCGGGCGGCGAGTCTGGAACGCGTCGCGCTGGCGATCGTCGAAGATGGAGCGGTTACCGATTCGACAGCAGGGGAGGACAGCGGCGCGTGAAGACGATTCTGATCGCGGCCGTCGTCTCATTGCTCGTCTCGATCCTCTGCACTCCGTTGGTCGTGCGGTACTTCCGCAGCCACGGTTTCGGCCAGGAGATCCGCGAGGACGGTCCGGCGAGCCACCTCTCCAAGCGTGGTACTCCGACCATGGGTGGCGTCGCGATCATCGGCGCCACCATCGTGGGCTACCTCGTCGCGCACATCGTGATGGCCTTCCGCAGGGACGAGGGACCGACCCTCACCGGACTGCTCCTGCTCTTCCTCATGGTCGGCCTCGGCTTCGTCGGCTTCCTCGACGACTTCATCAAGCTGCGGCGGCAACGCAACCTTGGGCTGCGCGCCCGGGCAAAATTCATCGGCCAGCTCATCGTCGGTGTCGTCTTCGGCATCGTCGCGATCGTCTTCCACAACCGTCTCGGTCTGGCCGTCGCCTCGAACCACATCTCCTTCGTCCGCGACATCAAGGAACTCGGCATCGGCAGCGTCGGCTTCGTCGTCCTCGCCTATGTGATCGTCACCGCGACCTCCAACGCGGTGAACCTCACCGACGGACTCGATGGACTCGCGGCCGGGGCCTCGGCGATGGTCTTCGGCGCCTTCACGTTGATCGCGTTCCTCCAGTCGCGCTACGTCTGCGGCGGCAATCCGGCAGCCGGCTGCTACGTCGTGCGCGACCCGGTGGATGCCGCGATCGTCGGCGCGGCGGCGATGGGGGCGTGCTTCGGCTTCCTCTGGTGGAACGCCTCGCCCGCGCAGATCTTCATGGGCGACACCGGCTCGATGGCCCTCGGCGGGCTGATGGCGGGGCTCGCGATCGTGTGCCGCACCGAGTTGCTGCTGCTCGTCCTCGGCGGACTCTTCGCGGTGATCACCCTCTCGGTGGTGCTGCAGACCGGCTGGTTCAAGTTCTGGCGGATCAGGACGGGGACGGGTCGGCGGATCTTCCGGATGGCGCCGCTGCACCACCACTTCGAACTCGGCGGGTGGGAGCAGATCACCGTCATCGTCCGGTTCTGGATCGTGGCCGGAATCTGCGTGGCGTTGGGGATGGGTCTCTTCTACGCCGACTTCATCGGCAATCCCTGACGTCTGAGGCGTGCGATCTGCTGCGTTCTCGTCGTCGGCCGTATGCCCAAATACGGCCTTCCTCCTCCGCCTTGCATCTCGCGCACCTCAAACGTCAGGCCTCCGGCGCGTTGTCACAATTTTCTCTCCAGCAACAGTGAAGATGAGCGGTGATGTCTGCCGTGGGGGAGTTCTGGTCGAAGGCGCGCGGGGTTGCCCGCGCGCCCGGCGAGTCGCGCTTCGGGAAGTTTTTGGAGGGCCCGTTCGCCTCGGTGCAACTGCTGCTGGCGGCCGGCGCCGGGCTGCTCGGCTTCGGCGTCCTCATGGCGGTCTCCACCTCGATCGCCGCGGCGCACGAGAGCGACGGCGTCGGCACGACCACCGGAATCTGGACCCAGATCGTCAAGCAGGCCATCTTCATCTGCCTGGGACTGCCGATCTTCTGGGCCGCGCTCTGCCTGCCGCCCCGCGCGTACCGCGTCCTCGCCTACCCGATGCTCGGCCTCGCGCTGATCGCGCTCGGCGCCGTCCTCGTACCCGGCATCGGTGTGGACATCAACGACTCGCGCCGCTGGCTCGACATCGGCCCGCTGCAACTGCAGCCCTCCGAGTTCGCCAAGCTCGCCCTGCTGCTCTGGGGCGGTGACCTGCTCGCCCGCAAACAGCAGTTCGGCACCCTGCGCCGCACCCGGCACCTCTTCATCCCGCTCCTGCCGGGGTTCCTCGTGGTCGCCGCGCTCGTCGCGAAAGAACCGGACCTCGGCACCACCTGCTGCCTCGTCCTCATCCTGCTCGGCCTGCTCTGGATGGTGGGCATGCCGCTGCGCTACTTCGCCCTCCTGCTCATCACGCTCTCCGCGGGCGTCCTGGCGATCGCGCGACTGATGCCGGCACGATGGGAGCGCGTCACCACCTTCATGCACCCCTTCCAGGACGTGCAGAACACCGGCTTCCACACCGTGGAGGGCCTCTACGCGCTGGCCTCCGGCGGCTTCTTCGGCGTCGGCCTCGGGCAGGGGACGAGCAAGTACGGCTGGGTCCCCAACGCCAACTCCGACTACGTCTTCGCGATCATCGGCGAGGAGATGGGGCTGCTCGGCTGTGTCGCCGTCCTCGCCCTCTTCGGCTTCTTCGCCTACGCCGGCATGCGTGTCTCCCGCCGCAGCCCAGACCCCTTCGTCCGCCTCGTCGCCGGCGCGGCCACGGTCTGGATCGGCGGGCAGGCGATCATCAACGTCGGCTACGTCACCGGACTGCTGCCGGTCACCGGCATCCCGCTGCCGTTCATCTCCGCCGGCGGCACCTCGCTGCTGGTGAGCTTCTTCGTCCTCGGCATGCTGGTGTCTTTCGCGCGGCACGAGCACGCAGCCGTGGCGCAGACCCGCAAGGCGGTGCGCCTTGGCACCCGCAGCCGGATCGAGCGCTGGTGTCGCGTTCCGGTGCCGCAGGCGTACAGCCCGCCGAAGAAGAAGAGGACGTCCGCGGCGAGGGCGGCGCGCGTGCGCCCCGTGCAGCGGACCGTCGTCGGCTCGGCGAAGCTCACCGCGGCCAAGGCCAAGGCCAAGGCGAATGCCAGCGCGAGCAAGGCGACCGGTACTGATGGATGACGTGAGGATCGTCGTCGCCGGAGGGCATTCGGCCGGGCATATCGAGCCCACCATGAACTTCGCGGACGCAGTGAAGCGGCTTGAGCCCGGCGTGCAGGTCACCGCCCTCGGCACCGTCCGCGGCCTGGACACCACTCTCATTCCGCAGCGCGGCTACCCGCTGGAGCTCATCCCGCCGGTGCCGTTCCAGCGCAAGCTCGACAAGGCGTTCTTCCAGATCCCCGGAAGGTTGCGCGGGTCGGTCGCGGCGGCACAGGCGGTCCTGGAGAAGACGAACGCCGAGATCCTCGTCGGCTTCGGCGGCTACGTCGCGCTGCCGGGCTACCTCGCCGCGCGTCGCCTCGGTATCCCCTTCGTCATCCACGAGGCCAACGCCCGCCCGGGCGTGGCGAACAAGATCGCGGCGCGTTTCACCAGACACATCTACACCGCATCCGCCGCCGTGAGGCTGCCGCACGCGACGCCGATCGGCATCCCGCTGCGCCCCGCCATCGCGACGCTCGACCGCGCCGCGTTGCGCGCTGAGGCACGGGCGCGCTTCGATCTGGCCGAGGACGGGCCGGTGCTGATGGTCACCGGCGGCTCCCAGGGCGCCCAGGCGATCAACGCCGCCGTCGCGGGTGCCGCGGGCGCGCTGCGGGCGGCCGGCATCCAGGTGCTGCACATCGCCGGCCCGAAGAACTACGAGGACATCGCCGCACGCATCACGCATCCCGATGTGGCGCCGGTATTCCGCGTCCTGCCCTACGTGGATGAGATGCAGTACGCCTACGCCGCCAGCGATTTCGTCATCTGCCGGTCGGGGGCGATGACCGTCGCAGAGCTCACCGCGGTGGGGTTGCCCGCGGCCTACGTCCCCCTGCCGCTGCGCGGTGGGGAGCAACGCACCAACGCGCTGCCGATCATCCACGCCGGCGGCGCGATCATGATCGACAACGCGGCGCTGGACGCGGATTGGGTCGCTGCCGAACTCGTGCCGCGGCTCACTGATCCCGAGGTGCTCGCCGGGATGGCCGGGGCCGCGGAGCATGCTGGAGCCCGTGATGCCGATGTCGTCCTGGCCCGCGCCGTGCTGAAGATCGTCGCCGACCGGCGTGCCGCATGAGCCGGCCCACCATCGACCACACCGCCGATCGCCCGGAGGACTGGGCGGCACCGGGTGCTCGCCTGGTGCGCAGCGCCGCCACCGACGTGGTGCCGCCACTGGCGAGCCTCGGCAAGGTGCACATCATGGGGATCGCCGGCAGCGGCATGAGCGCCCTGGCCCGCATCCTGCTGGAGCGCGGCATCGAGGTGAGCGGCTGCGAGGCGCGCGAGTCACTGGGCGTCTCGGGTCTGCGGGCCCTCGGCGCGGACGTGCAGATCGGCCACTCGAGGACGCACGTCGATGCCTGCGACACCTTCGTCTACACGACCGCGATCAACCCCAAGCACGAGGAGTTCGCCTACGCGCGGCAACTCGCCGAGGCCCGATCGCCGGAGACCGGACAGGGCAAGACCGTGCTGCGCCGCGCCGCCGCTCTCGCAGCGGCGCTCGAAGACCGCCGCACCATCGCGATCAGCGGCACCCACGGCAAGACCACCACCACCTCGCTGCTCACCATCGCCGCGCAGGCCTGCGGCATCGACACGTCCTTCGCCATCGGCGGCAACCTCTACGAGTCCGGCAAGAACGCCCACCTCGGCACCGGCGACCTGGCGATCGTGGAGGCCGACGAGAGCGACGGTTCGTTCCTGCTGACGCAGCCGATCGCCGCAGTCATCACCAACGTCGAGGCGGACCACCTGGAGAACCACGGCGATCTCGAGGGCATCTTCCGTGCCTTCGAGCAATTCGTCGACAGGGTCGGCGAACGACAGCACAGCGTCGACAGGGTCGGCGAACGACAGCAATTCGTCGACAGGGTCGGCGAACAACAGCACAGCGTCGACAGGGTCGGCGAACGACAGCACAGCGTCGATCGCATCGAGGCGGGAGGTCTCGTCCTCGCCTGCATCGATGACCCCGGGGCACGGCGCATCGCGCAGTACGCACGCACACACGGCCACCGGGTACTGACCTACGGCGAGTCGGCGCAGGCCGACGTCATGGTGAGCGACATCGTGACCCTCCCCACCGGGGTCGCCTTCACCGCGAAGGGTGAGGCGTTGGGCGGACGGCGCGTGATCGTCGGCTCGCTCATCGGGCGGCACATGGCGCTCAACGCGACGGCGGCACTGATGATGGCCGTCGAGGTCGGTCTCGACCTCGACACCGTGCTCGAATCATTCGCTAATTTCGGTGGCGTGCACCGGCGCATGGAGTACCACGGCGAGGGCGGGGAGGTGCGGGTCTTCGACGACTACGCCCACCACCCGACCGAGGTCGCGGCCCAGCTCACGGCAGCCAAGGCGGTCGCGGCGCCAGGGCGCCTCATCGCCGTCTTCCAACCCGGCACGTATTCGCGGACACAGACCTTCGCCCGCGAGTTCGCCGACGCGATGCAACTTGCCGACATCGCCGTCGTCATGGACATCTTCCCGGCGCGCGAGGAGCCGATCCCGGGTGTCACCGGCGCCACCATCTCCGATCTCATCGACCTGCCACCGGAGCGGGTCATCTATGAAGCCAGCTACAACGCCGTCCCCGAGCGCGTCGCCGCGGTCGCCCGCGCGGGCGACCTCGTCCTCACGATGGGCATCGGCAACGTCTACCTGCTCTGCGACGAGATCCGGGCGGCCTGCGCCGCGGCGAGCACGAGCCGGGTGGGATCGTGAGCGCGACGCTGACGCCCGATGCCCCGGCCGAGCCCGCCCGCGAGCCTCGCTTCAATGGCAGGACGAAGCTGTTCATCGCCCTCGGCGGCGTGATCGTCGTCCTCGCCCTGCTGATCTGGCTGGTCGCCTTCAGTCCTGTCTTCGGCGCGAGGACGGTGCAGATCGATGGCCTGAACACGCTCACGAAGGCGGCAGTGCTGAAGGCGGCAGCGGTGGAGCACGGCAGGCCGCTGATGCGCCTGGACACCGGAGCCATCGAGAAGCGCGTGGCCGCGATCCCGGACGTCGACTCGGTCTCGGTGTCGACGTCCTGGCCCAGCACGGTGCGCATCACGATCCACGAGCGGACGCCGGTGGCGTACATGCAGCGCGGTGAGGGCTTCACCCTCATCGACGCAGGTGGCAAGGCCTACCGCACGCGCGCGACGGCACCCACGACCCTGCCCCTGCTCGTCCTGCCGACGGGTAACGCCTCGGAGACCTCAGCGACCTATGGCGCCGCGGCGCGGGTGGCAACCGCCCTTCCGGTGGCGCTGAGGACGAAGGTGGCCTCGGTGCAGGCCCTCACCGCGGATTCGATCACGCTGCTGATGGATGACCAGCGCGTCGTCCGCTGGGGTGGCGACGACCGGGACGCGGAGAAGGCGCGCGTCCTCGCCGTCCTGCTGACCCAACAGAACAGCCAGATCGACGTCACCGACCCCGACGTCCCCTTCAGCCGCTGATCAACTCAGCGCACTGGTCCCTGAGCGACCGGAATGCTGACTTGATCACGGGCTAGGAACGAGTAGCGACGTTGTCAGACCTCGAAGTCCTCGGGGGCGTCCTCGCCGACCGAGCCGTCGATGGACTCGCGGATGAGGTCGGCCTGGCCGACGTGCCGCGCGTACTCCTCGATCATGTCGGTGATGAGCCGACGCAGGACGGGGTGCTCGCCGCCGCGTGTCGTGAGCCAGCAGACGTGGTCGAGGCCGCCGTCCTCCAGTGCCTCGTTCACCGCGGCCCGTGAGCGCAGCACGGCCTCCCGCCAGCCCGCGCGCAGTGCGTCGGGGGAGTCGGCCGCGGCGGTACGCCACTCCCAATCCGGATCGTTGTCCCAGTCGACGCTGTCCCAGGGCGCGGCGGGGCGGCGTCCGAAGAGCTTGTGTTGGAACTGTGTCTCCTCGACGGCCGTGAGGTGCTTGAGCAGTCCGCCCAACGTGATCGAGGACGGGGCGAGTCGTGTGCGTAGCCCTGCGGCGTCGAGGTCACTGCATTTCCAGGCGAGCGTGAAGCGCTGGCGGTCCAATGCGCCGAGCAGGGTCGCGGTCTCGTTGCCGGCGACGGGCGGCTCAGGCCGCTGCGGGTAGAGGTCTCCCATGCGCCGAAACGTACCCGCGCCGCATGCCGATCCTCACTCGTTCGGCGTGTCCTGCAGGGGATTGATCCTGCGCCGACCTAGCTTTGTCGAAGAACAGCAGGTTGACATAACATTAAGTGTCTAGTAGAGGGTGAGGGTTGCATCGTGAGCGCACCCCATAACTACCTGGCGGTCATCAAGGTCGTCGGTGTCGGCGGCGGCGGTGTCAATGCCGTCAACCGCATGATCGAGGTCGGCCTCAAGGGCGTGGAGTTCATTGCGGTGAACACCGACGCCCAGGCCCTGCTGATGAGCGACGCGGACGTGAAGCTCGACATCGGCCGTGAACTCACCCGTGGCCTCGGTGCCGGTGCTGCCCCCGAGGTCGGGCGCAAGGCTGCCGAAGACCACGAGGACGAGATCCGCGAGGTACTCAAGGGCGCTGACATGGTCTTCGTCACGGCGGGCGAAGGCGGTGGCACCGGCACCGGTGGCGCTCCCGTGATCGCCAAGGTCGCCCGCGAACTCGGCGCCCTCACCATCGGCGTCGTCACGCGGCCGTTCGCCTTCGAGGGCAAGCGCCGCGCGAGTCAGGCCGAGGACGGCATCGAGGGGCTGCGCGCCGAGTGCGACACCCTCATCGTCATCCCCAACGACCGCCTCCTGCAGATCAGCGAACGCAACGTGAGCGTGATGGACGCCTTCCGCAGCGCCGATCAGGTGCTGCTCTCCGGCGTGCAGGGCATCACCGACCTCATCACCACACCCGGTCTCATCAACCTGGACTTCGCCGATGTGAAGAGCGTGATGAGCGGCGCGGGTTCGGCGCTGATGGGCATCGGCTCGGCCCGCGGCGAGAACCGCGCCCGTATTGCGGCCGAGCAGGCGATCGCGAGTCCGTTGCTCGAGGCGAGCATGGACGGTGCGCACGGCGTCCTCCTCTCGATCCAGGGCGGCTCGGACCTCGGCCTGTTCGAGATCAATGAGGCGGCCTCCCTCGTCGCGGACGCGGCGCACACCGACGCCAACATCATCTTCGGTGCCGTCATCGACGACACCCTCGGTGACGAGGTGAAGGTGACCGTCATCGCGGCAGGTTTCGACAGCGGCAAGCTGCCGTACAAGAAGATCGACGTGCACCGGGAACCGGCGAGGACGTCCGCCTCCCCGGCATACGCGTCGGCTTCGGCGCCGTCGCCCACCTACGGGACGAACGGCAGCAGCGCGCCCACGACGGATGACAACGTCTACCTCACCTCCTCCGAGGGCTTCGGTGACAGCGGCTTCTCCGTCCCGACCACGTCGGGGACCGCGAGCACGGGTACGCCGCTGTCGATCGACGACGACCTCGACATCCCCGACTTCCTCAAGCCCTGACGTCGTTCGCCGAGCGAGGAGGGATGCGCGGTGACCGGCGGGTCAACTCCCACACCGCCGAATGGGCCGGGACGGTCGGATGAGATTCGCCGTAGCGAACTCGTCGCCGCCCTCGGCGCGGTCCGCAGTCGCATCTCGGAGGCATGTGCTGCCGCTGGTCGCGCAACCTCGTCGGTGACCCTTGTCGCGGTGACCAAGACCTATCCGGCAAGCGACGTCCTCACCCTCGCCGAACTCGGAGTCGCCGACGTGGGTGAGAGCCGTGACCAGGAGGCACACGCGAAGGTCGATCAGGTGAGCGCCGCGGGATTCGCCGGCCTGCGGTGGCACTTCCTCGGCCGGCTGCAACGGAACAAGGCGAAGGCCGTCGCTGGCTATGCCGGTGCCGTGCACTCGGTCGATCGCGCCGAACTGGTTCCACTGTTGGCCGCAGGCGTCGAGCAGGCGCTGGAACGAACAGGGCGTCCTGTGCTGGAGATCTTCGTGCAGGTGAGTCTGGACGGTGACCCCGGGCGAGGTGGTGCACTGCCCGAGCAGATCGGTCACATCGCCGACGCGGTCGCCTCGTCGGCGCGCCTGCGGCTGCGCGGCCTCATGGCGGTGGCGCCGCTGGGCGCCGAACCCGACGAGGCATTCGAGCGGCTCGAGTTGCTCGCCACCACATTGCGCACCGACCACCCCGACGCCGATGCGCTCTCTGCCGGGATGAGTCATGACATGGAGGCTGCGCTGCGGCACGGCGCGACACACCTGCGGATAGGTACGGCGTTGCTCGGACGAAGAACGCAGATTTTCGGCTAGCGTGCTCGTAACGGCAGTCACGCCCGTCACACGAGTATCAGAAGGACAACAGGAGGAACCGATGGCCGGAGCTATGCGCCGGATGGGGGTCTACCTCGGACTCGTCGAGGACGAGGACTACGCCGACGGCTATGCCGATGGCGCCTCACCAGGCCGAGGCGACTACGGGATGCCGACTCACCATGAGCCTGGGCACGATTCTGGGCGCGCTCCCGCGCGCCGCGAGAAGCACCACGTGGAGGCGCACGTCGACGCACACCACGTCGAGTCCGCGTATGCGGATGAGTACGCCACCAGCCAGGTCGCCTACGCCGAGGACTTCGCGCAGCCCCAGCTCCAGATCACCGCTGTGCACCCGCGCACGTACAACGAGGCCCGCACCATCGGCGAGCACTTCCGCCGCGACACCCCGGTCATCATGAACCTCACCGACATGGAGGACGCGGACGCCAAGCGCCTCGTCGACTTCGCCGCCGGCCTCACCTTCGGCCTGCACGGCCGCATCGAGCGCGTCACCAACAAGGTGTTCCTGCTCAGCCCCGCCAACGTCAGTGTCACGGCCCAGGACCGCCAGCGGATGGTCGAGACGGGCGTTTTCAACCAGTCCTGATTCTCGACTTCATACGGCGGACTGGCACCATAGGCGCCATGCAGACGTTTCTCTACGCCGTGGAGTACGTCCTCTACGCCTACAGCCTCTTCGTGATCGCCCGCGTTGTCGTCGAGATCATTCGCCAGTTCGCCCGATCGTGGCGCCCTGTCGGCTATGCCGCCGTCGGCATCGAGAGCGTCTACGTCGCCACCGATCCACCGGTCCGACTACTACGCAGACTCATCCCTCCGTTGCGGCTCGGTGGCATGAGCTTGGATCTGAGCATCCTCATCCTTCTGCTCATCCTTGGATTGATGAGGTGGGGGGTCTCGTCCATCCGCCTGCATGTTGCCTAAGATCAGACAGCACGCTCGCAACACTGACCACCCTGGCAACACCACAGACGACAGAGCAGTACAGAAGAGCGCGAGCCGGATACCCCGGCACGCACCGACACTCGAGGTGACCTAATGCCCCTGACTCCGGCTGAAGTGCACAACGTTGCGTTCAAGAAGCCGCCGATCGGCAAGCGCGGGTACGACGAGGAAGAGGTGGACGCCTTCCTCGACATCGTCGAGGTCGAACTCTCCCGGTTGATCGAGGAGAACAACGAACTGCGTGCCCACGGCGGCTCGGGCGCACCGGCCGCCGGTAGTGCGGGCGTCGACCCGGCCCTGCTCACCGCGGCCCAGAGCGAGCTCGCCGCCAGCAAGGACGAGAGCCAGCGCCTCGCCGGCCACGTCACCGAGCTCGAGAAGGCGCTTTCACAGGGCAAGAACGGCGCGCAGCAGCAGGTCGTGCAGCTTCAGCAGGAGCTGCAGTCGGTGCAGAGCCAGCTCGCCCAGGCGCAGCAGGCGCTCGCGCAGGCGCAGCAGGCCGCGCAGGTGCCGCCGCCGACCGCTGCCGAGACCACCGGGATCGGCGACCACCACATCCAGGCCGTGCAGGTGCTGGCGATGGCGCAGGCCACCGCCGAGCAGCACCTCAGCCAGAGCAAGGCCGAGGCGGAGAAGCTGCTCGGCGAGGCGGAGTCCAACGCGCAGTCGCAGGTCACCGAAGCGCAGCAGCGCGCGCAGCAGCACCTCACCGAGGCCGATACTCGCGCGAAGCAGCTCGACTCCGACAGCCAGGCCCGCGCCGCCCAGGTCGTCCGCGACGCCGAGCAGCGCGCCGCCACGATCACCGCGCAGTTCGAGCAGCGCAAGGCCGCCCTCGAGCGCCGGGTCGAGGAACTGCGTGTCTACGAGCGCGAGTACCGCACCCGTCTGCGCAGCTACCTCGAGTCGCAGCTGCGCGACCTCGACGCCAGCGGCAAGACGGAGTCGATGCCTGGCGAGGGCGAGAGCCAGGGACAGTAGGTCGGCGGGCTTGAGCTTCACGACGCGGAGCTGACCCACGATGGCCGTGATCGGGCTGCTGTTGCTTGCCCTGATCTCGCTTGTCGTGGGCCTGGTCTCCGGAGATGGCACATGGCTCGTCTTCGCGGTTCTGCTCGCCGTCGTTGCGGCCGTCCTCTCGGGGCGGCTGCTCGGCAAGCGGGGCGGCGACCGGGTGCGGTCAGTTCTGCTCCCTGGCGCCAAGACGCCGCCGCGGACCGATACGGTGTCGTCTGCAGCGTCTGATGTGTTGTCGGAGCCTGCGACGTTGGCGCAACCCGCGGAGCAGGCACCGGCGGGCGCGCCGCGTACGACCCTCCGAGAACCACTCACAGTTACCCCGGTGCCCTTGATGAGCGACGATGCCGATCTGATCACTCCTCCGCCTCTGGTTCCAGAGGTATGGGTGGTCGACGGCATGCCCGAGTACCACGTCTTCGGCTGCAGCGCGCTGGCTGCCGCAGCCGAGCCGGTGCCCTACGACCAGGCCATCAGCGACGGCTTCATGCCGTGCACGGTCTGCAACCCCGACCTCGCGATCGCGCAGGGCACGGCACCGACGCCTCCGACATCGGGGTCGCAGGCTGTGCCGGCGACCGCTCCGGAGGAGGTCTGGGTGATGGACGGCGAGCCCGACTACCACCTCGTGATCTGTTCCGTCCTGGATGACCGAGCCGAGGCTGTGCTCTACGCCCAGGCCGCGGAGGACGGGTTCACTCCGTGCGCGATCTGCGACCCCGACTCCGAGCTGCGCGGTCGTGCCCCGTCCCCGGAGCCGGCGCACTGGTACGAGGAGCCGTCGCCGGAGCGTCTGGCGGCACCCGAGGACGAGGTCTTGGCGCCCACGGCGGTCACGATCGGCATCGAGGACGGGGACGCGGATGACGACGCGGCGCAGCCGGCCGAGGCCTCTGCGGCCGCCTCTGCGATGGTTGCCGATGTCGTGGCGGACGTCCTCGCAGGCGTCCCCGCCTCACCGACCGGGGTTGCCGAAGCGGTGGAGACCGTCGAGGCCGAAATCGACGAGCCCGAACCGGTGGTTGAACCCGAGCCCGAGCCGGAGCCCGAGCTCGAGCCCGAGCCGGAACCCGAGCCCGAGCCCGAGCCCGAGCCCGAACCGGTGGTTGAGCCCGAGCCCGAGCCCGAACCGGTGGTTGAGCCCGAGCCCGAGCCCGAGCCCGAGCACGCGCCCGTCTCAGCGAGCCCTGACCCGTTCGCCGATGCGCTCTCCGCACTCGATGCGCCACTGATCGGCGTCCTGGAGACGGATGTCTGGGTGGTCAACGGCAAGCTGCGCTTCCACCGCCGCGATTGCCTGATGGTCAGGAACGCGAACGCGGTGCCGATCCCTCGCGAGAAGGCGACCGCGGACGGCTTCCTGCCCTGCCCCCTCTGCAACCCCTGAGGCAGCTCATACGTCTTAGGCTGTCGTCATGGCCTGGGAATCGGTTCGGGCTGAGGTGATGCGGCGGGGGATCATGCCCGGCCGTTCGTCCGTGCTCGAAATCGGCCCGCTGGATCGTCCGGTGCTGGGTAAGTCGGCGTACGACGTCCGCTATGCCGACTTCACCGACTCCGCCACGCTGCGGGCGAAGTACGCCGACGATCCGGGCGTAGGCGCGATCGTCGATGTCGATGTGATCTGGGACGGCGCCAGTCCGCTGCGCGAGGTCCTCGGAGAGGCACACTTGGACGCGGTCGTGGCCTCGCACGTGATCGAACACCTCCCCGACCCGGTCGGGTGGCTCGCGAACTTCGCGGGCGTCCTCACTCCGGGCGGACTGGTGAACCTGGTGATTCCCGACAAGCGGGTGACGTTCGACGTGAACCGGCGTCTCACCGAGGCCGCCGACTGGATCGATGCCTCACTCCGGCGGCCGTCCCAGCCGACCTATGCGCAGATCTTCGACTTTCATACGAAGGCGCTGCCCGACGCTGACACGGTGGGGCTCTGGGCAGGCACCGTCGACTACCGCGGGGTCGTCCGGGACGAGGGGCTGGCGGCGGCCGCGTTGGAGGCATGTCGCGGTGTCAGCGAGGACGGTCCGCACGCCGACGTGCACTGCAGCGTCTTCACCCCGACGTCCTTCGTCGACATCGTCGAGCAACTCGGCGAGCTGGAGCTGCTCGACTACGCGCTGGCCGAACTCGTCCCCACCAAGCCGAACACGATCGAGTTCTACGCGAGGCTGATGCGGCTCGACCCCGCAAGCGATCCCGCGCAGCGCAGGCAGAAGCGGGATGACGGCATCGCCGCAGCGCGCGAGGCGATCGCCGCGGCGCCGGCGCCCATCTCGGCGTCAGGTAGCGACGACGACGGTCCCAGCGCCGCCCACTACGTCGTGAGCGAGCGTGAGCAGCGGTTCGTCGAACTGAAGCGCCGCGTCATGCGCCGGTTCAGGACTTGGCGAGCCAGACGGTGAGGCCGAGGTTCTCGTCGCTGGTGCTATAGGCGACGCGTGTGGCATCGCGTGGTCCCTGAGTAGGCGCTGCAGGTGTCGTGTCGAAGGGCGCCCCCTCGGTGAGTTCCACCGCAAGCACCTCGTCGGCGAGCGCGGCCGAATGCATCCGGATCGCCTCCGCCGGCTCCGGTGAGCCCCCGACCTGCCACCAGAGCGTGATGCGGTCGGTGACCTCCAGCCCCGCGTCCTTGCGTGCCTGCTGGACGAGGCGGACGACCTCGCGGAAGAGACCCGCCAGCCGCAGCTCGTGGGTGAGTTCCAGATCGAGTGCCACCGTCTCGGCGCCTGCGGAGGCCACCGCCCAGCCGGAGCGGGGCGTCTCGGTCACCACGACGTCCCCGCCCTCCAGCGCGACGTCCACCCCGTCGACGCTCACCGTCGCGCTGCCGGCGGCGAGCGCTGCCGCGAGCTCACGCGGATCGAGTGCCGAGATCGCCTTCGCCACCTGCTGGGTGCCGTTGCCGAAGCGCTTGCCCAGGTTGCGGAAGTTGGCCTTGACCGTGACGTCGACGAGATCCTCCGCGCCGGAGTCGAGCGCGGCGAGCGAGACGACGTTGAGCTCCTCGGCGACCTCGGCGCGCAGCGACTCGGGCATCGTGGCCCATCCGGGCGCCGAGATCAGTGCTTGGGCCAGCGGCTGGCGCGTCTTCACGTTGGAGTCGTTGCGCGCCGAGCGTCCGAGTTCGACGAGGCGCCGCACCAACCCGATCTGGGTCGAGAGCGTCGCATCGATCTTCGCCGTATCGGCTGCCGGCCACGATGCGAGGTGCACCGAGTCGGCCTCCTCGCCGCCGGCGAACAGCGCCGCCCAGACCTGCTCGGTCACGAACGGCACGAAGGGTGCCATCAACCGGGTGAGGACGTGCAGGCACTCGTGCAGCGTGCTGAGCGCCGCCGGGTCGCCGTCCCAGAAGCGGCGGCGGGAGCGGCGGACGTACCAGTTGGAGAGGTCGTCGATGAACGCGGCGAGCGCCTTGCCTGCGCGGGCGGTGTCGAACTCCTCCAGCGCGGCGTCGACCTCGGCGGCGAGGCGGTGCACCTCGGACAGCGCCCAGCGATCGAGATCGGTGAGCGGGAGCGGTTCCTGAGTAGGCGCTGCAGGCGCCGTGTCGAAGGACCACCCGTTGGCGCGGGCGTAGAGCGACTGGAAGCTCGCCACCGACCAGTAGGTGCGGAGCACCTTGCTGGCGATCTCCTCCAGAACCTTGTGGCCGACGCGCCGCCCCGACCACGGCGAACCGGAGCAGAGCATGAACCAGCGCACCGCATCGGCGCCGTGACGGTCCATCAGCGAGATCGGCTCGAGGATGTTGCCGAGGTGCTTGCTCATCTTGCGGCCGTCCTCGGCGAGGATGTGGCCCAGGCAAAGCACGGTCCTGTAGGAGCTTTCGCCGAAGACCAGGGTGCCGACCGCCATCAACGAGTAGAACCAGCCGCGGGTCTGGTCGATGGCCTCGCAGATGTAGTCGGCGGGGTAGGCGGCCTTCGCGAGCTCTGCGTTGCGGTGCGGGGCGCCGAACTGGCCGAACGGCATCGAACCGCTGTCGAACCAGGCGTCGATCACCTGCGGCACGCGGCGGAACGTGCCCTCCACCCCCGGCAGCGTGAAGGTGACGTCATCGACGAACGGACGGTGCGGGTCTTCCAGGACAACACCGGAGAGCTCGCGCAGTTCGCTGAGTGAGCCGACACAGACCTGCCTGCTCGGGTCCAGCTCGTTGCGCCACACCGGCAACGGCGTGCCCCAGTAGCGGTCGCGCGACAGCGACCAGTCGATGTTGTTCTCCAGCCAGTCGCCGTAACGGCCGTGCTTGATCGTCGCGGGGTACCAGTCGGTCTTCTCGTTCTCGGCGAGCAGTTCGTCCTTCACCGCCGTCGTGCGGATGTACCAGGCCGGCAGCGCGTAGTACATCAGCGGCGTGTGGCAGCGCCAGCAGTGCGGATAGCTGTGCGTGTAGGGCACGTGCTTGTAGAGGACGCCCTTGGCCCTCAGCTCCTCGACGAGGGTCTTGTCGGCGTCCTTGAAGAAGACGCCGCCGACGTTGCCGATGCCCTCTTCGAAGTGGCCGTCGGTGGTGATCGGGTTCACCACAGGCAGCCCGTACGCGCGGCACACCGCGAAGTCGTCGGCGCCGAAGGCGGGGGACTGGTGCACCAGCCCGGTGCCGTCCTCGGTGGTGACGTAGTCGGCGAGGACGACGTAGTTCGCGTCCTCGATCTCGACGTAGTCGAAGGGACGCTGGTAGGTCCAGCGCTCAAGCTCACGGCCGGCGCGCTGCTCCAGGATGACGACGTCATCGCCGAGAACTTTGCGCGCCAGCGGCTCGGCGATGACGAAGGTGCCGTGTTCGTTGCGGGCCAGGACGTAGGCCACGTCGGGGTGGGCGGCGACCGCGGTGTTGGAGACGAGCGTCCACGGGGTGGTCGTCCAGACCAGCAGGTCGCCCTGCCCGGCCCAGGGGCCCGAGGTGAGCGGGAACCGGACGTAGACCGAGGGGTCGGTGACGTCCTCGTATCCCTGGGCAACCTCGTGGTCCGACAGGCCGGTGCCGCAGCGGGGGCAGTACGGGGCGACGCGGTAGTCCTCGACGAGCAGGGCTTTCTCGAAGATCTGTTTGAGGGCCCACCACACCGACTCGACGTAGTCGGGCGTCATCGTCCAGTACGC
>DASXYU010000035.1:0-11473 GCA_036502295.1 Jatrophihabitans sp. | reverse complement strand
CGTCACCACACCGGCGAGGACGACGCCGCCGACGACCCGCACGAGCGGTTCGGCGACGGCCTTCCTCACCAGTCCGCCAATGCCCTCGATGCCGTCCTTCGGGCCTGCGATGGCCCCGGTGATCTCGTAGGTGGGTTCTTCGTCCTGACCTGTCGCGTCACTCATGCCGTCCAGCTTTGCAGACCTACGCCGGGGAGAGGGCGCCCGACTCGTCCTCGACCACGAGGCCGACGATCTCCGACCTCTGCACCCGCGGCCCGAGGATCAACACCTGATCGCCGGGACCGAGCAGCACCTCATCGGATTTCGCCGGGTTGAGCGTCACCGCCGAGTCACCTGCCCGGTAGCCGAGGGCGGTTTGGCCGCGCAGCGCCGCGGAGACCACGATCGAGGCGTAGGACACCGGAGTGGGCGCTGCATAGCGGTTCGCCGGGTAGAGCGCGACGAAGCAGCCCTCGGCGGCGAAGAGTTCGTCGAAGACGGTGCGCAGTTCCAGGCGTTCGGAGATCTGCGCCAGCATCAGGCTCGAGAGCTCGTCGCTGACGATGAAGTCATCGACGCCGGTCGACTGCGCGATCTCCACGTCGGAGCCGTCGAGCATCTCGGCCACCACGCGCGGCCGTTGGTTGGCGTCGTTCCACGCTTTGTGCAGCGCGAGCAGGGTCAGCATCGTCCGGGCGTCTGCCTGACTCGCGTCCAGGCCGTGTCGGTAGCCGAGGACGATCGCCTGGTCGTAGCGGTGCGCGGTGACGGCCTCGATCAGACCGTTCGCACCCTCCGGCGCGGCGTGGATGAAGACATCGCAGGTCTGGTGCTCGGGCACCACGATCTCGCTCGGGTCGACGAGTTCGACATCGACGTAGACGTCCACCGCGGAGCCCGGCGAGAGGAACTCCTCCAGCTCATCGAAGATCTGGCTGCCGAGAGGACTCCAGCCGATGATGACGATCCGCTGCGGCGGCTCGGGTTCAACGTCGCCCTCGACGATGAAGAGGTCGCTCTCGTCGCGCCAGCCGTCGAAGGTCAGCGTCGAGTCATCGGAGGAGATCGCGATGATCTCGTCGCCCTCGGTGAGGACGAACCCCTGCTCGGGGTTGAGCAGTACCTCACCGTCGCGCAGCACGCCGAGGACGGCGGACTTCTCGAAGGCGAGCAGCGTCTCGCGATAGGTGTGCCCGGCGATCTCCGGGAACGGGGCGAAGTAGATCTCGTCGCCGTCGAAGTCGAGTAGATCGCGGAAGACGCCGGCGAGTCCGGCCTGGTGGCACGCCTGCGCGGTGACCTGGCTGATGACGCGGTCGGCGTGGACGGTCGCGATCCGACGCTCGGTGAGGTCGGCGAGGGTGTCTGCATGCTCCGCGTCGGCGAACTCGGCGACGATGCGGATGGTGTCGAGTTCGGGGTCGATGCTGCGCGCGGCGAGCACCGCCTTCACGACCGCCGCATCACCGTGGTCGCCGGAGAGGACGATCACCGAACGGGCGCCGAGGATGTTGACCATGTGCAGGTCGGGCACCGAGCCGACGTCACCGGTGCGGCACACCACCCGCGTGTTCTTGGTGTCGGGGACGAGCTTGCGCAGCTCGTCCTCCATCTCGTCCTTCGGGCGATCGGCGAGGACGACGAAGGCCGGGTGCTTCGCGCTCTCGTTCGCGATCACCAGTTCGGAGAGGATCACCGCCAGCCGCGGCGACCAGCCCAGGACGAGCGTGTGAGCAGTCTCCAGCACGGCACTGCGTCCCTTGCGCAGGTCGCCGATCTTCTGATCGACGCCCGCTGCAATGAGCCCGATGAGGCTGCCGGCGAGGAAGATGCCGGAGAGCGTGACGAGCAGCGAGATGATTCGCGTCGTCCAGTGGACGTCGGAGGCGAAGGTGCCGGAGTCGAGCACGCGCAGCAGCGACTGCCAGAACGCCTCGCCGAAGCCGAGCTTGCCGCCGCCGTTGACACCTGTGATGCCCAGGACGGTGTCGAGCAGCGTCGCGACCAGGATGATCACCAGCATCACCAGGCCGAGGTAGCCGATGACCACCAGTGGGCCTCGGGCGAGCGCCAGGTCGAAGCGGTAGCGCAGCTTGCCGTACATCCCTGCCCGCGGCCCGCTGGCGATCTGCGGACCGTCGATCGCCGGTGCGGTGCCGGTACGGCGCGGCACGGAGGTACGCAGACGCTTCGCGGTATTCGTCATCGCTCTTTTTCCCGGTCAGTACCGGCCCCGCCCGGCGATCGACCTGATGATCAGCAGTCCTGGGACGGAGCCAAGGAATTGTGACACCGCGGAGGCCCGTTGTGGAGCGGCCGGGACTTTCTGCCGGCTACCCGCCGATGAGGCTCATACTCCGATTCGAGGCCGCGAAGCCCGTCGAAGGCGACTCAGCCGACCCGCCACCGTGCGCCGCCGCCTTGCCCCACATCGCCTCGCGCCAGCGCTGCGCGATGGCACCGTCCTCGGTGTCGCCGCGCAGCAGGCCGCGCAGGTCCGTCTCGCCGGTGGCGAAGAGACAGTTGCGCACTTGGCCGTCGGCGGTGAGGCGGGTGCGGTCGCAGGCCCGGCAGAACGGCCGCGTCACGGAGGCGATCACCCCGACTGTGGCGGGCCCACCGTCGACGATCCAATGCTCGGCCGGCGAGCTGCCGCGTCCTGCGACGGGCGTCAGGGTGAAGCGTTCACCGAGTTGCCGCAGGATCTCCTCGGCGGTGACGACATTCTCGCGGCGCCAAGCCTGATCGGCGTCCAGCGGCATCTGCTCGATGAAGCGCAGTTCGAAATCGTGCTGCAGGCAGAACTCCAGCAGCTCGGCCGCCTCGTCCTCATTGACGCTTCGAATGAGGACGGCGTTCACCTTCACCGGGCGCAGGCCCGCGGCATGCGCGGCGTGCAGTCCGGCGAGGACGTCGTCGAGACGGTCGCGCCGGGCGAGCGCGATGAAGCGGTCACGGCGCAGCGTGTCCAGGGAGACGTTGATCCGGCTCAGGCCCGCGTCGGCCAGAGCCTGGGCGCGACGGGCGAGACCGATTCCGTTGGTGGTGAGCGCGATCTCGACGTCGGGCGCCGCAGCGCGAACGCGGGCGACGATGTCCTCGAGGCCGCGGCGCAGCAGCGGCTCGCCGCCGGTGAAGCGCACCGCTGTGACACCGAGTTCGCCCGTCGCGATCGTCACCAGGCGCACTACCTCGTCGTCGGTGAGCACCTCGGGCGAGGGCAGCCACTGCATCCCCTCGGCCGGCATGCAGTAGCTGCAGCGCAGATTGCAGCGGTCGGTGAGCGAGACGCGCAGGTCGGTCGCCACGCGTCCGAACGAGTCAATGAGCTGCATCCGTCCACGATACGGCCGTTCCTTGTGTTGCTGGGGGCCGCTCTGGGGGCCAATTCACGGCCCCCAGCAACACAAGGATGGGCCATTAGGGTGGGTGCGTGGATTTCACGCATCTGGACGAGAGCGGCGCGGCACGGATGGTCGACGTCTCGGCCAAGGCGATCACCACCCGTACCGCCCGGGCCCGAGGACGCTTCATCACCACGCCCGAGGTCATCGCGGCGCTGCGGGCACAGAGTCTGGCGAAAGGTGACGCCCTCGCCGTGGCGCGGCTCGCCGCGATCACCGGCGCCAAGCGCACCGCCGACCTCATCCCGCTCTGCCACCCGATCCCGCTGCACGGGGTCGATGTGGACCTCACCCTCGGCGAGGAGGACGTCCTCATCGAGGTGACCACGCGCACCGCCGACCGCACCGGTGTGGAGATGGAGGCGCTGACCGCTGTGACCATCGCCGGCCTGGCGCTGTACGACATGGTGAAGAAGCTCGACCGCTCCGCGCGCCTCACCTACATCGAGTTGGTGAGCAAGGACGGCGGAAGCACCGGGACCTGGCAGCGAACAGCGGAGCGGGCGTGACACCGCTCGACATCGCTGTGATCACCATCTCTACCCGATCGGCCGCCGGCGAGCGAGCCGATGAGTCCGGTCCGCTGCTCGCACACGGGCTACGCGAAGCGGGTCACGACGTGGTGCGGCGCGCGGTCGTGGGCGATGACGTAGCCCAGATCCAGGCCGCCGTGCGCGCCGCGATCGACGTCGGGGCCCGCGTCGTGTTGACGACGGGCGGCACCGGACTGACTCCGCGCGACGTCACGCCCGAAGCCGTGATTCCGTTGCTGGACAAGCAGATTCCAGGCATCGCTGAGATGCTCCGGGCGGTCTCGCGTGACCGCGTTCCGACCTCCGTCCTCTCCCGGGGGGTCGCGGGGACGATCGGCGGGGCGCTGCTCGTCACCCTGCCCGGGTCGACCGGTGGAGTGCGGGACGGTCTTGCGGCATTGCTGCCACTGCTCGAACACATCGCTGACCAGATCGGCGGCGGGGACCACTAAGCGTGACGAAATGCGTTAGCTAAGACCGTTATCAAATGTTCACCCAAAACTTTACGCGAAGGAAATATCGGACAGGTCTACTCATACCGGCGTCGGCCCGGTGAGAAGTCGACGCCATGGGTGTCTGTGGCCGATGGCAGTCGCGAGCCAGAGGATTCAGTTCCCAGGGAAGCGCTTGGCTCGGCCGGCGGCAGATCCCCCGCCGCCGCCGGCCAGCCAAGTGCGAACACGGCGCGATTTCGAGACGCGTCGCTCCCCATCACCGCGCAGGGGAACTTCGCTCCCCATCACCGTCCGGATAGTCTGCGCTTGTGACGAGGACCCGCATGCTCCGTGCAATCGGCGCCCTCGTGGCCATCGCCGCCGTCGGCGCGCTTCTCACGGCCTGCTCCGGCTCCAAGACTCCGGGGACGAACGTCTCGGTCTTCGACATCAAGGTAGGCGACTGCTTCAACGCGCCCGGTGAGGTGCAAGCCGAGCTGAGCAAGATCAAGCGCGTCCCCTGCGCGGCGCAGCACGTGCGCGAGGCCTACGCCATCACGGATTACGCAGCGCCTTCCGGCGCCACCTCGTCGGACGCCTACCCCGGAGCCGACGTGCTCTCGGTCTTCGCCAAGGGAGCCTGCGCACAGCAGTACAAGCCCTACGTGGGCGTGGACTATCTCGATTCGAGCCTTTTCTTCACCTACCTGTTCCCCAGTGCTCGCAGCTGGGAGCAGGATGACGACCGCAAGGTGATCTGCTTCGTCACCACCACAGGTGCTCCGCTCACCGGCTCCGTCAAGGGTTCGATGAAGTGAGCCGCGCCCCGCAGTCAGTCCGCACTCGGCAGTCAGGGAGCTAGAGGACGATGCCCGCCCCGATCGTTCATAACGGTGCACTGGTCATGTGCAGCTTCGGGCTGGCACCGGCCACGCTCATCGTCCCCTCGCCAACGGTCGTCGCTCAGGGAACACCGGCGGCCGACATCACCTGCTGCGGCCCGGCGAACATCCCCACCTTCGGCATGTGCACCAGCCTCAGCAATCCCACCGTCGCATCGGCGACCGCCGCGGCACTCGGTGT
The DNA here is from genome assembly GCA_036502295.1 of Jatrophihabitans sp. Lineage (GTDB taxonomy): Bacteria > Actinomycetota > Actinomycetes > Mycobacteriales > Jatrophihabitantaceae > DASXYU01. The sequence goes on along the minus strand of DASXYU010000035.1, from coordinate 6,037 downwards.
TCTCACCCCGATGCCGTGCGTTCCCGTCCTCACGCCGTGGAAGCCTGGCTCGCCCACCGTGCAGATCGGCGGCAAGCCCGCGCTCACCGCCACGTGCACCAGCCAGTGCGCGTACGGAGGTGTCATCCAGGTGAACTTCGCCGGTACGACAACGGTGAACGTCGCCTGACACTGCGCTGCGCCGATCCGTCGGTCCGCCGCTTGCTGAGGGAACGACGAGGAAGAACTCGGAAGTCTTCCCGGAATTGCGGAATCTCACCTGACGCAGTTGCATCAATTCGGTATAAGGTCCCGCATGAGGACGATCACTTCGCCCCGATCTGACTTTTCACGCGCTCGTACGTCCCAGAATCAGGAGCTGCCGGCATGCCCACGTATACCGCCCCCGGTGTCTACGTCGAGGAAGTCCCGTCCTCGCAGAAGTCGTTGTCGGCTGCGCCGACCGCGATCGCTGCGTTCGTCGGCTTCACCGAGAAGGCCCCCACTGACGACCCCAAGGACCCTGAGGGTCTTGCCCCCCGCCTCGTGACGAGCTGGAGCCAGTTCGAAGCTCTCTACGGCGGATTCGTCGAGGGCGCCGTCCTGCCGCTCTCGGTCTACGGCTACTTCGCGAACGGTGGAAGCATCGCCTACATCGTTCGCATCCCCAACACCGCGCCTGCCGGCGCGCCGTCGAAGGTGGCACTGCCCGCCTCCGACCGTGCCCTCGGCCTGCCGGTGCAGATCGAGAGCGTCGAGCCCGACGCCAACATCTCGATCGCCGTCGCCAGCGACGACTCCGACGAGGCGAGCTTCACGCTCACCGTCCTCGAAGGTGGCATCGAAGTCGAGTCCTACCCCGGCGTGAGCCTCTCGGGTGACTCGAGCGTCGCGACCGCGACCAAGAGCTCGACGAAGATCAAGGTCACCGTCGACCTCGCCAAGGACGTCGACCTCTCCAGCCAGCTCGAACTGCTCAAGCCCGGCATCTACCCGCTGGCGAAGGCCGCTCCGCTCCCCGTCCCGGTCACCGGCAAGCAGTTCTCCGGTTCGGAGTCGGCGCGCAACGGCATCAACGGTCTCGCGGTCGCCGACGACGTCACCATCGTCGTCATTCCGGACCTCATCACCGCGGCCACCAAGGACGACGGCAGCGTCGACCTCAACCTCTGGAAGGCCGTGCAGACCGCTCTCATCTCGCACTGCGAGCAGAACGGCAACCGGATGGCGATCCTCGATGCACCTCCCGGGTTCAGCGTGCAGCAGATCAAGGAGTGGCGTAGCGACGTCGCCATGTACGACTCGGCGTACGCCGCGCTGTACTACCCCTGGATCAAGGTCGAGAACCCGACCGGCAGCAACGGCAACGCGGAGATCTTCGTCCCGCCGTCGGGCCACATCGCCGGCGTCTGGGCCCGCACCGATGACACGCGCGGCGTTTGGAAGGCCCCGGCCAACGACACCATCCGCGGCGTGCTCGACATCGAGCGCGGCGTCACGCAGAACGAGCAGTCGCTGCTCAACCCGATCGGCATCAACTGCATCCGGCCGTTCGGCACGCGTGGCATCCGTATCTGGGGCGCGCGCACCCTCGCATCCGACTCCGACTGGCGCTACATCAACGTTCGTCGCCTCTTCAACATGATCGAGACGACGATCCTCGAAGGCACCCAGTACGCGGTCTTCGAGCCGAACGACGTCGACCTCTGGGAAGGCGTCAAGCGCACGCTCTCCGGCTTCCTCAGGGGCCTCTGGTCGGCGGGTGCGCTCGTCGGCGCCAGCCCGGAGCAGGCGTTCTACGTCAAGTGCGATGCGGAGACCAACCCGCCGGAGTCGATCGACGAAGGCAAGCTCGTGGTCGAGGTCGGCATCTCGCCGGTCAAGCCCGCCGAGTTCGTGATCTTCCGGATCAGCCAGCAGAAGCAGACCGCGGCCTAAAGACACCCGACAGTTCAGGAGACAGATAAATCATGGGCAACAGCCTCATCGCATCCGAGCCGATTGTCGCTCGGAACTTCTTCCTCGACATCCCGGGTGCCGGCACGCTCGTCCTCTCGGGTGTCTCGGGTCTCGATGTCGAGCTCGACGTCGTCTCGCTCTCGCAGAACGGCGCCAAGGGCAAGCAGGAGCACATCAAGACCATCGGCGGCGTCCTGAAGACGCCGGACATCTCGCTCACCCGCATGGCACCTGCCGATGCGACGAAGGACCCGGTGTGGACCTGGTTCCTCGACATCCGCAACAACGGCTTCAAGGGCCGCAAGGACAAGCGCAAGGACGTGTCGATCACGCTCTTCGATGTCGGCGGCACCGAGATCGCCCGCTTCAACATCTTCAACACCTGGCCGAGCAAGATCTCGACCGACGCTCTCTCCACCGAGTCCAACGATGCGATGAAGGAGACCATCACCTTGGTCAACGAGCGCATCGAGCGGGTCAAGTAAGCACGAGCACAAACGGAGCTAGAAGCAACGGAGCTAGAAGTACGTGAGCCTGAAGACCAGCTACGAGTTCGTCCTCCCGCGCGGGTACATCGACTACAACGGAGTCGTGCACCGCGAGGGACGCATGCGCCTGGCGACTGCGCGCGACGAGCTCGAGCCGCTTCGGGACCCGCTCATCTCCGGTCCCGATGACCCGCGTCTCACCATCTTGGTGCTGACGCGGGTCATCGAGAAGCTCGGGGCGGTGCCGATCATCACCGCCAGCGACATCGAAGGGCTCTTCGCCGTCGACCTCGCCTACCTGCAGGACTTCTACGGCGTCATCAACTTCGGCACCCAGGCGGAGTACGAAGCGCTGCTGCGTGCGCAGCAGAGCAGCAGCCTGGTGGGTGGCGTGGCGGAGCCGGCAACGGCCGAACCGGCGCCGATCGAGGACGACGAACCTGAGGACGACTCCCCCACCGACGCCGCGGAGACTTCGGCGGCGCCGGCCGCGCGACCGAATCTGCGGCGTGCCGTGGAGGAGCTTCCGCGTCAGGCGCTGTGAGCCGCAGGTAGGTGATGCGACATGATGCGCTACCCCTCCGACGCGCTCTGGCAGGAGATCGCCTATCTGGCCTACCACCTGCATTGGCCGCTCGATGACCTGCTCGACATGGAGCACATGGATCGGGTGCGCATGGTGCGGGCAGTCGTCTCGTTGAACGAGCGCGCCTGGCAAGCAGTACGCGAGTACGCGCAATGAGCGCCGTACCTCTCACCGGAGGGCATGCACAGTGACGCAGCCATCTCGATACTCGGTGACGACGACCGACCCGTCGATCTACGCCCCGCTCGGCGGCGGCCTGCAGGTCGCCAACGCCTTCACCTTCACTGTCGACGGCGTCGAGATCGGCGTCTTCCGGGAGATCTCGGGCCTGGAACTCACGATCGGCACCCAGGACGTCGTCGAGGGCGGCCAGAACGGCTTCGTGCACAAGCTTCCCGGACGCATCACCTGGCCCAACATCACGTTCAAGAAGGGCCTCACCCAGTCCGACAACCTCTTCGCCTGGATCAACGGAGTCTCCGGTGACGGCTACGCCGCCCAGTCCAACGTCCTCGACCGCAAAACGGGCGCCATCGCCGTCGTCGACCACGAGGGCAACCCGCTGCGGTCGTGGAACCTCATCGACGTGTTTCCCGTGAAGTGGAGCGGGCCGTCCTTCGGCACTGATAGTCAGTCGCCGCTGGAGGAGTCACTCGAGATCACCCACCACGGCTTCACTGCCGCCACCTCGGGAACTACGTCGACGGCGCGATGACGACATCACGCGCAGCCGGCATCGCCCCCGAGGCGGAGGACGAAGACCGCACCCGCCTGGGGCATGAGGTCGCGTCGCGGTTGCGTTTTCCCGGACCGAGGACGGGGCGCCAGCGGGCCTTCCCGATCGGTGCGCTGGCGGCCTCCGTCCGGCGCTTCGCTGCGGCTACCCAGCGCCCGGCGGTGCTGCGCCGCGCCATCGCCGCGACCGAGCCGATTCCGGTACGGCAGCACATCGCCGCCAGCGAGGCAGTGGCGCCGCCGAGGTGGTGGACTCCGGAGGACGTGCCGCAGCTGCACGGTGCGGTCGAGCTTCCGAGCCGCGGTCTGCCGCGGGCGGTGCGGAGGGTGCCGAACGAGCAGACCTATACCCCGGGTGGCATCGCGGGGAGTCTCGTCTCCTCCGAGATCCGGGTACGACCGATCGCGGAGGTCTCCGCGGTCGGTCCGGTCGTCCGCGACAGCAAGATCAACGCCGCCGCCGCGGTGGCTTCCGTCAATGCCGAAGCTCGCGAGCAAACTCGGGAGCATGAGCAGGCACGGGGTCGTGAGCAGGCACGGGGTCGTGAGCAGGCACGGGGTCGCGAAGCGGCTGCCGTGCGTCGCTCGGCCGCCGCCGCTGTAGCTGCACCTGTTGTGACTGCAGCGCGGGCAGCTACACCGCAGGTTCCCACGACGAGCGCGGCGACGCAGCGCGCGATCGAATCTGCGGTGCCGACCTCGAGCCCCACTCCTCCAGCGCGACCTGCCAAGGCGCCGGTGCGACGCTCGACGGCGACAACCTCCGAGCGCCCTGTGGCCGGGAAGGGATCGGGGGCATCGGCCGCCGCGCAGCCAGCGGCCGCCGCGTCGTCCTCTTCACCGACGTCGTCTTCGTCCTCTCCCGCTTCGCCGGCGCCCGCGGCGGACGTCTCGGCAGCGCCGAGCACGGGACTGCCGAGCACGGGACTGCCGAGCACAGCGACACCCGGAACCGCCAGCGTGCCGGTCCGACGCAGTCCCTCGACGGACGACGTGACGGCACCGAGCACCGCCGGTTCCGCGGAGGCGACTGCCGCTACGTCCATGCCCCTGTCCGAGGCAGCTCCGACCGCGCTGCCGCTACCCGGTGGCGATGATCACCAGCAGCTGCCTCTCGGCAGTGGCGAGCCCCCGCGACAGAGTTCGCCGTCGTGGCGACCGGCACCGCCGAGCGCGCGCTTCGCCGCCGTCCTCGGCGCTGCAGCGAATGCGGTCGGTGACATCCCCGGCGTTGGGACCGGTGCCGCGACCGGCGCCGTCCCAGGGTTGCGGCGCGTGATGGCCGCGGGCCTCCCGAGCGCGGCCGCGGGAGCTACGGTCCTCGCCGCACCGCCAGCAGCTGCCACCAGCACGGCCGCGCGCGTCTCGCCGCTGCGCCGGATGGTCGGCAGTCCGCACGCCTTCTCCCCCGCCATGCGCGCACATGCCGCCGCCGTCCGCCCGGCGGCCGGTACCGGACGCACTACCGCGGCCGAGTCGGTGGAACCTTCGACGCAGGGCGCGGGATCGGTGACCCAGCTGCGCCGCAGAGCGTCCGCGACGATCTCCTCCGCGCCAACATCACCTGTCCCGACGTCGACCAGTTCCGCTATGGCAGAGGCGTCAACGGACGCCGGTTCCGCGAATTCGCCCGCCCCTGCGACGCCCACGGGCGCTGCCCCGCGCGCCACGTCGTCCGCGACGACGCAGGCAGCCACGTCGGCCGCGCTCCCCTCCGCGCCGGCGTCACCCGCAGATGTCGCGACGCAGGACGCGACCGCCGCAGAGCCGACCGGCAGCGTCGTTCCGATTCGCCGCAGCACCCCGCCCGCAACCTCTGATCACACCTCCCCGGACCACGGGTCCGACAGTGTCCACGGTCGGGCGTTTCCCGCGGTTGATCAGCAGGGTTGGCGGGGTGTACCGAGTGGTGTGGCGATGTCGACCACACGATCGCTGCGTGTCATGCGCAGCGCCGCGATCGATCTCCGTCCTGCCACCTCGATCGGTCGTCTCAGCCCGACCGCGAGCGCCCGCATCCCTGCCCTGCCGGGCTTCGGCGCGAGTGCAGCGGCATCGACCACCGCGGCCTCGGCGCCGAGCGTGGTCCGACGCTTCGCCGGCACCGCCGCCACAGCCCCCGCCGCCACAGCGTCGACTCCGGTCACACGACTCGGGCGCGAGGCAGCCTCCGCCCCACGTGCCGAGATCGCGGGGGCCGCCGTCGCCGAGTCCTCGTCCAGCGGTGGGACGCCCGCGGTGCCGACCACGGGTCCGCTCGTGAACCGGACGGCGACCCCGGGGCAGCGTC
>DASXYU010000034.1:0-17609 GCA_036502295.1 Jatrophihabitans sp. | reverse complement strand
GACGGTGAGAGTCGCGGCGATGAATGGCCTACGCGTGGATCTCCGTTCCGTCAGTCCTCGACTGTAGAGGTGCCGGGTCCCGGATCGTCACCGTGAAAACTTGAGCGTGGTGCACGCAATCCCCGGAGCGTTCGCGGGGAGTGAACGCGCGCGGCGTGCGGAAGTGACTAGGGTGAAGTTCTGATCCTCGGGAGGAGTGATCCGATGCCTACACACGACAGTGGACAGACACGTCCGAGCAAGCAGAGCGAGGACGAGGTCGAGGAGGTCGCCGAAACCGGCACCGACGTCGCCGAACGCCACGAGAAGCTCACCGAGGACGTCGACGCGATCCTCGACGAGATCGACGACGTTCTCGAATCCAACGCCGAAGACTTCGTAAGGGCTTTCGTGCAAAAGGGAGGCGAGTAACCCTCTATGCCCGAGTCGAACATGGGGTTGCTTCGTTATGCCACCTCGCCGGGATCATCGTCCTTCGCAGAGTTCCTCTCCGCTGCCGCACCTGAGCTGATGCCACCTACCGCGCACGGTCACATCGACGCGCCGCACGGGACGACGATCGTCGCGGCGACGTTCGCGGACGGCGTCGTGATGGCCGGCGACAGGCGCGCCACCGCAGGCAACCTCATCGCGCAGCGTGACATCGAGAAGGTCTTTCCTGCGGATGACCACACCGTCGTGGGTATCGCCGGCACGGCGGGCGTCGCCATAGAGATGGTGCGGCTCTACCAGGTTGAGCTCGAACACTACGAGAAGATCGAGGGCACGCAGCTCACGTTGGACGGCAAGGCCAACCGCCTCGCCACGATGATCCGCGGAAACCTCGGCGCCGCGATGCAGGGCCTCGCGGTCGTGCCGCTGTTCGCCGGCTACGACGTTGACATCGCCGACCCGGCGACAGCTGGGCGTATCTACAGCTTCGACATCACCGGCGGCCGTTACCCCGAGCAGTACTACCACTCGGTGGGTTCGGGATCGCTCTTCGCCCGCGGGGCATTGAAGAAGCTATGGCGCATGGGTTTGGACCGCGTAGGAGTCATCCGCGTCGTCGTCGAGGCGCTGTATGACGCGGCGGACGACGACTCGGCCACTGGCGGCCCCGACATCACCCGTGGCATTTATCCGGTCGTGATCGTGACGACGTCAAGGGGCTCCGAACGCATCGGCGACGATGAACTCGCCGGCGTCGTGCAGCAGATCGTGGCTGACCGCGCCGGCCGGCCGGGCGCGTAAGGGGTACAGAGACATGTCCATGCCGTTCTATGCCTCGGCCGAGCAGATCATGCGCGACCGCTCGGAGTACGCCCGCAAGGGCATCGCGCGCGGCCGCAGTGTCATCGTCCTCACCTATGCCGACGGAGTGCTCTTCGTCGCCGAGAACGCCAGCTCGGCGCTGCACAAGGTGAGCGAGATCTACGACCGCATCGGCTTCGCGGCGGTCGGCAAGTACAACGAGTTCGAGAATCTCCGCGTCGCGGGTATCCGGCTCGCTGACCTGCGTGGCTACTCCTACGACCGTCGCGACGTCACTGCTCGCGCGCTGGCGAACGCGTATGCGCAGACCCTCGGCACGATCTTCACGGAACAGCAGAAGCCTTACGAGGTCGAGATCTGCGTCGCCGAGGTGGGTGCGACGTCGGCCGACGACCAGTTGTACCGCCTCTCCTATGACGGCACGATCGTCGACGAGCCGGAGTTCCTGGTGATGGGCGGTCAGGCAGAGACACTCACCAGCGAGCTGAAGAGCGCATTCACCGCTGGTGCAGGTCTTGCCGATGCCATCGGTATCGCAGTGAAGGCGCTCGGCCAGGTCGGCGGCGTGGACGGTCAGGGGCGCTCGTTGCCCGCTTCCCAGCTCGAGGTTGCGGTGCTTGACCGCAATCGCGGCAAGCGAAAGTTCCGCCGCATCGTCAACGGGGAACTCACTGCGTTGCTTCCTGAGGGGCACGGCGAGCCGGCGGGGCAGCCGGCTCCGGCCGACACTCCGCGCCACGACGAGGACGGTGGGGACACCCCCGGAATTTGAGGCATAGCTGCCGGGGAGAGTAGTTCATCGACCACGCAGCGAGGACGGTGCCGACGGGCACCGTCCTCGCTGTTTCGCTGGAGTAGCGGACTTACGGGGCCATGATCATAAATGGCATGCTCGCTGAGGTGCCGTTCTGCGTATAGGTGAAGACCGTCGGTGGGTAGCCCGGGATAGCCGAACGGTAGGTCGCGTAACCCTGGGCGCCATTCACCGTGAGCGAGGCTGCGGGAATGTCCTGCCAGGCGGCTGCCGTGATCGCGTATTCGCCAGGGTTGATCCACGCGCCGGTGGGCGCTGCCCCCGCCGCGGCTGTGATCACGCCATTCTCGTGGACGAGCGCCCACATCGAAACGCTGCCGTTATCGCCCTTCTCTCCCTGGGGTCCCTGCGCGCCGGTATCTCCCTTTTCGCCTCGTGGACCGGCGAGGCCTGCCGCGCCGATGTCGCCCTTCGCGCCGACCGGACCGGTAAAGCCGGTCGGTCCAGCAGGTCCCTGCGGCCCGGTAGCGCCCGCTGCCGTTCCCGTGCCGGCGGCAAGAACTCCCGCCTTGAAATCGCTGGCGGTGAGTGAGCCGTTCTTGATGTCGGCCGAGCTGATGCTTCCGTCCTTCACCTTCGCGGAGGTGACGGCATTGTTCTTCAACTGCGTGCCGCCGACGCTGTTCTTCGCGAGTTGTGTGACTGCGTACGAGGTTCCGCCGAGTGAGAGCGTGAGGGTGAGCGCCGAGATGACGAGTGCGGCCGGTCCCGAGGTGATCCGTGCGAGACGCATAACGATCCTCCTAATCGATATGGGAGGCATCCGTGCTCCCTGTGTATGAACAATGTAGAAGCAATGAGGGAACTGTGCACGCCCAAGTGGCGAGACGTCGGCCACAGTCGGTCGCGCGACGAATTAGGGTGGTGGAATGCAGCGGCGAATCTTCGGTATCGAGAACGAGTACGGCGTGACGTGCACGTTCCATGGCCAGCGGCGCTTGTCGCCGGACGAGGTCGCGCGCTATCTCTTCCGCCGGGTCGTCTCGTGGGGGAGGTCGTCCAACGTCTTCTTGAAGAACGGTGCGCGCCTCTACCTCGACGTCGGCAGTCACCCCGAGTACGCCACACCGGAGTGCGACTCGCTCACCAGCCTCATCGCGCACGACAAGGCGGGCGAGCGCATCCTCGAGGGCCTGGTCGTCGACGCCGAGAAGCGACTGCACGAAGAGGGCATCGCCGGAGACATCTACCTTTTCAAGAACAACACCGACTCAGCCGGCAACTCCTACGGTTGCCACGAGAACTTCCTGGTGGGACGCCACGGCGAATTCAGCCGGCTCGCCGACATCCTCATCCCGTTCCTCGTCACACGGCAGCTCATCTGCGGCGCAGGAAAGGTGCTGCAGACCCCGCGTGGCGCGGTCTATTGCATCAGCCAGCGAGCCGAGCACATCTGGGAAGGCGTCAGCTCCGCGACCACCCGTAGCCGCCCGATCATCAACACCCGCGACGAGCCGCACGCGGACGCCGAGCACTACCGGCGGCTACACGTGATCGTCGGCGACTCCAACATGAACGAGTCCACGACCATGTTGAAGGTCGGCTCAGCCGATCTCGTCCTACGGATGATCGAGGCGGGCGTCGGCTTCAAGGATTTGACGCTGGAGAATCCGATCAGAGCCATTCGCGAGATCAGCCATGACCTGACCGGTCAGCGCGCGGTTCGTCTCGCGGCCGGGCGGGCGGCGAGTGCGCTCGAGATCCAGCGCGAGTACTACGGCCGCGCCGTGGACTTCCTCGAGCGGGAGGGTGGCAGCCTCGTCGACAAGCGCGTCATCGAATTGTGGGGCAGGACGCTCGACGCGGTCGAGCAGCAGGACCTCAGCAAGATCGATCGCGAGATCGACTGGGCCACGAAGTTCCAGATCATCGAGCGCTACCGGGCCAAGCACGATCTTCCGTTGAGTTCCCCCCGGATCGCCCAGCTCGACCTCGCGTATCACGACATCAGCCGCACCCGCGGCCTCTTCTATCTACTGCAACGGAAGGGCGCCGTGGACCGCATCGTCAACGATCTCACGATCTTCGAGGCCAAGGGCGTGCCGCCGCAGACCACTCGCGCCAAACTGCGCGGCGACTTCATCAAGCGGGCACAGGAGAAGCGTCGCGACTTCACCGTCGACTGGGTACACCTCAAGCTCAACGACCAGGCCCAGCGCACCGTGCTCTGCAAAGACCCGTATCGCTCCGTCGATGAGCGCGTCGAGAAGCTGATCGCAAGCATGTGAGCAACACGCCGGCCTCCCGCCTGCGCAAGCGCCGGGGCATTAGTTTTGAGGACATGGCAGCGAGCAGGCAGGAACGTCTGGTCAATTTGGTGATCTGCCTGCTGGCGAGTCGTCAGTACCTCACCGCCGACCGCATCCGCGAGATCGTCCCCGGCTACGGTGACTCGCCGAGCGATGAAGCATTCAAGCGCACCTTCGAACGAGACAAGGCACAGCTACGCGATCTCGGCGTGCCGCTGGAGGTGGGGCAGGATGCGAAGGGTATCGAGGGTTACCGCATCTCCGAGGGCGACTACCAGCTGCCACCGGTCGAGTTCGATGCCGCCGAGGCGGCTGTTCTCGGACTCGCGGCGCGGTTCTGGCGCAGCGCCGAACTTGGCGAGGCGGCGAACACCGCACTGCTGAAGCTGAGGGCGGCAGGTATCGACCTCGAGGAACCCGTCTCGGAGGCGCTGCCGACGATCGAGAGCGCGGATCCGAACGTCGGCGTGCTTGTCGACGCCGCCCGCGATGCGCAGGTGGTGAAGTTCCGCTACCGCAAAGCGGGCGCCAGCGAGGTGGAGAGCAGGACGATCGAACCGTGGGGTCTTCCGTTCTGGCACGGTCGCTGGTACGTGGTGGGTCTGGACCGTGACCGCGGCGAGCCGCGTGCCTTCCGGCTCTCGCGGATCGAGGGCGAGGTCCGCACGAACGGGTCGAAGGACGCATTCGTCCGTCCTGAGGACGTGGACCTGGTGAACCTCGTTGCCGACCGCGGGCCGGAGCAGACCTTTCTGGCGCACGTCCGGATCACCGGAGATCGGGTCGGTCAGCTGCGCCGCCTCGCCGAGGTCGAGGCCGAGGGCGTCCTGCGCATCAGCTATATCGACCTCGGTGCCCTCGCTCGCCAGGTCGCCGCAGCGGGCAGCAGTGCTCTCGTCCTTGAGCCGCCCGAACTCGCTGATGCGGTCCGTGCCAGGCTCGCGGCAGTTGCGGGAGTGGCGCCGTGACCGCCGCCCATAACGCGACCGAGCGGCGCCTGCCTCGATTGCTCGCGCTCGTGCCGTACTTCATCGCTCATCCGGGCATCTCGCTGCAGGAGGCGGCTGCCGATCTCGGCGTACCGGAGAGGGATCTCCGCAAGGACATCGACCTGCTCACCCTCTGTGGACTTCCCGGGTACGGTCCCGGCGAACTCATCGATGTCGACTTCGATCTGCTGGACGAGCGCGGTGAGGTCGAGGTCTGGTTCGACGCGAACCTGGATCGCCCGGTGCGGTTCAGCGCCAAGGAGGCGCTCTCACTCGTCATCGCGCTGCAGACGCTCGCCGAGACACCCGGTCTTGTCGATCGCGAGCTCGTGACTCGCACTCTGGCGAAGGTGGAGGCGGTCTACGGCAAGCCGGTGGATGACAGCACCGTCGCGCTCTCGCTCGATCGGGAGGCACGGCTCACACCGCTGCTGCGTAAGGCTGTCGAGGAGCACCGTGCGGTAAGGCTGAGTTACTACACCGCGGCGCGTGACGAGAAGACCGAGCGGGTGGTTGACCCACTGCAGGTCATCACGGTCGACGGACGCACCTACCTGCAGGCGTGGTGCCGCCAGGCAGAGGGCATCAGGCTCTTTCGGGCCGACCGCATCGACGGGGTCGTGCTGCTTGACGAGCCCGCGAACCCACCACAGGACCTTGAGATTCCCGAACTTGCCGAGGGCATCTTCCGGCCGGCTGCCGACCACCCACTCGTCGAGCTATTGCTAGCGCCTCCCTACGCGTGGGTTGCCGACTACTACATCGCCGAGCAGGTCACGCCCCAGCAGGACGGCGTGCGCGTGAGTCTCAGGGTTGCCGACCTCACCTGGGTCAGGGGCCTGGTCCTCGGTTCGGCGGGGGAGGTGTCGGTGCTCTCTCCGGCGGATCTTGCAGCCGAGATCCGCACTGAGGCCGCAGCGGCGCTGGCCGCCTACGGCGCCTGAGACGCCGAAAGTAGAGTCGTGCGCGTGATCAGGCTGCCCGGTTGGCTGCGCCGCAAGCCGGCCAACCCCGATGGACGCATGTCGGTCATGGATCACCTGCGGGAGTTGCGCAGGCGTCTCATCGTGGTGGTCATCGTCGTCGGACTGGGTGCGGTTCTCGGCTGGTACCTCTATCCGCACGTCCTCGACTTCCTGTCGAAGCCGTACTGCCACGTGCCCACGAAGTACCGCTTCATCAACGCTGCTGACCCGAACAAGTGTCAACTCGTCTACAGCGGAGTGCTCGACGGCTTCACCGTAAGGCTGAAGGTCTCGGTAATCACCGGCATGATCTTCACCTCACCGCTGTGGCTGTATCAGATCTGGGGTTTCATCACACCAGGACTGCACAAGAACGAGCGTCGCTACACGTTCGTCTTCATCATCACGTCGACGCTGCTCTTCGCAGCCGGTGTCGTCCTCGCCTTCGTCGTCCTCTTCAAGGGCATCGAGGCGATCCTGCAGCTCTCGGGTTCGGGAACCGCGGCGCTGCTGACGGCGAACGCCTACATCACCTTCGTCACGCTGATGCTGCTGGTCTTCGGCGCATCGTTCGAGCTTCCGCTGATCGTTGTCCTCGCGAACTTCGCGGGCGTCCTCTCCGCGAAGATGCTGAAGAAGTCCCAGCGCATGGCGGTCTTCCTCATCTTCGTATTCGCCGCGGTGGCGACGCCGACAACCGATCCCTTCACGATGATCGCGATGGCGGTGCCGATGGTGCTGCTCTACGAAGCCGCCGTGATCGTCGCGACCATCCACGATCGGCGCAAGGCGGCGCGGCTCGCCATCGAGCGGGAGGCGCCACACGAGAACGACAGCGTTCCCTCACAGATCGATCCCATCCCGAAGCAGTGGAAGGACCGCGGGGCCGATCAATGGTCGGACACGACCTGAGACGTAAGTTGGAGCTATGAGCGTCGAGGGCGCGCTGGATGATTTCCAGCGGGGATACGAGTTCGCGCTCGACGACTTCCAACTCGAGGCCTGCCGCGACCTGGATGACGGCTACGGCGTCCTCGTCTGTGCTCCTACGGGTTCGGGCAAGACGGTGGTGGGTGAGTTCGCGGTCTTCCTCGCCCTCGCCCTCGGGCAGAAGTGCTTCTACACCACGCCCATCAAGGCGCTCTCCAACCAGAAGTACAACGACCTCGTCGAGCGGCACGGCGTAGAGAACGTCGGGCTGCTCACCGGCGACACCGTGGTCAACGGCGAGGCACCGATAGTCGTCATGACGACCGAGGTGCTGCGCAACATGCTCTATGTCGCCAGTGACACCCTAGCTGGGCTCGGCTACGTGGTGATGGACGAGGTGCACTTTCTCGGTGATCGGTTCCGCGGAGCTGTCTGGGAGGAGGTGATCATCCACCTGCCGGCCTCGGTGCGCCTCGTCTCCCTCTCGGCGACGGTGAGCAACGCCGAGGAGTTCGGTGAGTGGCTGGTCTCCGTGCGCGGCGAGACGAGGGTGATCGTGCACGAGGAGCGCCCCGTTCCGCTCTGGCAACACCTCATGGTCGGCAGCCGCATCTTTGACCTGTTCGCGCAGAACCGCGATGGGCGGCACGTCGGCGATCAGGCGCACAGCAAGCTCAGCGTGGACCCGGGCCTCATCCGCTACCTGGACGACCGGCAAAGACACGGTTCCGGAGAGTCGATGGCGGGACGGTCGCGTCCGGCTCGGGGAGGGCGTCGCCCGGCCGGGTGGAAGCCGCCGTATCGTCCCGACGTCATCACGCGGTTGGACAACGAGGGCCTACTTCCGGCGATCACTTTCATCTTCAGCCGCGCCGGCTGCGACGCCGCGGTGCAGCAGTGCGTCCGTGCCGGCCTATGGCTCACGGATGAGGACGAGCGGGAGGAGATCGAGCAGATCATCGGCGCCCGGGTCGCGACGATCCCGGACGAGGACCTCGACGTCCTCGGCTACTGGGATTGGCGCGATGGGCTGCGCCGCGGCGTCGCCGCGCACCACGCAGGAATGGTGCCGGTCTTCAAGCAGACGGTGGAGGAACTCTTCACCCGTGGGCTCGTCCGGGCCGTCTTCGCGACCGAGACGCTCGCGCTCGGCATCAACATGCCGGCCCGCACCGTCGTCATCGAGCGGCTGACGAAGTTCAATGGTCAGGCGCACGTGGACCTCACGGCGGGGGAGTACACGCAGCTCACCGGCCGCGCGGGGCGGCGGGGCATCGACGTCGAGGGACACGCCGTCGTCCTCTGGTCGCCGGAGGTGGAGCCGGGGCGTGTCGCCGGCCTCGCTTCGACGCGCACCTATCCGCTGCGCTCGTCGTTCCGGCCGTCCTACAACATGGCGGTGAACCTCGTCGGGCAGATGGGGACGAGCGCCGCGCGCGACCTGCTCGAGTCCTCCTTCGCGCAGTTCCAGGCAGACCGCGGCTCGCACGGCGTCAGCGCGCAGATCCGCAAACACGAGGCTCAGGCTGCCGAGTTCGCCGAGAAGATGCACTGCCACCTCGGCGATTTCACGGAGTACGCACGTCTGCGCCGCGAGCTCTCCGACCGCGAGGCCGAGATCTCACGCTCGGGCAAGCAGATGAACCGACTCGCCGTCGTCGCCTCACTCGAGGCGCTGAAGCAGGGCGATGTCATCCGCGTCCCCGCCGGACGGCGCGCTGGGTTCGCGGTCGTCCTCGACCCGGGGCTGCACCCGCGCAACGATCCGTCACCGCTCGTCGTCACCGAGGCACGCTGGGGTGGACGACTCTCACTGCTCGACTTCCCGTCGCCGGTGGAGGTGATGGCTCAGCTGCGGCTGCGTAAGCAGGACAGCTGGCGGTCACCGGCCGACCGCAAAGACATCGCCTCTCGCATCAGGGCGCTTGACCTGCCCAGCCATGCGCCACGGGGCAAGCGTCGGGTTACCGATGCGGCCGATGACCCGACGATCCAGCGCCTTCGCGACGAACTGCGCGCCCATCCGTGTCACCAGTGCCCCGACCGGGAGCAGCACGCACGTTGGGGGGAGCGGTACTTCAAGGTGCGCAAGGAGATCGAGTCGCTGGAGCGCCGCCTGGAAGGACGCACCGGCTCACTCGGCCGGACGTTCGACCGCATTTGCGAGTTGCTGCGCCGCCGCGGTTATCTGCATTTCGGTGTCGACGGCACCGAGTCGACGACCGACGTCGGCAAGCTGCTGTCACGGATCTGGTCCGAGGCCGATCTCGTGGTCGCCGAGTGCTTGCGCAACGGTGCCTGGGACGGTCTGGCGCCGGCCGAACTCGCCGCTGTCATATCGAGCATGGTCTACGAACCGCGTCGGGAGGAACGCGCCGTCGAGTCGTTCCCCTCCGAGGCGGTCGCTGCTGCCCTCACCTCGACCCTACGGACGTGGGGTGAGGTGGTCGACGCGGAGGAGGGCCTGGGCCTTCCGCTGAGCAAGGAGCCGCAGGCCGGCTTCGTCTGGCCGATCTATCGCTGGGTCCGCGGCGAGCGTCTGGAGCGTGCCCTCAGCGCGCCGGCGAGTTCACACGGCGGACCGGAGGTGGAGCTTTCGGCGGGCGATTTCATCCGTTGGTGCAAGCAGGTCGTCGACCTGCTCGAGCAGTTGGCCGGTGCGCCGAATTCGCCGGTGGCACGGACGGCGCAGCAGGCGGCCTCTGCGATCCGGCGCGGCGTGGTCGCGCAGAGCATGTCCGTCTGACGCGTACGGCCGGCATCCACGCACTAGGGTCAAGGCGTGACAGATCCGGAGTACGTCGCGTACTACCCAGCACCCGCGCCGGCTCCGCCGCCCCGCAACGAGCGGGGGTTGATCCTTACCGTCGTCGGTATCGCTGCGGCCATCGTCATCGCCGGTGCCGTGACCTTCGGCATCGTCGTCGGCAGCACCACCAAGCTGAGTCACTCGGCGGTGGAGCACTACATTGCGACCACCTACAACGTTGCCGTCGTGTGCAACAACGGCAAGGACATGACGGTGAGGACGGGGCGCAGCTACCCGTGCGCCGGCAGCGGGGTCGTCGTATCGGTGCGACTGCTCGACGGCAAGGGCACCTATGAGGTCGACACCGGCGGCGTCAGCTCGTCGCAGCCCTGATCGCCTTCCGGATCCGCTCCACCGAGGCAGCGATCCCCAACTGCGTGACAAGCTCCTCAAGCCGATCGGGATCGGCCGGTTCAACCGGCAGTTCGCCCCGTGTCAGGGCGAGGGGCACGTCGCATCGTCCTCGGACGACATCTGGCGCGAGCGCGAGATAGTCGCGCGCGGCGAGAATCTTCTTCGCTATCGGAGCGGGCAACCCGTCGGCCCCCGACTCGGCTGCGGCGAGAATCGACTCGACCGAACCGAAACTGTTCACCAGCATCGCCGCCGTCTTCTCGCCCACGCCGCCCACGCCGGGCAGTCCGTCGCTCGGGTCGCCACGCAGGACGGCGAAATCGGCGTAGTGCGCCGCAGGAACGCCGTACTTCTCCAGGACTCCGGTAGCGCTGAGAACGCCGAGCTTCGCCAGACCCTGCGCGGTGTACAGGATCGTCACGTGATCGGTCGCCAGCGCCATCAGGTCGCGGTCACCGGTAACGATCTCGACGGTTTCGCCTGCGTCCTCCTCCTGTGCGGCGAGGGTGGCGATGACGTCGTCAGCCTCGAATCCCCCGGCACCCGAAGTCGCGATACCGAGCGCGGCGAGGACCTCGAGCAGGAGCGGGACCTGAGGCGCGAGCGTCTCCGGGATCTCCTCGGCAATTCCATCGGCCGCCACGCGGTGCGTCTTGTAGCTGGGTAGGAGCTCCACCCGAAATTCCGGGCGCCAGTCGAGGTCGAGGCAGGCGATGTAGCGCGTGGGCTTGCGGCGCTCGATGAGCGTTGCGCTCATGTCGAGAAACCCGCGGATCGCGTTGACCGGGCGTCCGTCGGGGGCGGTGAGGGATTCGGGGAGCCCGTAGTAGGCGCGGAAGTACAGTCCTGCGGCGTCGATCAGCATCAACACGCGACATCACCTAGGTCAGTACACGGACTTGCTGGGATCGGTACTGCCCCGGACCACGAGTGCGGTCTGCAGGACGCTCGCCTGCGCCTCCACCTCTTCGCCGCTGAGCGCCACGAGCAGTCGCTCGGTGAGGTCGCGGGCCTGCGCGGCGACCGGTTGATGGATGGTCGACAGGTCCATCAGTTCGGAGTGGATGTGGTTGTCGAAACCCATCACCGCGACGTCCTTCGGCACCTGCAGACCGGATTCCCGAAGCTGGCGCAGTGCGCCGTAAGCCATCTCGTCGCTCTCGGCGAAGATGGCGGTCGGCGGCTCGGGCAGGCGCAGGAGCGTGCGGGTTGCCTCGGCACCGCCGTCCACCGTGAAGTAGCCCAACACCTCAAGCTCGGGATCGAGAGGCAGGCCCGACGCTTGGAGAGCCGCGCGGTAGCCCAGCTGCCGGTGGTGCGGGGGAGTGAAGCGCATCGGGTCGTCCGTCTCGCCGCCGATGAGCCCGATCCGCTTGTGCCCCAGAGATAGCAGATGTTCCACTGCGACCTGCGCGCCTGCAGCATCGTCGATGCGGGTCGACAGCGAGCCGGGGTGGTCCAGACCGAGCACCGCGACCGGGCACTTCAGCGACTCGAGGGCCTCGAACTCGTCCTCGCTGAGGACGAGACTGGCGATGATGATCGCGTCGACGCGCTTGCGCATCGGCATCTCGTCGAAGAAACGGCCTCGTCCCTCTTCGTCGCCGAGGTTGTACAGCAGCAGGTCGTAGCCGGCCGTGCGCAGTGCCGACTCGATGGCGTCGATGACCTCGGCGAAGAACCAGCGGTTGATGAAGGGCACCACAACGCCGACCGTGGCGGTGCGGCCGCTGGCGAGGCGTGCCGCGAAGGGGGAGGCGACGTAGTCCAGTTCGGCCGCCGCTTCGAGCACCCTGTCGCGCGTGGCGGCGGCGACGTCAGGCAGTCCGCGTAGCGCCCGCGACACCGTGGCGATCGAGACGCCTGCGAGCCGCGCGACGTCTTCGATGCTTGCCATACGCGAACGCTACCAACCCGCGCTGAGGACGCCCGGCAGGGCGCAACGATAATCACCCCGTGCGCACGCTCTTTCGCAACGCCAGGATCTACAGCCCGTCGAATCCCTACGCGACGGCGATGCTCGTCGAGGACGGCGTTATCACCTGGCTGGGCCAGCAGGACGGTGTGGGCCAGTTCGGCGAAGTGCAGGTCATCGACACCGAGGACGGCCTCATCACGCCGGCCTTCGTCGACGCCCACGTTCACGCGACCGCCGCCGGCCTGGCGCTCACAGGTCTGGATCTGACCGGAGCGGTGTCGCTGGCCGAGGCGCTTCAACGGGTGGAGCGCGCCACCCGTACCGGACGCGGGCGTCCGATTCTCGGCTCGGGCTGGGATGAGACGGCGTGGCCGGAGCGGCGTCCACCCACTGCGGCGGAGCTGGACCGTGCCTCCTACGGCGGGGCGGTCTACCTCTCGCGCGTCGACGTGCACTCGGCCGTGGTCTCCTCCGCGCTGGCAGCCACCGTCTCGGGACTCGCCGGCCTCGACGGCTACCGCGGCGACGGGCTCGTCACGAGGGCAGCCCACGACGCGGTGCGTACTGCCGCGCTGGCCGCACTCACTGCGGGTCAGATCCGCGACGCGCAGCGGGCCGCCCTGCAGCGCGCCGCGGCACTGGGTATCGCGTGTGTGCACGAGATGGCCGGCCCGGCGATCTCCTCGCCTGACGACCTCACAGGCTTGCTGTCGCTCTCTACCGAGGAGGCGTTGCCCGAGGTCATCGGCTACTGGGGCGAACTCTTCGGCATCGAGGCCGCCCGCGAGCTCGGCGCGATCGGAGCCGGCGGCGACCTCTTCTGCGACGGCTCGCTCGGTTCGCACACCGCCGCGCTGCACGAACCGTATGTCGATGCCCCGGGGGGCTCCGGCGTCCTCTACTACGAGACCGCTGATCTCGCCGAGCACGTTCGCCAGTGCCTTGCCGCGGGCCTGCAGACCGGCTTTCACGTCATCGGGGACGCAGCTGTCGACCAGGTGCTCGACGCCTACGAACTCGTCACGGCCGCACTGGGGCGCAGCGCCGGCGCGGGGCAGCGCCTCGAACACGTCGAGTACGTCCGCGATCCGTCGCGGCTCGCCGCGTCGGGGCTCATGGCGTCGATGCAGCCGATGTTCGACGGGCTGTGGGGCGGTACCGAGGGCATGTATTCCGAGCGGCTCGGGCGCGCCCGGGCGCTGCAGCTCAACCGGTTCAGCCAGCTCGCCTCCGCCGGAGTGCCGCTTGCCTTCGGCTCGGATGCGCCGGTGACGTCGCTGGGTCCGTGGCAGGCTGTGCAAGCGGCTGCTTACCCGCACGATCCGGGAGCCGCGATCAGCCCGCGCGCTGCCTTCACCGCACACAGCCGCGCCGGATGGCGCATTGCCGGCCGACACAACGAGGGCGTCCTTGAGCCGGGTCTGCCGGCAACGTTCGCTCTCTGGCATGCGGGGGAGACCGCCGTGGACGCGCCGGACGAGCGGGTACAGCGATGGAGCACCGACCCACGGGCGAACATCCCAGGCCTTCCGGACGTGGCGCCCGGGGCCGACCTGCCGACCTGCCGTGCCACCCTCCGCAACGGCATCGTCATCTACGACGACGGACTGCTCACGAGCTGACCCGGCTGCTGGCAGGGATACTGGGCAGATGCGAATCCAGCAGCTCGCGCGGTCGGTGCTGCCGCGGCTGCTTCTCGTGGTGGCGGGCGGCACACTCGGCGCGATCGCCTTTCCGCAGTTGGGCGTCTGGCCGCTGAGCTTCGTCTCGGTCGCGGCGCTGTCGATAGCCGTCGAGGGTTGCCGCTCCCGCCGCGGCGCCTGGCTCGGCTTCGCCTACGGCTTGGCCTTCTTCGTCCCCCTGCTGCACTGGACCGGCATCTACGTCGGCGCCTTTCCGTGGCTGCTGCTCGCGGTTGGCGAGGCCGCCTTCTTCGCGCTGCTCGGCGCGGCGCTTCCGGTACTGCAGCGACTTCGCGCTGCGCCGCTATGGGTCGCGGCCGCGTGGGTACTCGAGGAGTTCTTCCGCGATCGACTGCCCTTCGGCGGCTTCCCCTGGGGACGTCTGGCCTTCAGCCAGTCCGAGTCGCCGCTGCGCTGGTTCGCCGCTCTCGGCGGTGCACCGCTGGTCACCTTCGTCGTCGCGGCTATCGGCGCGTTCCTCGCCGAGGCACTTCGTCACGTGGGCGGCCTCGAGATCAGCCGACGACGGCGGATCATCAGCGTCGTCGTGGCTGCGGCCATCTTCGGCTGCGCCTTCGGCGTGGGCGACGTCCTCGAGGTTCGCAGGCCGGGCGGGGAGAACCATGGCCTGAAGATCGCGCTGATTCAGGGCAACGTTCCCTCGGCCGGCCTGACGAGCGAGGCACGTGCCCGCGAGGTACTCGACTACCACGTGCAGCAGACGATGAAGCTCGTGCAGGACGTCAAGGCGGGGCGCGCACAGCAGCCCGACCTCGTCCTCTGGCCGGAGGACGCCTCCGATGTCGACCCGTTCCGCGATCCGATCGCCTACCAGGAGATCGATGAGACGGTGAAGGCCGTCGGCGTCCCGATCCTTGTCGGGGCGATCCGATACACCTCCGACGCGGCGGACGCCGATCGCTACAACGTCGGCATCCTGTGGTCGCCCACCACGGGGCCCGGCGCGGAGTACGCGAAGCGGCACCCGGTGCCCTTCGGCGAGTACATCCCGCTGCGCTCGATCTCGGATCGGGTGAGTTCCGCGGCGAAGCTCGTCACGAACCAGATGCTCGCGGGCAAGGGCAACGGGCTTGTGAACGGTGCCGCGGTGCCGCTCGGTGACGTCATCTGCTTCGAGGTGGCCTATGACTCCCTCGTGCGCTCTTCGGTCAAGGCCGGGGCGCAGCTTCTCGTCGTACAGACGAACAATGCGACGTTCGGTCACACCGCGGAGACCTATCAGCAGCTTGCGATGACGAAGTTGCGCGCGGTGGAGACGGGACGCACCGTGATGCAGGTCGCCACGACCGGAAAGTCGGCGGTGATCGACCCGAACGGGCGGGTGCTGACCCAGAGCGGCGCGCTCTACACGCCGGACACCCTGCAGGCCGGTGTCTACCCGAGGACGGCGATGACCCTGGCGATGCGGCTCGGCAGCTGGCCCGAATACATCCTGAGCCTGCTGGCGGCGCTCGCACTCGCGTGGTCCGTGCGAGCCCCGCTGGGGCGGTCGTTACCGTGGAGGCGACGTCGCGCGGTCACCGCTCCGCCCGACGGCGTGACGACAGACGCGGAACCGAGCGAAATGGTGAGGACGTGACCGATTCGATGGGCTCCGACGTGGCGGGCGCAGCTCTGCGGGTTCTCGTCATCGTGCCCACCTACAACGAAGCCGCGAATATCGAGCTGATCGTGGGGCGCCTACTCGCCGCCGCGCCAGAGGTGAACGTCCTCATCGTCGACGACTCGAGCCCGGACGGCACCGGCAAGCTCGCCGACGTGATGGCCGAGAACGATCAGCGCATCGATGTGGTGCACCGCAGGGCCAAGAACGGCCTCGGCGCCGCATACATCGAGGGCTTCACGTGGGGCATAGACGCCGGATACGACGTCCTCGTCGAGATGGACGCTGACGGCTCACACGCCCCGGAACAGTTGCCTCGCCTACTTGCGGCCCTCGATGGCGCCGACCTCGTCCTCGGCTCACGGTGGGTACCGGGTGGTTCGGTGGTGAACTGGCCCAGGACGCGCGAGGTCATCTCGCGCGGCGGCAGCCTCTATTCGCGGTTGGCGTTGGGCTTGAGCATCCAGGACATCACGGGTGGTTTCCGCGCCTTCCGGCGCTCGACGCTGCAGGGCATCGACTACGCCAGCGTGGCCTCGCAGGGGTACTGCTTTCAGGTCGACCTCGCCAACCGGGCCGTGCGCGCCGGCTTCCGGGTGGTCGAGGTACCGATCACGTTCGCCGAAAGGGAGCGCGGCGAGTCGAAGATGAGCCCTGAAATCGTCCGCGAAGCGCTCGTCCGTGTCACCCGGTGGGGCGTGGAGCGTCGTTTGGGGCAGGTGCGGCGCTTACTCGGCCGCTAGGACTACGCCGACTTACGCCGGAGCGAGCTTGCGGCTACGCCGATTTGCTGGTTCCGCGGCGGGCCCGGAGGACATCGAGACGCTCCTCAAGTACCTCTTCGAGGTCCTTGATAGTGCGGCGCTCCATGAGCATGTCCCAGTGGGTCCGCGCGGGCTTGACCTTCTTGGCCTCGGGCGCCGGCCCGTCGATGAGGGTTCCGGTGGTGCCGTCGAGGCGGCACTCCCAGGTGCTGGGGAGCTCGGCCTCTTCGGCGAAGGGGACGCTGAACTCGTGACCGCGGGCGCAGCGGTACGACGCGATGTTGCGCGCGGCTGGCTCTGCGCCGTATTCGGTCTCGTAGCTGACAGCTCCCAGACGGCTACCTCGTAGGGTCCTGTCTGCCATGATCGGCACCTCACTGTTTCTGGTCGTGTGGCCTTGTGGGCCGCTATTTCCGCGACTACCCGGCCTCGGGATTCCCGCGTCCGTGATTACCAACGAGTACGGCATCAAAAGGATTCCCGTTCATGCTCCTCCTCAAATCCCGAATTGCCGCATCGACACTCAGACCGCGCCAGACAGCGGAGCTCAGGGCATTCAGAGGTCCAGGGTGAGCTGATCGGGGCCGTCCGGCCCCACATCACCACGACGGTGATGCATCCGGCATAGCACCTGATAGTGGACCGAGGCGTTCGCCGTCGGGTCGGTGTCGGCTACGACGACGGTGTCGCCCTCGCGGACGACCACGCCGTTCACGATACGGGCGTTCTTGGAACCGGGACGTCCGCACCAGCACAGCACCTCGACCTGCACCGGGACGATCTCGTCGGCGAGCTCCACCAGGCGCTTCGCGCCCGGGAACAGCTGTGAGCGGAAGTCGCTGAGCAAACCGAAGCAGTAGACGTCGACATCCCAGTCGTCAACGAGTTCGGCGAGTTGGTCGACATGGGTCGGTTCGAGGAAGTTCGCCTCATCGACGATGAGGTAGTCGACTCCGCGCCCGCGTGCCCATTCGTCGCGGACGAGGACACGGAGATCGGTCTCGTCCTCCACCTCGATCGCGTCGTGCGTGAGGCCGACGCGGGTGGTGACAGTGGGCGCACCGGAGCGGTCGAAGCGCGTGAGGATGAGCCCTTGCCGTCCCTGGCGGGCGTGGTTGTGGTTGATCTGTAGCGCGAGCGTGGACTTGCCGCAGTCCATCGGGCCGTGGAAGTAGATCAGCCTGCCGGGCATCGGGATCGAGCGACGATTCCCTGCGGCGGGGACGGAGGAGAGGGCGCTCGTGCTGTCCGCCGGAT
>DASXYU010000033.1:0-51375 GCA_036502295.1 Jatrophihabitans sp. | reverse complement strand
CCTCGAGACGGTAGAACCGGTCGAAGACCCGCTCCCGTTCCTCGACGGGAAGTCCGGGGCCATCATCGATGACGGTGAGTTGTGCGACCGGACGTCCGGCGACGTCCTCGACACTCACGGCGACGACGACGGAGGCCCGCGCATGCCGCACCGCGTTGTCGACGAGGTTGATGATCACCCGCTGCAGGCCGTCCGGGTCACCGCTCACCTCGACCAGCCGCGGCGCACGCACCGTCACCGGCACAGGGACAGTGAGATAGCTCCCCACCACCTGCACCGCCAGGTCCGAGAGCAGCACCGGTTCCTCGCGGCGCAACGTTCCGCCGGACTCATCCATGCGCGCCAGTGTGAGTAGGTCGGCCACCAGCCGGTCGAGGCGCTCGGCATCCACCATCACGTCCCGTAGCTCCTCGCTGGTCAGGCCGGTGTGGGTGCGCTGCGCAACCTCAAGCTGCACCCGCAGCGACGCCAACGGCGAGCGGAGCTCGTGCGCGGCGTCACCGACGAAGGTGCGCTGTCTGGTCGTCGCGGAATCGATGCGGTCGAGCATGGCGTTGAGGGTGACCGCGAGACGGTGGATCTCGTCCTGCGCGCCGGGTATCGGCAGTCGCTGGTCGGCGAGTCCCGCAGCAGTGATGTCGGCGGCGCCGTGCCGCAGCGCCGCGACCGGGCGCAGCGTGAGGGCGACGACCGTGTACGTCGCCAACGCCATCAGCAGCACGCCGATCGGTCCGCCGATGAGCGTGGCACGGGTGAGGACGGTCTGGCTGTCATCGACGCGGGAGTAGTCGGTAGCGACGACGACTGTGTCCTCACCGGCCGGGCGGGCGAGGATGCGCCAACGTCCGGTCGCGGGCGGCGGGGCGGCGATCGTCAGGGTCGCCCCGTCACGCGCCCGCTGTAGGAGGTCCGTCGGGAGGACGGGGGTCACGCGGTCGGCGCCCGGCGAGGCGGCGACCACCTGGTTGCTCTGATCGACGACCTGCACGAGCAGGACGCCGCCACTCGTCGGCAGGACCGTGGCGGATCCCTTGAGCGTCACGAATTGGTAGGCGATGTCGGAAGCGGTTCGCTCCGCCGCGGAATCGAGGGCGTGGGTCAGTGCGTAGCGGGCCAGCAGGATGACGAGGACGGAGCCGGTGGCTACGGCGATGCTGAAGAGCACCGTCGAGACGATCGTCAGCCGGGCACGCAGTGAGAGCTTGTTCGACCAGCGCAACGGCAGCCCCGCCGCCACGCCAACTCGGGCGAGCGGGGATGGCGTAGTGGGCACAGACCCTTTCTACTCAGTTCGCGGCAGCTGCGGCGTTCGCCGCACGAGCCACCGAGTCATCAGGCGTCATCCGATAGCCGGCTCCGCGCACCGTCTGCAGGTTCAGCCGGCCGAACGGCACGTCGATCTTGCGCCGCAGATAACCGACGTAGACCTCGACCACGTTGGCATCGCCGTCGTAGTTCGCGTCCCAGACGTGGTGCAGGATGTCGGCCTTGCTCACCGCGTCACCGGCCCGGCGCATCAGGAACTCGAGCAGCGAGAACTCACGCGGGGTGAGTTCGATCTGGGTCTCGCCCCGGGTCACCGTGTGTGCCGCCGGGTTGAGGATGAGGTCATCGACCGCGAGCGAGGCGGGGCGCGGCTGCACACCGCGCCGGAGCAACGCCCGAATCCGAGCGAGCAATACAACAAAACTGAACGGTTTGGTGAGATAGTCGTCGGCGCCGAGGTCGAGGGCGTCGGCCTCGTCGTACTCGCCGTCCTTGGCGGTGAGCATGAGGATCGGCACCCAGTTCTCCTCCCCGCGCAAAGCTTCGATGATCCGATACCCAGAGAGCCCCGGCAGCATGATGTCCAGGATGATCAGGTCGTACGCCGAGTCCCGTGCGAGCTGCAGGCCCTCATTGCCGGTGTGGGCAAGGTCGACGGTGAAGCCTTCCGCGATGAGACCACGCTGCAGCGCGGAAGCCAGACGGGCCTCGTCCTCGACGATTAACAGGCGCACAGTCGCCACCTCTTTCGCTGGAGCGGACGGTAAGACTCCAGCTTTGCCCGAATTTGGCTGGTCGTCAGCTGAGCTCTCAGGGCGTGTTCAGCATGCCGTACGGCACGGTTAGGACGTGAGACTCCGGGGTAGCTTGCCCAGTTGGGCGCCTCGCGGTGTCGCCGCTGTCGCCGCGGGTGGTCTCGTCCTCGCCGTCGCAGCCTGTACGTCCTCGTCCCCTTCGCGAGAACTGCCGGCGATCACGTCGCAGCAACTCATCGCGGACGTGCACGGGTCGGAGACGAGCGCGCTCGGCTACTCGGGGGCGATCCTGGTGGACACCGCTCCCGGCCTGCCTTCGGCGGGGGGAGCTGGTGGCGATACGGCTAACTCCGACCCCGTACCGAACAGCCCCGACTTCGGCGCCTTCAACACGATCCTCAGCGGCTCGCACACGATGCGCTACTGGTACGGCGGCGCTGATCGGCAGCGGGTGGCGATCCTGCGTCCTACCAGTGAGGCCGACTACTTCCGCAACGGTGAGGACGTGTGGGAGTGGGACAGCGCCTCACATCAGGTGAGCCGCACGAAGGCCACGGGCGAGGACTGGAACCTGCCGCTCACCTTCGCGTCACTGACTCCGCAGGAACTTGCCCGCAACGCGCTGGATGCTGTCGATGCTCAGACCACGGTGACGGTCGGCGCGCCGGTGATGGTCGCATCGCGTCGCTGCTACGAGCTCGTGGTCACTCGCCCACAGGACGTCACCTCGCCGATCGGGCAGATGCGCATCGCGGTCGACGGCGAGAACAAGGTGCCGCTGTCGGTCCAGATCTTTGCGCGCAACGGAACGTCGCCGGCGATCGACGTGAGCTTCAGCAGCATCACGTTCAAGACTCCGGAGGCGACCTACTTCTCCTTCACGCCGCCGGCGGGCGCGACCTGGGTGCCCTGGGCGCAAGCCCCGGCCGCCCCCTCCTGAGGTCCGTGAGTAGATCGCGAAGCGATCGTGTCGAAGGATTACTGCAGGTAGCCCTCGACCTCGTTCACCGCACGAGGACGTGCCTCGTCAGGATTGTCGCCGGTCTCTTCGCGCGCCCGCCGCTGGCGGAGCAGGTCCCAGGCCTGGTCGAGCTGCTCCTCGAGGTCCTGCAGTCGCTGTCGCTGGCCGCTCGCCAGTCCGTGACCGCCGCCGCGGAGCGTCTTCTCTTCGGTGACGAGTTCCTGGATGTGGTCGAGGATCGTCTTGTCATCCATCAGCTGACCTTTCCTCGGTGATCGCCTGCAGGGGCGTCCTGCAAGGGCTTTCACTGTGGCGTGTTCACCACCAGTTTGCACTCGATGGTTGCGGACGGGGGAGTCCTTGAAGCTATGCTTTCCGCGGTTGCTGCGATGGTCAACAGCGCCACGGTCACGTGGGTGGTGAGACCAGGTAACCGGTTGATCGACCTCCTCTCGGCTGTCGGGAATGGTGTTCGTCCGGAAGTAACCTTCGGGATTCGCACGGTGCGGACCCGTACAGCACTAGGAGAAGTAAACGTGGCACAGGGTGTCGTGAAGTGGTTCAACGCCGAGAAGGGTTTCGGCTTCATCGCTCCCGACGGTGGCGCTCCGGATGTGTTCGTCCACTACTCGGCGATTCAGTCCGACGGCTACCGCGCGCTCGATGAGAACCAGCGTGTTGAGTTCGATGTGACGCAGGGCCAGAAGGGCCCGCAGGCGGAGAACGTCAGGCCGGTCTGACCAGACCCAAGAGCCGTTGAACAGGAAAGGCCCCGCCCATCAGGCGGGGCCTTTCTTGCCATACGCGCGGGGCGCGCCAACGTCCTCATGAGGACGGCGGAGCTACGGCGCCGTACTTGGGGGCTGTACGGGTTGGTTCCCGCGACGGCGATCCGCGCCGCCGCCGTGGCGAGGGCGCGGACCTTCGCTCGCTCCGTGCCGGTCTGGCTTCAGGGCGAGCTTGGTTGCGGAGGACGCGCAGACATCACGGCGCAACGTCGACATTCGCGCCGCAGGCGGCGCGACGGCACTAACGAATACTGGTGCGGGTGTCGACCGACGCGAGTGCGAGCAGTTCCTGGCGCATGCTCGGCGAGGCGCTGCGCAGCACGTCGTCGAACTGACGGCTGGCGCGACGGGCGCGGAGCTTGCTGGCGATGGTGCGGGCGGTGCGGGACATCTTCGTTCTCCTTCGGTCTTACTGGAACCACTCTATTAGGTGATTCGTCTGAACAACCGAAGAAACAAAGGTATTCATCCCAACTGTCACCCACCTCACAGCATCAGAGCCGAATTCTGCCTAATGATGTGATCGTAGCCACGTGACGGAGGCCACTCAGAGACGTGGGCCACTCATAGCAGCGCCAGACCGGGATCTGTCAGCAGGTCTGCGACGTCGCGGAGGAACGTGGCCCCCTGCTCGCCGTCGACGACCCGATGGTCGAAGGAGACCGCGAGTTCGGTGAGCCAGCGAGGCTCGATCCGTTCATCGCTACCCGTCCCCACAACCCAGGGACGGCGCACCACCGAACCGAAGGCGACGATTGCGGATTCGCCTGGGTTGATGATCGGTGTTCCGGCGTCGATGCCGAAGACGCCGATGTTCGTAATGGTGAGCGTTCCGCCGGTGAGGTCGGCGGGTGTGGTGCGTCCGTCACGGGCGGTCCGCGTCAGTGTCGCGATCGCTTCGGCGAGCTCTCGCAGTGTCAGTGCGCCGGCGTCCTTGATGTTGGGCACGACGAGACCACGGTCGGTTGCCGCGGCGATGCCGAGGTTGATCCGGCTGTGCAGCACGATCGTGTCCTCGCCCCATGACGCGTTCATCTCGGGTGTGCGCGCCGCGGCGATGAGCACCGCCTTCGCCACGAAGAGCAGAGGACTCACCTTGAGGTCGGCGAACTCGCGGCGGGCGGCGACGCGGTCGCGCAGCTCCATCGTCGCGCTGAGGTCCGCGGTCTTGAAGAGGGTCACGTGGGGCGCGGTGAAGGCGCTCCGCACCATGGCCTCGGCCGTCCTCTTGCGCACACCACGCACCGGAACCCGCGTCTCGTCCTGCGTGGCCGGTCGACTGGCGGAGTGGATGTCGTCGCGGGTGACGGTGCCGTCCGGGCCGGTGCCGTCGACGGAGGCGAGATCGACGCCGAGGTCCTTCGCGAGCTTGCGTACCGGCGGCTTCGCCAGGACACCCCGCGGTGATCGCCCTGCGACAGGCGGTGGTTGCCCTTCGACTGGGCGCACCTCCCGCTCGCGGGGGAACTCAGCCACCGGACGGTTCCGGCGTCGGCCGGGGGTCTGCTCAGTCGCGCCGTAGCCGACGAGAGGACGTTCCGGCGCCTCGCCGGTCTCGATGGAGATGATCGCGGTGCCGACCGGAACCGTCTCGCCCTCCCTCGCCAGCAGTGCGGTGACGACGCCTGCATACGGGCTGGGTAGTTCGACGGCGGCCTTCACCGTCTCGACCTCGGCGATGACGTCATTCACCTGCACCGTGTCGCCGGGCCGCACGGTCCAGCGGACGATCTCGCCGTCTGGCAGTCCCTCGCCGAGGTCGGGGAGCCTGAAGTCCAACACGCTCATGCGCGTCCTCGCTTCGCTCCGGGCGCACATGAGGCACCAAGCCGACTGTGTTTCTGATTCGCTCCGCAAGCCTCGCTCATGCTCAGAACTCCATCGCTCGGTCGACGGCGTCGAGGACGCGGTCGATGTTCGGCAGCCACTCGTTCTCGATACGGCTCGGCGGGTAGGGGGTGTCGTAGCCGGTGATGCGCAGGACGGGCGCCTCCAACGAGTAGAAGGCCTGCTCTTGCACGCGCGCCGCGATCTCAGCACCCACCCCGAAACTGCGGGAGGCCTCATGGACGATGACCAGACGGCCCGTGCGCCGCACCGACTCGAGCACGGTGGCGGTGTCCAGCGGGGAGATCGAGCGCAGGTCGATCACCTCAAGATCGCGCCCTTCGCCGGCGGCGACCTCGGCCGCATCGAGAGCCATGCCGACCATCGCCCCGTAGGTCACCACGGTTACGTCGCGACCGGGGCGCAGCACCTTGGCGTTGAAGAGCGGGTACGCCTCCGGGGCGAGCTCCTCCTTCGCCGAGTGGTAGCGCCGCTTCGGCTCGAAGAAGATCACCGGGTCATCGCTGGTGATTGCCTGCCGCAGCATCCAGTACGCGTCCGCGGGGCCGGAGCAGGCGACCACTCTCAGCCCCGGCGTGTGCGCGAAGTATGCCTCCGGCGACTCGCTGTGATGCTCGATCGCTCCGATGCCGCCGCCGAAGGGAATCCGGATGGTGATCGGCAGCCGCACCGATCCCTCCGAGCGGTTGTGGATCTTCGCCAGTTGCGTGGTGATCTGGTCGAAGGCGGGAAAGACGAAGCCGTCGAACTGGATCTCGCAGACCGGCCGGTAGCCACGCAGCGCCAGCCCGATCGCGGTGCCGACGATCCCGGCCTCGGCGAGCGGGGTGTCGAAGACGCGGCTGTCGCCGAAGTCCTTCTGCAGGCCGTCGGTCACCCGGAAGACACCCCCGAGCGTGCCGACGTCCTCGCCCATGACGAGCACCTTCGGGTCGTCCTCGAGTGCTGTGCGCAGCGAGGCGTTCAGGGCCTTCGCCAGTGTCAGCTCTGTCATCAGGACACCGCTGCCCGTACCGATTCGAGGAAGTCGGCGAACTCCTCTTGCTGTTCGCGAAGATCGGCTGTCGGTTCGGTGAGGACGTGGGCGAAGACGGAGTCGGCGGTGGGCTCGGGAAGCAGCCGTGCACCGGCGCGGAGGCGTTCGGCGAGCGTCTGGGCCTCGTCCTCGAGATCGGCGAAGAAGGACGAGGCGATGTCGGCTTCGACCTCGAGGTAGGCCCGCACCCGCGCGAGCGGATCGCGCTGTCGCCATTCCTCGGCCTTGTCCGCGGTGCGGTAGCGGCGCGTGTCGTCGTTCGTCGTGTGCGGGTTGAGGCGATAGGTGTATGCCTCGACGAGTGAGGGTCCGTCGCCGTTGCGTGCGTCCTCGAGCGCACGCCGGGTCACTGCCAGCGTGGCGAGGACGTCGTTGCCGTCGACGCGCACTCCGCGCATGCCATACCCCTGAGCGCGCAGGTACAACGGAGCGCGGCTCTGTACGGCAACCGGAGCACTGATCGCCCATTGGTTGTTCTGCAGGAAGAACACCAGCGGCAGGTTCTCCGCCGATGCCCAGACGAAGGCCTCGTGCACGTCGCCCTGGCTCGTGGCGCCGTCGCCGAAGCAGGCGAGCACCGCAGTGTCAGTGGTGGCATCGCCGGTGCCGATCGCGCCGTCGCGTACCACGCCCATCGCGTAGCCCGCAGCATGCAGCGTCTGCGAGCCGATGACGATCGTGTAGTTGGCGAAGTTGAAGGCGTGCGGGTCGAAGCCGCCGAAGTCGGTGCCGCGCCAGTTGCCGAGCAGTGCGAGTGGATCGACTCCTCGGCACCAGGCGATGCCGTGCTCGCGATAGCTCGGAAAGCACATGTCCTGCGGGGCCAGTGCCCGTCCTGCACCGACCTGCGCCGCCTCCTGGCCGAGCGCGCTGGCCCAAAGGCCGAGCTCTCCCTGCCGCTGCAGCGCGATCGCCTCGCTGTCGAGGCGCCGCACCAGGACGAGGTCGCGATAGAGCGCAGCGATCTCGTCATCGCTGATCGCGAGGGGGTAATCGGGATGCTCGACCCGCTGCCCGTCGGGCGTGAGGAGCTGAACCATCGGTGTTTCGGCGTACACGGCCTCGCTCATAGCGGCACCTCCGCAGTCACACCCGATGCGGGGTCGCCGCGTCAGGCGCCGGATAAGACCTAGCTCTGAATTGCTACAGGGGTGGCGTAGCTCGCCAGATAGCTAGGGGTTCCTACTTTATGCCCGGGGCCGTGAGTTCGGCAGGAATCGCGAGATCGTGCAGCACGATCAGCCGGCTCACCGCTCGGGTGAGGACGACGTAGAGCCGGCGCAGCCCGGCCGCGCGGGTTGATTCGCCTGCGACTATCGCGGCCGGCTCGAGGAGGACCACGGAGTCGAACTCGAGGCCCTTAGCGGCACTCGCCGGAACGACGCTGACACGCGCCTCGTCCTCGGCGCCTTCGCTGTCGAGCGCCCCGGCCGCGATGCCGGCGGCGGCGAGTAGCTGCAGCGTCGCCGCGACCCCGGCGTCGGCGACGATGACGCCGACCGATCCCTCGTCCTCGAGGCAACCTCGCACCTGCGCGACGAGGTCGGCGGTGGCGCTCCAGCGCAGCGCATCGACTCCGGCACGTACCGAGGTCGCCGGGGGGATGCCGGCGGCGATGTGCGGCAGCAGCCGGTTGGCGACGTCGAGGACGGAGCCCGGAACGCGGTAGCCGGCGGTGAGCGGTCGGACAGCAGCGTCGCCGTGGCCGAGATGCTCCAGCGTCACCGCCCAGTCGCCCGGCGCCCACGGCGTGGTCGCCTGCGCGAGATCACCGAGGACGGTAACGGAGCCGAGTGGACTGCGTCGTGCGACCACGCGGCACTGCATCGGCGAGAGGTCCTGTGCCTCGTCGACCACGGTGTGCACGTAGCTCGCGGCGCCTTCGAGGAGGCCGTCGAGTTCGTCGAGCAGTGCGAGATCGGCGGTAGTCCACTTGGTTGCCTTGAGGCTGCGGGCAGCGGGACGGGCAAGAGCGTCGCGCTCGTCCTCGCTGAGGTCGGCGGCGCAGCGCGCGAGGAAGGCGGCATCGCCATAGAGCCGGGCGAGCAACTGCGGCGCGGTGAGCGCGGGCCAGACGGAGTCGACGTAGGTCTTCACTGCCGCTGAGCGCGCCAGCTTCGACGTCTCGGCATCACTCGGTGCACCGCCGGAGTCCTCCCGCTGTCGCCGGATGTCCTCGGCGATCTGCAGCCGCAGCCGGTCGCGCGCCGCCGACCATCGAACCGACCCGGCAAGCAGCGCGCGGCGTACATCGTCGACGTAGCGCATCACGCGATGCGCGCCGACGCGGTAGCGCCTGGTGCCGATGATCGCCAGGACGTCCTCGGTCGGCTTGCGGATGTGCGACAGCACCGCCTTGTGCAGCACGGTCGCCATGCGCGCATCGCCCTTGAGGGTGGCCACCCCGGCGGGTTCGGTCCCGGTGACCTTCCAGCGGACGAGTTCGTCGACGGTGGCCTGGTCGATGCCGGCCTCGCCGAGGGACGGAAGCACCTGGGCGATGTAGTGCAGGAACGCCGCGTTGGGTCCGACGACGAGGACGCCGGTGCGCTTGAGGCGTTCGGGGTAGGTGTAGAGCAGGTAGGCCGCGCGATGCAGGCCGACTGCCGTCTTGCCGGTGCCGGGGGCGCCCTGGATGCAGAGCGAGGTGTCGAGGTCTGCGCGGACCAGTTCGTCCTGATCGGGCTGGATGGTGGCGACGATGTCGCGCATCGGCCCCACGCGAGGACGTTCGATCTCCTCGCGGAGCAGTTCGGAGCTGAGGCCGAGCGACTCGCCGAGGTCGAGGCGCTCGTCCTCGTAGGACGTCAGTTGCGTGGCGTGGAAGCCGAAGCGGCGACGCAGCCGAACACCTTGCCGATCGGACGGCGTCGCGCGGTAGAAGCCCCGCGCGATGGGCGCACGCCAGTCGATCACGACCGGATCGCCATGGGGGTCGCGGACGTGGCGCCGCCCGATGTGCAGCACCTCGGGCATCGTTGAACTTGTCGGGGCCTCGTGGTCGCGATCGGTGCGTCCGAAGAACGCCGGCGCATCGGGGTCGGCGGTGAGGGCGTCGAGGCGGGCGGCGCGGAGTTTGCCGAGGGCGTGACTGGCGAGTTCGTCCACGCCGTAGTCGGCGATCCCCGAGGCGGAGTGCACCATCTCGGCGAGGCAGCGACGGGCGAGTTCGAGGTGAGCCCGCTCGCTGCTCAGGACGTCTGCGGGTCCTCCGCTCACTTCTGGGCTCACAAGGAGTCGAGATTACGCCCCGCACGCTGGCATGCTTGCTACATGACCACTCCGCAAGAGCCGGTCGTTGAGCCGGGCCCGAACTGGAAGAAGCGCGGCCTCATCGCGCTTGCAGTCGCGATCGTCCTCGTCGGTGGCTTCTTCTTCTGCACCGAATTCCTGCCGAGGTGGTGGGGCCGGCGCATCGCCGACCAGGTGCACGGCACGTTCCGCTGGGGCGTCTGGTGGGGGCTGTTCTACGGGGTGATCTTCACCGTCGTGCCGATCGTCGTCGCGCGTCTCGCCTTCTACCGGCCGTGGTCCTGGAAGACCCGGGTCTGGGTTCTGGTGGTGGGCGCCGTCCTCGCCGCGCCGAACCTCATGACGGCAGGAATCGTCTGGGGCGGAAGCAGTGGCGCGCACGATGGATCGGCGACGATGGATCTACGCGCCCCCGGCTTCCGCGGCGCCTCGCTCGTCGGCGTGATCATCGGCCTGGTGTTGGCCGTCCTCATTCAGATCGGGCTGATGGTGCGGCGCAGGCACAACGCCGAACTCAGGGCGCTCCGGGTCGAGAAGAAGGTCGCCGACACCCAGGAGCCGTGAGCGCGGTCGTTCAGTTCGGGGTGAGGACGGCGAACGGCATCAGCCGCGTCGTCTTCTTCTGGTAGTCGGCGAAGAACGGGCCGACGCCGATCAGTTTGGCCCAGAGCCGTTCGCGCTCGGCACCGCCGTCCTCGATGCGGACCGAGCAGGCGATCGTGCGTCCACCGACCTGCAGTGTCGCCGTGGAGGCCGCTCGGAGGTTGCGGAACCATTGCGGGTCGCCCTCTTGCCCACCGGCGGATCCGCAGAGGACGTAGGTGGCGCCGTCCTCGAAGTAGCAGACCGGGGTCGTGCGCAACTGCCCACTCGTGCGGCCCACCACTGTGAGCAGGGCGATCGGCACGCCCTTGATACGCCCGCCGATCTTGCCGCTCGACCTCTTGTAGAGCGCGGTGTTTGCCTTCGTGGCGAATCGCTGGAACGTCTGCGCAAGGCTCATGTGCCCAGCATGCTCCTGCAGACGCAAAACCGGGGAGTCAAAGAGGACGTGGTGTCCCCTGTGACTCCCCGGCTTTGGGAAGGATCAGGCGCCCAGCTGCTGCTTGAGGGTGGCGAGTTCGTCGCGCAGCGTGGAGGGGAGGTGGTCTCCGAGGGAGTCGTACCACTCCTCGATGAGCGGGATCTCCGCCTTCCATTCCTCGGCGTTCACCGCGGTGGCCTTGGCGATCGCGGCCTCGTCGAGGTCGAGTCCCGAGATGTCGAGGGCCGCGACCGCCGGCACGTAGCCGATCGGCGTCTCGACACCCGCCGCGGTGCCGGCGAGGCGCTCGAGCGCCCACTTGATCACGCGCATGTTCTCGCCGTAGCCCGGCCAGACGAACTTGTTGTTCTCGTCGCGGCGGAACCAGTTGACGTAGAAGATCTTCGGCAGCTTCGAGGCGTCGGCCTGCTTGCCGATTTCGAACCAGTGGTTGACGTAGTCGCCGGCGTTGTAGCCGATGAAGGGCAGCATCGCCATCGGGTCGCGGCGCACCACGCCGACTGCGCCCGTGGCGGCGGCGGTGGTCTCCGAGCTGAGGACGGAGGCGAGGAAGACGCCCTGCTGCCAGTCCTTCGACTCGGTCACCAGCGGCACGGTGCCCTTGCGGCGGCCACCGAAGAAGATCGCGTCGAGCGGCACACCCTGTGGGTCGTTCCACTCGGCGGCCTTGGTGGCGCACTGCGAGATCGGCGTGGTGTAGCGGCTGTTCGGGTGTGCGGCCGGGGTGCCGGACTCCGGCGTCCAGTCGTTGCCCTTCCAGTCGGTGAGGTGCGCCGGCGGCTCGCCGAGACCCTCCCACCAGACGTCACCGTCATCGGTGAGGGCGACGTTGGTGAAGATCGAGTTGCCCTTCTCGATGGTCTTGATGGCATTCGGGTTCGTGGTGCCGTCGGTGCCGGGCGCCACGCCGAAGAAGCCGAACTCCGGGTTCACTGCGTAGAAGCGGCCGTCCGCCCCGATGCGGATCCACGCGATGTCGTCACCGACGGTCTCCAGCTTCCAGCCCGGCAGCGTCGCCTCGAGCATCGCAAGGTTCGTCTTGCCGCAGGACGACGGGAAGGCGCCACCGATGAAGTTGACCTTGCCCTCGGGCGAGGTGACCTTGGCGATGAGCATGTGCTCTGCCATCCAGCCCTCGTCGCGGGCCTGCACCGAGGCGATGCGCAGCGCGTGGCACTTCTTGCCGAGCAGCGCGTTGCCGCCGTAGCCCGAGCCGTAGGACCAGATCGCCCGCTCCTCGGGGAAGTGGACGATGTACTTCGTCTCGTTGCTCGGCCACGAGCTGGAGGCCTGCCCCGGCTCGAGCGGCGAGCCGACGGAGTGCAGACCCTGCACGAACTCCTGCTCCACGCCGTCCTTGGTGAAGAGCTCGAGAGCCTTGGTGCCGATGCGGGCCATGATGTGCATCGAGGCGACGACGTAGGCGGAGTCGGTGAGTTCGACGCCCAGCATCGGTTTCTCTGCGTCGAGCGGCCCCATGCAGTACGGCAGGACGTAGAGGGTGCGGCCACGCATCGAGCCGCGGAAGCGCTCGGTGAGGATGGCCTTCATGTCGTTGGGGTCCATCCAGTTGTTGGTCGGACCGGCGTCGGCTTGATTGACGCTGCAGATGAAGGTGCGGTCCTCGACGCGTGCGACGTCCGAGGGGTCGGAGCTGGCGTAGAAGGAGTTGGGCTTCTTCTCCGGGTTGAGGCGCTTGAAGGTGCCCGCAGCGACGAGGAGGTCGGTGACGCGGGTCCATTCCTCGGGCGTGCCGTCGACCCACTCGATGCGGTCGGGCTCGGTCATCTCGGCGACGTCGCGAACCCAGCTGAGCAGTTTGCTGTGCGTCGTGGGGGCCGTATCGAGCCCGGGGGTGGTGGTTGCACTCATGCGTCGATCTCCTCGCCAGTCACCATTGACTACGCACTTGTCAGTGAAACAACGGAGCAAACGCCCGTGGAGAGCACTTGGTCCTTTGGATGGACCGAATTTACCGACCGTAAACGTTGTCAGAACCAGTCGGAGGCTGCGGCGATGATCACAGTCACACTGGCGTCGCAGCGGGAAATCTTCCGGTCTATGGGCTAATTTGCCGCACTCACTGTGGACATGTTGAAGTCCGGGACGCGCAACGCGGGCATCGCGGTGCGCGTGAAGTAGTCGGCCCACTCACGGCTCAGGGTGAGTTCGGTCCGTCCGATTTCGCTGACGCGCCCCAGCAGGTCGACCGGCGATTCGTTGAAGCGGAAGTTATTCACGGCGCCCTTGATCGCACCATCCTCTACAAGGTAAACGCCATCGCGTGTGAGCCCTGTGAGCAGCAGCGTCTGTGGATCGACTTCGCGGATGTACCAGAGGCAGGTGAGCAGCAGGCCCCGTTCGGTGCCGCTCACCATCTCTTCCAGCGTCGCGGCTGCCCCGTCCGATTCGAGGACGAGGTTGCCGACCGAGAGCCGCGGGACGGCGTCGGTCTTCTGCGCCCAGGAGCGGGTGCGGATGAGGTCGGCGAGCTTGCCGTCGCGGATCCAGTCGGTGGTGGTGATCGCGCTGCCGTTGTCGAAGACCGAGGTGGTGGCGCCGGACTCGGTGGCGATCTCGAACGGTGCGCACTGCAGACCGGCGTAGGACGGGTCGGAGTAGAGGTGCAGCGGCAGCGGGCTGAGCGTCGAGCCGACGGGTCGCTCACCGAAGACGCTGCGTCCTTCTTCGGCGTCGCGCGCGGCGGCGTTCCAGTACGCATAGATCATCAGGTCGGCGACGGTGCTCGGCGGCATCAGCGTCTCGTAGCGACCGGCCGGGAGATCGATGCGGGTGCGGGCCCAGTCGAGGCGTTGCAGCAGTGAATCGGTGAGGGCCGTCGCGTCGACGTCGGCGAAGGTCTGCGTGTGGGCACTCACGTAGGCGCTGCTGCCGTAGTCGCGTGACTTGCCATTGATCTCGATGCGGCCGTTCGGCTGGTCGAAGCGGCGGCGCAATCCGGTGGAGGAGCCGAGGAACGTCGAGGTCAGCTGGTGCTCGGCGAATCCGAAGAGCAGCCGGTCGGCCGACTGCCATTTGGTGAACGCTGCGCCCAGAGCGGGGGCGAAGTCGCCGAAGACCTCCACGCTCGTCTCGGCCGCGGGGGCATCCCAGGGGTCGGTGTGGGCGTAGTTCTCGACGAGCGGCATCGCGTCGTCGGCGGGCGCCCCAGCGCGTCCCGCGGCTTCACTCGCGCGCACGAGGTCGGTGAGTTCGCCCGCGTCGGTGACCGCGCGGGTGACAACGCCGACGCTTGTGCCGCCCTGCTGCGCATAGGTGGAGAGCACGGTCACCGATCTGGAGTGCATCTGGCCGTTGGTGGTGAGGCTGTTGCCGGCCCAGCGCAGGTTGGTCTCGCTGTGCTCGTTGACGATCACCACCGCGCCGTCGGCGCTCGAGGCGCGCAATGCCGCCTCGACGAAGTCCGGCGCTTTCATCGGCCTGCCTCTGCCCGCGTGTTGAGGACGTTGACCCCGCGGAACAGCGCCGACGGGCAGCCGTGCGACACCGCGGCGATCTGCCCCGGCTGGCCCTTGCCGCAGTTCATCGCGCCACCGAGGACGTAGGTCTGCGGGCCGCCGATGGCCTCCATCGATCCCCAGAAGTCCGTGGTGGTCGCTTGGTAGGCGACGTCGCGTACCTGCCCGACGAGCTGGCCGTCCTCGATCTTCCAGAACTGCTGGCCGGTGAACTGAAAGTTGAACCGCTGCATGTCGATCGACCACGAGCGGTCACCGACGACGTAGATGCCGCGTTTGACTCCACTGATGAGCTCGACCGTCGAGGGCCCTGTCGCGGCTGCCTGCAACGAGACGTTCGCCATGCGTTGTAACGGAATATGCCCTGCGGAGTCGGCGAAGGCGCAGCCGTTGGAGCGTCCTCCGTTGAGACCCTCTGCCTCGGCCATCTGCCGGTTGAGCTGGTAGCCGACGAGTATGCCGTCCTTCACGATGTCGAACTGCTGCGTCGCCACACCCTCGTCGTCGTAGCCGATGGTGGCGAGGCCGTGCTCGGCGGTGCGGTCGCCGGTGACGCTCATGATCGTGCTGCCGTACTTCAGCGAGTTGAGCTTGTCGAGGGTGGCGAAGGACGTGCCGGCGTAGGCGGCTTCGTAGCCGAGGGCACGGTCAAGTTCGGTGGCGTGGCCGATGGATTCGTGGATCGTCAGCCAGAGGTTGCTCGGGTCGATGACGAGGTCGTAGCTGCCCGACTCGACGCTTGGCGCCTTCACATGCTCGTGGAGCAGCTCGGGCAGTTCGCGGATCTCGAGGTCGAAGTCCCAGCCGGTGCCGGTGAGGTACTCCCAGCCTCGCCCTGCGGGTGGTGCGAGGGTGCGCATCGAGCTGAACGCGCCGGCAGCACGGTCGACGTTCACCGCGGTGAACGCCGGGTGGACGCGGACCCGCTGTTGGGTGGTGATCGTGCCGGCCGCGTCTGCGTAGAACTTGTTCTCCAGCACCTGCATGAGATGGGCGTCGACGTGGTCGACGCCGTCGGCCGACATGAGCCGCTCGCTGAGTTCGCTGAGGCGGGCGATGCGGTCGGTGTCGGGGATGTCGAACGGGTTCACGTCATAGGAACTGATCCAGGTGACGTCGCCGTAGACCGGCTCCGGCGCGAGGACGACCGGGTCGGAGGAGAGGACGCGGCTGAGCTTGGCGGTGGCGACTGCCTGATCGGCGAGGGACACCGCGGCGTCGACGCTGCGGACGATGCCGCTGGCGAAGCCCCACGCCCCGCGATACACGACACGGACGGCGAGGCCGACGTCCTCACTGTCGGAGCTGGAGTCGAGGTGGGCATCGCGCAGGCTGAGCGTCGCGACGCGGGTGCGTTCGAGGCGGAAGTCCGCATGCTCGGCGCCGAGTTCGGTGGCCCGCTGCAGCGCGGCCGCCGCGAGTTCGCGCGCGGGCAGCGCAAGAAAGGCGCCGTCGATCTCAGCCATGCCCCCAACCTATCGGCCAATCCTGATGGATAGGGTGGCGCGTGTGCGGGTCTGCTTCGTCTGTTCGGGCAACATCTGCCGCTCGCCCACCGCCGAGGTCGTCTTTCGCGCCCAGGCCGAGGACGCCGGCTACGCGGTGATCGTCGACAGCGCCGGCACCGGCGACTGGCTCCCCCGCGGCGGCGAAGTATCGCCGCGGGAGGTGCCCCCATCCGGCGACGAGATGGACCGTCGCTCCCGCGCCACCCTCCTCGCCGCGGGCTATTCGCCGGCCCATCACGCCGCAAAGCAGTTCCGTGCGGACTACTTCGCCGAGCGCGACGTCGTCGTGGCTCTCGACTCGGGCCACCTCGCTGAGCTGCGCCGGCTGGCGGCGTATGCCGATGACCCTGAGGCGGCCCGCGCCTCGATCGTCCTGCTCCGCGATTTCGACTCCGCCGCCGATGTGGATGACCGCGATGTCGCCGATCCGTACTACGGCGGGACGAGGGGTTTCGAGGACGTCCTCGCCCAGATCCAACGCGCCAGCGCGGGGCTACTGGCGCACGTGCAGACGGGTTAGTTCAGCCCGGACCCGCCACTGGCAGTCCATGGGCGGTCGCAGCCGCGATCATGCGAGCGGGTTCCACTGGCAGCGGCACTGCGTCTGGCAGCGGCGCTACGTCGAGGAGATTGCCCGGCAGTCGCGGACAACGCGCACCGACCCATCGCGACCAACTTTTCGCTCGTGTACTGCCAGAATGGGCGCTGTGGGACGGCACTCAGCGGGCGATGACGAGGACGAGGTCGGCGACGACGTCGTCTGGGTTCCCGTTCCCGCCAGCCAGATCACCGGCGAGATCCCCCGCATCCAGCTCACCGGCGAGATCCCGGCCGTGCAGGTCACCGGCGAGATCGCGAAGATCACGCAGCCCCTGGCTGCCCCGCCACTGCCGGAGAGCACCGCGGTTCTTCCCGATGTGGAGCAGTGGACCGACGGGACGGATGAGGTTTCGACTCCCCCGGACGCGGGAGGTGCCTCCGGCTCAGCCGCCGTACTGACAGTGGTGGTCGATCCGCACATCTCGGCGACGCATGCCGACCTGAACCTGATCCGGGCCGTCCCCGGTCTGCGCGCCGGCATCTTCGCCTCCGTCGTGGTGCCGTTCCTGCTCTACACCGTTGCCATGGTGCTTATGCATCGCATGGACGTGTACCTGATCTGGCTCTGGATACCGACCGTCCTCGCGGGGGTACTGGTCGGGCACTTCCTGGACCGCGCACATGCCCGCGCTCATATCGGCGAAAGTTAAGAAAGCCGCCCGATCCGCTAAAGCCCACCCTCCGCTCGGTCGATTCGGACCTTGAGCGACGGATTGCTCACCCCCACGTAGCCGACGGACCGGCGTGCCCTACCGGAGGTCTGTCCGTGCTCGACGACATCGCGTCTCTGACGCTTCAGACGGCGGTCGCGGGACTCAGTACCCGACAGCAGGTCACGTCGAACAACATCGCCAATGTCGAGACGCCGAACTACATCGGAAACACGGTGTCGT
Source organism: Jatrophihabitans sp. (assembly GCA_036502295.1). Lineage (GTDB taxonomy): Bacteria > Actinomycetota > Actinomycetes > Mycobacteriales > Jatrophihabitantaceae > DASXYU01. The sequence goes on along the minus strand of DASXYU010000033.1, from coordinate 33,944 downwards.
TCGAAGCCAGCCTCGCCGATGCGGTCGCCTCGGGCGACCCCACCAAGGCCGAGTTCACCACCACGCCGGTCGCTCTGAACCCGGGCATCAACGGCAACAACGTGAATCTCTCCGACGAGGTCGTCACCGCCACGAAGACCGGCCTGCAGGAGTCACTGCTCACCGGCGCCATCACGTCCAAGTACGGACTCATCTCCGCCGTCCTGAAGGGCTGATCGCAATGTTTGACGCTATCTCCACGGCCGGGACTGGCATCAACGTGATGCAGACCTGGATCGACGCGCTCGGCAACAACATCGCCAACATCAACGACGTCTCGCCGACCTCGGGTCCGGCCTTCCAGGCGTCGTTCGTCCAGGCGCAGGCGCTGCCCACCGGCGCCGACGGTCTCGGTGGAGGAGTCAAGGTCACCGCGCTGCCGCTCGGCAGCGCCAACGGCCGCCTGGCCTATGAGCCTGAGAACCCCATCGCCGACGCGCAGGGGTACGTGCGCCATCCCGACATCGACCTGTCGCAGCAGATGGGCGACCTGATCATGGCGCAGCGCGCCTACCAGGCGAACGCGTCGGTCGTGAACCGCGCGAAGGACATGTACGACGCCGGCATCGCAATCGGTAAGGGGATGCAGTGAACGAGCGTCAGCGAGCGAACATTCAGCGCCGAGCCTCGTGTGCGACCGCAGCGAAGCGAGGACGCGCATGAGCTTTCCTATCGCCCCCATCGCCGCGCTCGGCGGTATCGGTGCCGCCGCGCCGGTCATGCCGACGACGGCGGCAGCCGGCGCGAATCCGACGTCGGCCACGAACTTCGCCCAGGCTCTCGGCGACGGTCTCGACCAGGTGCAGGCGACGCAGGGCACTGCCGACAACTTGGCCATCCAGGCCGCCACGGGTCAGCTCACCGATCCGGCCACCTACACGATCGCGGCGACGCAGGCCCAGCTCATGACGCAGCTCATGACCACGCTGGAGAGCAAGGGCGTTGACGCGTTCAACCAGATCATGTCGATGCAGGCGTAATGAGCGTTCAGGAAAAAGCCCTCGGCTTCGCGCAGAAGCTGTGGAACGACTTCAAGGCGTTCACGCCGGGGCAGAAGGCTGCCACGACCGCGGCCATCCTCGCGCTGGTCGTCGGCGGCGTCCTGTTCAGCACCTGGAAGAGCAAGCCGAACTATGCACCGCTCTACACGAACCTCGCGGCCAGCGACGCGCAGGCGATCATCGACAAGCTGAACGCCGCGGGCACGCCGTACCAGCTCGGTGGCGACGGCACCTCGATCAGCGTGCCGCAGGACAAGGTCTACACGAGTCGCATCGCCCTCAGCGCCGACGGGCTGCCGGGCTCCACCCAGAACGGCTATGACCTGCTCGATCAAGAGGGCGTCACCACCTCGGAGTTCAAGCAGCAGGTCGACTACCAGCGCGCGGTCGAGGGTGAACTCGACAAGACGATCATGTCGGTCAACGGCATCAACAACGCGCAGGTGCACCTCGCGATCCCGCAGCAGGACGTCTTCAACGACGGCAGCCAGAAGCCCACCGCCTCGGTGCTGCTCACGACTGCTGCCAACGCACAGCTCACCAGCGAGCAGGTCCAGTCCATCGCCTATCTGGTGAGTTCCGCAGTGCCGCAGATGGACGCGACAGCTGTGACGATCACCGACCAGAAGGGGCAGATCCTCAACTCCCCGGACAGCACCTTCAACGGCACCGCGGGCAGCTCCGGTCAGGACACCCAGACCGCCGACTACGACAGCCGTATCAAGACCCAGCTGCAGGGCATGATCGACACCGTCCTCGGCCCCGGTCATGCGCAGGTCGTGTACAACGCCGTCCTCGACTACGACAAGAAGACGACGACGAGCAACCAGTACACGCTCGCCTCCGGTTCCCCGCTGGTACCGCTGTCGGTGCAGACGTCCTCGGAGAAGTACAGCGGCACGCAGGCAGGCACTGGCGGGGTCCTCGGGGCTAACCCGACGCCCTCGGCGGCCGCGGTGCCCGGCGGCGGCGCCGATTCGTACACGAAGAACGACGGGACGGTGAACAACCCGTACGGCACGGTTCAGGAGACGGTGCAGACCGCCCCCGGTGCGGTGAAGCAGCAGAACGTCTCGGTCGTCCTCGACGCTGCCGTGCCCGCCGCGAACGTGCAGGCCATCCAGAACCTCGTCTCCTCCGCGATCGGCCTCAACACACAGCGGGGCGACACGATCAACGTCCAGGCGCTCGCCTTCAGCACCGCGGCGCAGACGCAGCAGCAGGCCGCCGACGCGGCCGCGGCACAAGCCGCTGCAGCCAAGGCCGCCAAGGACCGACAGGCCAGCCTCATCAAGGAAGCGGCGGTCGCCGGCGTCGCACTCATCACGATCATCACGTTCCTGGTGATGCGTCGCCGCAAGCGGAAGAAGGCCGCCGCCCCGCCGGCGGAGGAGTTCGAGGCGTGGTGGGACGACCCGTACCTGCCGACCACGCCCGAGGCGACCGCGCCCGAGGCGGAGGAACTCGCCGCCGAACTCAGCGAGGCGCAGGCCCGACGCCGGGCACTCATCACGCTGGCGAACGAGCAGCCCGACGACGTCGCCCGCGTGCTCTCCAGCTGGTTGAACTCCTAGAGGTGGGATAACAGATGACAGCCGTTCTGGAAAACGCGCAGGCCCAGCAGCAGGCCCCGCAGCAAGCTGCCCCACCACCGGTTCCCGCGACACCTCCGCCGGTCGACCTGCTCCGCGGCATGTCGGGACGGCAGAAAGCCGCGATCCTCGTGCTGCAACTCGGCAAGGACGAGTCGGCGCGGGTGCTCGGCCACCTCAACGAGGCCGAGCTGGAAGATCTGTCGACGGAGATCGCCCGCATCGGCACGGTGAACCCGGAGATCGCCTCGGCCGTCCTCGCCGAGTTCGCCGCGATGCTCGCCACCGGTGCCGTCGGTGCCCGCGGCGGCATGGACCTCGCCCGCGAACTGCTTTACGCAGCGGTCGGCGAGGAGCGCGCCGCCGAGATCCTCGAGCGCCTCTCGCAGTCGTTCGTCGAGCTGCCGTTCTCGTTCATGCAGAACCTCGACGCGCGCCAGATCGTGTCGTTCCTCAACGACGAGCACCCGCAGACGATCGCCCTCGTCCTCGCCCATCTGCCGGCCGGACTTGCCTCGGCCGTCCTCGCGGGCTTCGGCCGTGAGCTACAGGCGGACGTCGCACACCGCATCGCGATCATGGACCGCACCTCGCCCGACCTGATCCGTCAGGTCGAGAGTTCGCTCGAGCGCCGTCTCGGCTCGCTCGGGATGAACGCCGATCTCTCCACCGTCGGTGGTCTGCGCCCACTCGTCGAGATCATCAACCGCGCCGACCGCGGCACCGAGAAGATGATCCTCGAAGGCCTGGAGGAACGTGACCCGGACCTCGCCGAGCAGGTCCGCGCACAGATGTTCATGTTCGAGGACATCGTGAGCCTCGATGACAAGTCGATCCAGCTCATCCTGCGTCAGGTTCAGGTCAATGAGCTTGCGACCGCGCTCAAGGGCGTGAACGACAGTGTGAAGGACCGCGTGCTGCGCAACATGTCCGAGCGTGCTGCGGCGAACCTCGTCGACGAGGGCGACCTGCTCGGCCCGGTGCGCGTGCACATCGTCGAGGAGGCGCAGCAGAGCATCGTCCGGATCATCCGTCAGCTTGAAGAGTCGGGCCAGATCATGGTCGGCAGGGGCGACGAGGATGCCTTCGTCGCATAAGACGCCGCCTGGCGCGGTCATGGGAAACGTGGGTACCGCGCCTCGCGCGGTCGTGGAAAACGTGAGCTTCAGGGTCGGCGAGCCGACGATCCAGCCGCTGTTCCTGGAGGAGTTGCGCACTGCGGTCGTGGTGCCCACGACTCAGCTGCGGGAGTTCCTCGTCAGCGTCCCGACGCCGGACGAACCGCCGCTCTTCGAACTCGCGCCCGACAGCCGGATTCCCGACGAGATCCTCGAAGAGGCTCGCGTCTCGGCTCAGGCGGTCGGCTATGCGGAAGGTTGGGCGAAGGGCCTGCGCGAGGCGCGGGATCACACCCGCTCCGAGCGTCAAGCCGCTGCCGCGGAGTACAAGAAGGTCGCTGCCGAGCGTCGGGAACGCACAGCGCAGGCCGTCGCCGCGATCGACCAAGCTGCCGGCAAGCTCGAGGGTCGCGCCCTGAAGAACGCCGAGGAGATGGAGACGGCGATCATCGAGTCGGCGTTCACCATCGCCGAGGCGATCATCGGCGCTCACCTGAAGGACGATGAGCAGCGTGGTGCCGCGGCACTGCGCCGCGCACTCACGCTGGCTCCCGTCGGCGAGCACGTGACGGTGACGGTGAGTCCGGCCGACTACGCGACGCTTACCTCGAACGGTGCCGTGGAGCTGCCCGAGTGCGAGAACCGCAAGGTCACCCTCGTGCAGGACGAAGGCTTCGAACCGGGCGATGCGGTGGCCGTATGGGAGTCCACCTCGGTCGATGCCCGTCTCTCCAAGGCGCTGATGCGCGTGCGGCGGGTGCTCTGGGCATGAGCGGCATGAGCACTGGCATGACCACGATGCGAACCACGCTCGAACGACTCGGCGTCGCCGTGCAGGACGCCCTCACCGCGGCGCATCCGCGCATGTCCGGTGAGGTCATGGAAGTTCGTGGGCTTTCCATCGTGGTGCGTGGCCTACCGTCACGCGTCGGTGACGTGGTGCTCATCGGGCAGGACGAGACACCTGCCGAGGTCGTCGCGGTGCAGCACAGCGTGGACGGTCCGCTCTCGACCTGCATGCCGATGGGACCGATCAGCGGCATCGGGGCGGGCGAGCACGTCATCGCCACCGGTGGTCCGTTGACCGTGGGCGTCGGCGAGCAGCTACTCGGGCGCGTCCTCGACGGCCTGGGCCGGCCGATGGACGGGATGCCGATGCCGGCCGGACTCGAGCGGGTCGGCATCGATGCACTCCCGCCGGACGCGATGACGCGCCGCCGGGTGAACAGTCCGATGCCGCTGGGCATTCGTGCCGTCGACACGCTCACCCCGGTGGGCCGCGGTCAGCGCCTCGGCATCTTCGCCGGATCCGGGGTCGGCAAGTCGAGCCTTATGTCGATGATCACCCGCGGCAGCGAGGCGGAGGTCACCGTCCTCGCCCTCGTCGGTGAACGTGGTCGAGAGGTGCGGGAGTTCCTTGACGACGATCTCGGCCCGGAGGGTATGCGTAACGCCGTCGTCGTCGTGGCGACCTCTGACCAGCCTCCGCTGGTGCGACTCCGTGCGGCGTTCGTGGCGACCCGTATCGCTGAGTGGTTCCGCGAGTCCGGCAAAGAAGTCCTGCTGCTCATGGACTCGATCACGCGTCTCGCGATGGCACAACGCGAGATCGGCCTCTCCGCCGGTGAGCCGCCGACGACGCGTGGCTACCCGCCGTCGGTTTTCGCGATGCTGCCGCAGCTGCTCGAGCGCGCCGGTGCGTCGGAGAACGGCTCCATCACAGGGCTGTACACCGTCCTCGTCGAGGGTGACGACCACAACGAGCCGATCGCCGACGCCGCGCGCTCCATCCTCGACGGCCACATCGCTCTCGACCGCAAGCTCGCCAACTCCGGGCACTTCCCGGCGATCGACGTCCTCGCCTCGGTGTCGCGCGTCGCCGGAGCGGTGACCACCGGGGAGCAGAAGGCGGTGATGCGCACGGCGCGGCGCCTGCTCGATGCTCGCCGCGATGTGAAGGAACTCGTGGAGATCGGTGCCTACGTCTCGGGTACCAACCCCGACGCCGATCGCGCGCTGCAGCTCTGGCCCGCGCTGGAGGGATTCCTGCAGCAGGACATGCATGATCTCTGGTCCGCCGAGGACTCGTGGGGCGCGCTCTCCGGTGCCCTGCAACTCGACTCTGACTTGCCGGAGGGCGCGGCGTGAGCGAACGAAGTGAGCGAACCAATCGGCACAGTGCGCTTGCAGCTTCGCGCGTGTTCGCAGCGAAGCGAGAACGCGCATGAGCGGCAAGAAGTGGCTGAGCTCGCTGGTGCGTGCGCGCCAGCTGCAGGAGGACGCGGCGAAGCAGCACCTCGCGACGGCGCAGCGGCACGTGGTGCGCGCGCATGAACGGGTGAAGTACAGCGCCGATCGCGTCGACTCGCTCATCGCCGCCGGTGCGCAGGACCAGGCCACGGCGTTCGTCGCCGCCGCGGTTGCCCGACAGGCTGCGGCCGCCACGCACTCCGCGACGATCCGCTACGCCGAACAGGCCGAGGACGAGGCCGACGCGCGCCGCGACGAACTCGGTGAGGCTGCCCGGGCTCGCCTCACCGCGGAGGAACTCAACGAGCGGCACCTGGCCACCGAGCGGCACCGCGCGGCACTCGCGGCGCAGCGCGAGCTCGACGAGGTCGCCGCCCGCATCCACCGCGACGGGTTGGGGATGTAGCTCGTGACCGCTCCGATCGACACCAGCTTCATGTCGCAGGTCGACAGCCGGATCACCACGATTCAGGCGAAGATCAGCGCCCTCGCGTCGGGCAGCTACGGGGTTACAACCGCGGCGACCGCAGCGTCCTCGAGCGCAACGAGCTTTTCCGCGGCGCTCGCCGGTGCCTCAAGCGCGTTGCCGAGCTATTCACCGGCGCTCGCCTCTACGGCCTCCGGTAGCGCGTCCTATGCCACCGGTGCCACCTATGCCACCGGTGACGCCATCGTGAATGACGCAAAGCAGTACCTCGGCATCCCGTACGTCTGGGGCGGCGAAAGCACGACGGGCATGGATTGCTCCGGCCTCGTGCAGCAGACGATGAAGGACCTCGGCATCACTGTTCCGCGTACCGCCGCCGAGCAGCAGCAGGTCGGCACGGCGGTGCCGTCCTTGGCGCAGGCCGAGCCGGGCGACCTGGTGTTCTTCGGCAACCCCGCCCACCACGTGGCGATCTACCTCGGGAACAACCAGATCATCCAGGCGCCGCAGTCCGGTGAGACTGTCTCGATCGCGAACCTCACCGAGACGCCGACCTCGATCCGGCGGATGGTGCCGTCGCAGGCCACGTCCTCGACGGGCGGGTTGTCGTCCTCGCAGCTCACCGCTTCCGGATTGAACTCGGCTGTCGCGACCTATGCGACACAGTTCGCCGCGGTGGAGCAGAAGTACAACCTGCCGAGCGGAATGCTCGCTGCGGTCGCGCAGCAGGAGTCGGGCGGGAATGCAAGCGCGGTGAGCCCCGCCGGCGCGCAAGGGCTGATGCAGCTCATGCCGTCGACCGCGGCGAGCCACGGTGTGAACGCCCTCGACCCGACCCAGGCCATCGACGCGGCCGGCTCGATCCTCGCCGGCAACCTCGCCCAGTTCGGCTCGGTGCCGCTCGCGCTGGCGGCGTACAACGCCGGTGCCGGTGCGGTGAAGCAGTACGGCGGCATCCCGCCCTACACCGAGACCCAGAACTACGTCAGCAGTGTCACTTCGATGATGGGCAGGCTCTGATGACCTCCATGATCACGATCGGCGCCGCGCCGCCGGCGGTGGCCTCGACCGGAGCCGGTTCGAGTGACTCCGACGACAGCCCCGACAATGCCGGCGAGTTCGCCGGTGCGTTGCAGAGTGCGCTCGGTGGCACGAAGGACGGCCCGACCGCGTCGAAGGGCTCGGCGAAGGACGCTGCGGCAGCCGACGAGGACGCGAGCGACACTGCGACTCAGGACGCGGCAACCCAGAACGCTGCTGAGCTCGCTGCCTCGGCGGCGCTGTCCGCGGCAGCCGTGGTCGTTGAGACCGTGACGCAGACGCCCGCCGCCAACGTCACTCCGATCACCGTCTCGTCCGCCGCGGCAGCCGTCTCGTCCTCCGCCGTAGTCGGTGCGACGTCGGTCGCCCCGCCGTCCGCCGGGTCGCCCTCTGCGGTCGGCGGCGGAGTTGCGGCTGCAGGCGTCGCGCAGGATGTTGCGGGCGCGTCCGTGAGTTCCGTCCTCGGAACTCCGCAAGAACTCGCCGATTCCTTCGCAACCCAGCTCGAGGACGCCGCCGCCACAGCGCCTGCCGCCACTGCGCCTGCTGCTGCGGCCGCTGTAGCCGCTGATGCCCCTGTGGCTGCTCCGGCCGCTCCGGCTGCTCCGGCTGCTCCGACCGCTCCGGCTGCTCAGGCGATGGCCGACTCGTCCTTCCCGACGTCGGCCACCTCCGAGGCGATCACCTCGGCCACTGCCTTCGCCTCGTCGCCCACCGCCGATGCCCCACCGGCAACCGGCGCGCAGACTGCTTCGCTGACTGGCGCTGCCCGGAGCACGACGCCGAGCACGACGCCGAGCACGACGCCGAGCACGGCGGCGACGGATCCGTCCGAGTGGGCGGTTTCGACGCCCCCTGCGACCACCGGGACGTCAGAATCGCCCACTGGGCCCGCTCTAGCGGTCACAGCGCCGACTCCGAGTCCGCTGCAGGCGGCGCTGCAGTCGATCGCCCTCGACGCGGCCCCCGTGCCGTCCTCGACTCCCGGTAAGAGCACGCACACCGACGAGGACGCAGCCGACGCCGCCTCCGGAACGACGACGACTGCCCCACCGACCCTCATCGCTCCGCAGCAGGCGCTGCCGACCGCGCCGGTGGCCGTGCCGCCCGCGCCGGCAGCGCAACCTGTCGCGCGCCAGGTCGTGCATCAGCCCGAACTCGCGAACGCGCTGGCCAACCTGCGGGTGCGCCGTAATGGCACTCACGAACTCACTGTGCAGCTGCACCCGGCCGAGCTCGGGGTGGTGAACGTGACCGCGGTGCTGCAGGGCAACACGCTCAACGTCACCGTCGCTGCCGCGGATCCAGCAGCACGCGCCGCGATCACCGCGGCGCTGCCGCAGCTGCAGAGCCAGCTCGACCAGGCCGGTTATGCCGGCGTCGACCTCAGCTTCGGCCAATCCAACACGCAGGGCGGCCCGCAGACGTCGGCGGGCCGGGACCAAGGCCGGCAGTCTGCGGGTGGTACCCAACCGATCGGGCAGGACCATCTCTCCGAGCCCACCGTTGTCGAGCGCTCGGTGCGCCGCGTCCTACGTACGGGACGCGACGCACTCGATCGCTTGCTGTGATTGAGGAGTACATAATGACCAGCCCCATCGATGGAATCGGCTACAGCCCGTTCGTGGACTCGACGCCGACTGCGGCCACCGGGGCCGTCGACCCGACGAACACGCCGACGGCCGGCACGACCGAGAACGACCCGAGCAAGCCGTTGCTTGACCCGCAGGCGTTCCTGCAGCTTCTCGTTGCGCAACTGCAGTACCAGGACCCGACATCGCCGGCAGACATGGGCTCGTTCATGACGCAGACCGCGACCTTGAGCCAGACCCAGTCGATCACGGCGATGCAGCAGACGATGAACTCGATCATGGCCGCGGAGCAAGCGCAGACCGCGACCGGCCTCATCGGCAAGAACGTCACCTTCGCGGACAGCTCCGATAACGCAGCGACCGGCGTCGTCAGCGGAGTCACCTCGCTCGCCACGGGCGCGCAGGTGCTGATCGGAAACCAGAGTGTTCCGATCGCCAATGTCACGGGAATTTCCGCGTCCTCCTCTTGAGGACGATGAGCCCATGACGCCGCCGCAACACTGAAGTTAGGCGCGGCACAACCGATAAGTACACGGAAGACGACTCAAACCCCCTAGGAGTCACCACATGCTTCGTTCGCTCTTCACCGGAATCGCCGGCCTGCAGGCGCACCAGAACATGCTCGACGTCACGTCGAACAACATCGCCAACGTCAACACCACGGGCTTCAAATCGAGCTCCACGGTGTTCGAGGACACCCTCAGCCAGACCATCACCGGTGGCGGCGCGCCCAGTGCCCAGCTGGGTGGTACCAACGCAACGCAGGTCGGTCTCGGCGTGCAGCTCGCGGCCACGAACCTCAACTTCACGCAGGGCTCCAACCAGGCAACCGGTGTCGCAAGCAACATGCTGATCAACGGCGACGGCTTCTTCACCGTGGCGAAGGACGGCAAGGACTTCTTCACCCGCGCCGGTGCCTTCACCATCGACAGCCAGGGCCACCTCGTCTCGCCTGATGGCGGCATCGTCCAGGGATGGCTGCTCGACGCAACCGGCAACTCGGTGAACGGGGCGGCCGCCACGGCCGCGGACGTGGACACCCCGCCGGGGGTGCCGAGCACGCTGAACGCTGCCGGCACGGCCTACACGGACCCGGCGGACGCCGGTGCCAACCCACCGAAGTCCCTTGAGCTGACGTCGCTGAACAACGGCACCTACGTCTCGTACAGCATCTCGCCGGACGGCACCGTCAACGGCGTAGACGCGGCCGGTGCCACCACGGCGATTGCGAAGATCTCCCTCTCCACCTTCACCAACCCGAACGGCCTGTCGAAGTCCGGTGACTCGGATTACCTGCCGACGGCGTCCTCCGGCCAGCCCATCCTCGGCACGGCAGGTACGGGCGGCCTTGGCACGATCACCTCGGGCTACATCGAGATGAGCAACGTGAACTTGGCGCAGGAGCTCACGAACCTGATCATCTCGGAGCGCGGCTTCCAGGCGAACTCGAAGGTGATCACCACCTCCGATGACATCCTGCAGACCCTGGTCAACCTCAAGCAGTAACCAGAACGTCCTCACAAAACATCCTCACAAAGGGACGGTTCGGCTCACGCCGGCCGTCCCTTTGTGCGTTGAGTGGTCACTTGTGCCGTTGAGTGGTCACCTACAACTGACCACTGGACGGCATAAGTGACCAATCAACGGGAGGACGGGCGGGGCGAGGGCGAGCCGGGTGTGCTCAAGTCGCGGGGCGCGGCGCCGATTGTGCGGGAGTACGGGCAACGGACTGCCCACTCGGACACACACAGCCAAGGACGGACACCGTGTTGCAGCTCACCAGGCTTAGCGGACCTGTCTTCGCGCTGAACCCCGATCTCATCGAGCGCGCAGAGGCCACGCCGGACACCGTCGTGACCCTCGTCAACGGCAGCAAATACGTGATCCGCGAGTCACTCGGGGAGCTCACCGCACTCATCCGCGAGTACCGCGCCGAAATCATCAGCGCCGCCCAGTCGACATCCGAGTATCGATCCATCAAGCGCAGCGAAGGCCACCGAGAGCACAGTGGCACCGTCGTCGCGCTCCGCCCGGGGGAGCAAAAGTAATGGATCCGGCAACCCTTATCGGCATTGGCGCCGGCTTCGTCGCCATCTTCGGCTCCATGATCATGGAGGGCGGCCAACCGGGGGCGCTCTTCCTGATCCCGCCGATCATCCTCGTCTTCGGCGGCACGATCGGTGCCGCCATGGCCGGCTCGCTGATGCGCGACGTGAAGCGCCTGCCCAAGGCTCTGATGCGTGCCATCAAGGCCAACCCAGTCGTCGCCCACGACAGCGTCGAGGTGATCGTCAGCCTGGCCGACCGCGCTCGTCGTGAGGGTCTGCTCGCACTCGAGAGCGAGATCACGCTCGTCGAGGACCCATTCCTGCGCCGTGCGCTCGAGATGGCAGTCGACGGCACCGACGCGGACGAAGTCTCCGAGATTCTCTTTGCAGAGGTCGACGCCAAGCGGGCCAACGACGCCGTCGAATCGAAGATCTTCTCCGACATGGGCGGCTACTCGCCCACCATCGGCATCATCGGCACCGTCATCGGACTGGTGCACGTTCTCGGCTCTCTGCAGGACACCTCCGCGCTCGGTGGGAAGATCGCCAGCGCCTTCGTCGCCACCCTCTGGGGTGTCATGTCGGCGAACCTGATCTTTTTCCCGCTCGGCAACCGCTTGAAGCGAGTCAGCGAAGCCGAGTGCGAGGCGATGGAGCTAGCGATCGAGGGAGTGCTGGCGATCCAGGCTGGGTCGAACCCGCGCCTCATCGCGCAGAAGTTGCAGAGCATGCTGCCGCAGTCGGAACCACCGCAGAAGGAAGTGGCGTAAATGGCCGCCCCGCGGGGGGCCGCCGCCCGCCGCCGCAGCCGCCACGCAGCTGGTGGCGGCGAGCACGAGGGCGGCGGCGCCGAGCGGTGGCTCGTCACGTACGCCGACATGCTCACACTGCTGCTCGTCCTCTTCATCGTGCTGTTCGCAATGTCGGCCGTCGACAAGAACAAGTTCGACGCGCTGAAGAAGTCGCTGGCCTCGGTCTTCGGCACCGGACAGCCGCACATCCTTGCCGGGGGCACCGGGATCCGGGACGGCGGCGCGGATACGGAGACGCAACCGGTCGCCTCCGAGCTCGGGCAGAACGCGCAGGTGACCAATGTGTCGGTGCCCGATGTCAGTGTCGGCCCACCGGTTCCGCAGACGAAGCCGGACTATTCGGCCGAGGTCGCGCAGCAGCTCAACAACTTCGACCAGATCAAGAAATCGATCAACACCGCGCTGGCGCAGAAGGGGATGGCCGGTGACGTCGACTTCGCTATCGACGAGCGCGGCATGGTGATCACGGTGGTCACCACCGACCTGCTCTTCGGCGGCAACAGCGCCACGCTGCTTCCTGCCGGCAACACGCTGCTCGGTGTGATCGCGCCACCGTTGAAGAACTACCCGAACAACCTCGAGGTCGACGGCTACACCAACCAGGACAAGGTGAGCACCGCGCCCTTCGAGTCGGGGTGGGCTCTCTCGTCGGCTCGCGCGGCGTCGGTGGCGTATTACCTGCAGAGCAGTTCGATCGCCGATGCGCGGCTCACTGCGCGGGGCCTCAACGACCAGAACCCCAAGTACCCGCCGAGTGACCCGCGCGCGAGCAAGTACAACCGCCGGGTCGAAATCGTCGTCCTCTCCGGCCTGCCGGCCGATGCGGGCGCACAACTCGCCGCCGCCGCCGCTGGAGCCGGAGCGGGAGCGGGAGCCGCCGCTGGAGCGGGAGCTGGAGCCGGAGCCACGTCATGAACTCGTATCCATCCGAATCGGAAATCAACCCTGAGGAGATCCCATGACTGCGACAACGGGGCGGGAGAGCCGTTTTCAGTCCCCCGGCGGATCGTCGGGCCGCCCGTCGGGCGGCGCCTTCGGCAAGCAGGGTGGTTCTGCGCCGACTGAGCCCGCTGCTGCGCCTCCGGCGAAGACCAGTCGGATGAGCAAGAAGACGATCATCATCGTGCTGGTATTGGTGCTGGTCGTCGCCGGTGCGGCCTACAAGTTCGCCAAGCCGAAGCCGCCGTACAAGCCGTCAGGTGGCGACGTGGTCGTCCTCGACGCGCAGACGCTGAACCTCGCCGGTGGGCATTACCTCAAGGTCGGTGTGTCGGTGCAGCTGCTCAAGGGCAAGGCGAAGATTGACAACTTCGACATCTCCGAGGCATCCGAGCTCGTCATCGAGGAGTTCAGCAACAAGACGGTCGACTCGCTGGCCAGCAACGGGGCACGCAACACGCTGAAGACTGAGCTGCTCGCCAACATGAAGAAGGCGTACCCCGATGAGATCTGGCAGGTCTACGTGACTCAGTTCGTCACCCAGTGATTCGTCTGTGACCCGCGAGGTCACAGAGAGGACGATCGGACGTCTGCTGCCGAGGTTCGCCGGGGGATCTCGGCAGCGGGCGCGCCCTTCGCCCGGTGTGACGGGCGCCTGTGCAAACGGCTTAGGTAGCGCCAGGGCTAGCCGATTGCTTAGTCGTGACAGCGTTCGTGGAATCCGCGGTCGAGGCGGGTGTGGCTCCGGAAGCGGGGGTTCGCCAGCCTCGCGTGGTTCCGTACGACTTCCGCCGCCCGTCGAAGCTCTCGCGTGAGCACGTCCGCCTGCTGCAGATCGCCTATGAGTCGTTCGCGCGCCGCCTGGGAACCGTCCTCACGAGCACGCTGCGCCAGGTCTGCGTGGTGAGCATCCGCGAGATCAGCCAGGCGAACTATGAGGAGTACGTCCTCTCACTGGACACGCACACCCTCGTGGTGCCGCTGAACATCCCGACCCTCAGCAGCACCGGGGTGCTGGAGTTCTCGCTCGAGACCGCACTTGCGTCGGTGGATCACATGCTCGGCGGTCCCGGCGGCGAACAGCCGATCCGCAACCTCACCGACATCGAGAACAGCCTGATGCGCGGCCTGCTGGAGCAGATGGTCGGCGCGCTGTCCTACTCCATGGAGCAGATCTGCCCCATGATCGCGAACGTCGGGATGATCGAGTACAACCCGCAGTTCGTGCAGGCGGCGGGCGCCACCGAGCCGGTCGTGGTGGGACGCTTCGACATGACGGTCGGCACCGTCAGCTGCACGATGACGCTGTGCCTGCAGCTCGCCTCGCTGCTGCCCAAGTTGATCGCGCACCGTCAACGCGAAGAGGACGAGAGCTCCCGGCTCGCCGCATCGGAAACGGCGCAGCGTGTGCGTGAGCGCCTCGGCGAGGTGCCGGTCGACGTGACTTTCCGCTTCAGCCCTGTCGAGCTCAGCTCGACCAAGATCCTCTCGCTCGCTGAGGGCGAGATTCTGCACCTGCCGCACCGCGTGGGTGTGGCACTCGACGTCCAGGCCGGTGGAGTCACCTTCGCCAAGGCAATCGCAGGCCGGTCGGGTAGCCAGCTTGCCGCTCTGATCGTCCACACCCAAGGGGAGCACACGTGATCACCGAAGCCATCGCCGTCGCGGATCTGCTCGGTTCCGCAGCCGTCGCCGTCGCGGGCACTCTCGCCTCGAGCCAGCCGCTCGCCCCGGCCGAGCCGATCGTCGGCACCGACGTCGAACTCGAACTCGACGGGACGCACGCCGTCCTCGTCCCCTTCAGCGGCCCGATCGCCGGCGAGTTCGCGCTGATCATCGAGGGCGAGCTCACCACCGCGCTGCAGGACACTCCGCTCGGCACGCTGGACCTCTCCGCGGCCCTCGGCCCGACCATCGAAGCTGTCGGCAAGTCGTTCGGCGACGTCGTCCTCGGCCCGGTGCAGCAGATCGAGTCGAACGCGGCGCTGAGTCGCCTGCTCGGCACTGGCGACTTCGGTCTCGTCCCGCTCGTCGTGGGTGACGCCGTGGCCGCGATCGTTGTCATCTCGGTGCAGGGCGCCGGCGGCGCCCCGATCGTCGTCGAGACTGCTGCGGTTGCCGAGGCGGCCGCGGCAGCTGCTCCCGGTACTGCCGCTGCTGCCGTCGCGGCCGCCGCTGTCGCGGCCATGGGCCCGGGCGTTGTGCCGGTGCAGCCGAGCACGCTCGCCGGTGGCTTCATCCCGACCGCCGACCGCCTCGATGTGCTGCGTGGCGTGGAGATGGCTGCCACCGCCGAACTGGGCCGGGTGCGGATGACCGTGAACGATCTGCTCGCACTGCGCGATGGCGCCGTGATCGAACTCGATCGTGCGGCCGGGGCTCCGGCCGACCTCTATGTCAACGGACGACTCATCGCCAAGGGCGAGGTCGTGGTGGTCGACGAGAACTACGGCCTGCGGATCACGCAGGTCGTTACCGACGCGGACACCCGGTAGGGACGTATGGATTCGCTGGCGCTGGTGGGGCGCCTGCTGCTCTCGCTCGCCTTCGTGCTGGGTGTGATGTGGCTGATCGCGCGCCGTATACGTAAGAGCCCTGGCAAGGTTCGCAACAGCAAGCTCATCGATGTCCTCGGACGTCAACAGCTCACCCGTTCGTCCTCGGTCGCCGTCGTGCGAGTGCTCGACAAGGCACTCATCGTCGGTGTCACCGACGGGCAGGTCACGGTGTTGGGCGAGACCGATCTCGCCGAGGTCGAGGCGCAGCTCGAATCGGTGGCACCTGCCAAGCCATTGTCGTTGCCGTCGCTGCGTTCTCCGAAGGCAGCGAGGACGTCGCGCGCCGCGTCGAACTCTGAGCGCGCTTCGGAGCGTCCTTCCGGGCGTCCTTCCGGGCGTCCGGCTCCCCGCCCCTCGCCCCGGCCGTCGAGTAACGCCCCCGCTGCCAAGGCCCCCCTCGCTGGATCGGCACTCTCGCCCGCGACATGGCGCGCGACGGTGGAGTCGATCAGGGATTTGACGGTCCGCACGAGATGACCTTCCGTCGAGCCGACGAGGGGCAGGGACGCCCCGAGGCAACGACAGGAAGACTCAAACGCAGAATCGCATTCGGCGTGGCCACGCTCCTCGCGGGCATCGCGCTGCTGCTCGGGCTTTCGCTCGCCACCGCCTCCTCGGCCTCAGCGCGGTCGCTGAGTAGCGCACCGGGTGCGCGTGTCGAAACGTCCACGGCAACATCGCGCGTCCTCACGGCAGACGGGCCGACCGCTCCGACGGCACCCACGGCGCCGGCGGCTCCGTCGGCCCCGTCGGCCCCGGCGAGCAACTCGAACCAGGTGACGGTGAACGTCGGCGGCAAGCCGAGCCAGTCGATCACGATCCTGCTGGTCGTCACGGTGCTGTCGATCGCGCCGTCGCTGCTGCTGCTCGTCACGAGTTTCACGAAGATCTTCGTCGTCCTCTCGCTGACCCGTAACGCGCTCGGCCTGAGCAACGTGCCGCCGAACCAGGTTCTTGCGGGACTGTCGCTGTTCCTCAGCCTCTTCGTGATGGGGCCGGTCCTGGAGAAGGTGAACAAGGCCGGCATCCAGCCCTACCTCAACGGGACGAAGGATCGGGCGGCGGCGTGGAAGGACGGCATCGCGCCGCTGCGTGACTTCATGCTTTCACACACGCGCTCTCAGGAGATCGCGTTGATGCTGCGAGCGGGGCACCTGCCGAATCCGCCGGACAAGTCGCAGCTCGAACTCACCACGATCATCCCCGCCTTCGTCCTCTCGGAGTTGCGCGCAGCGATGATCATCGGCTTCGTCGTCTACATCCCGTTCGTCATCATCGACCTCGTCGTCTCAAGTTCGCTGATGTCACTCGGCATGATGATGCTCCCGCCGGTGTCGGTGTCGCTGCCGTTCAAGATGCTGCTCTTCGTCCTCGTGGACGGATGGGGTCTCATCATCACCAACCTCGTGCAGAGCTATCGCACAGGAGGTAGCGGCTAGCTATGACAGACACAGATGTCATCCATATCGGCTACCAGGTGATGCTGGTCTCGGCGAAGCTTGCCGCACCCGCACTCGTCACGGCACTCGTCGTCGGCTTCGCCGTCTCGCTGTTCCAATCCGCGACACAGATCCAGGAATTCACGCTCGCGTTCGTGCCGAAGGCGATCGGGGTCGGCGTTGCGCTGCTGATCTGCGGCCACTGGATGCTCAACACGATGATCAGCTTCACCCAGCAACTCTTCTCGCAGCTGCCGAACCTGTTGAGCTGAGCAGGGCCCCATCGTGCAATTCGCCGTCCAGACCGATTGGCTGATCACTCTGCTGCTCTGCAGCACGCGGTGCATCGCCTGGATGTCGATCGCTCCGCCGATGGCAACGGGCGGCGTCCCCTCGCACATCAAAGCGATCTTCGGCGTCGCACTCGGGTTGGCGTTGGTGCCCTCGTCAGAGGCGCACGCACCCCCGCCGGAGCTGGTGCCGGTGATCGGCGCGCTGGTACTGCAGATCGTTGTCGGGGTGGGGCTGGGCTTTCTCACCCGGCTGCTCTTCTCCGCGGTCGAGGCCGCCGGCAGCGCGCTGGACATGTTCGGCGGATTCAGCATGGCGATCGCCTACGACCCGTTCACCAAGTCGGCTACCTCGGTCTTCGGCAAGTTCTACGCCATCCTCTGCACCACCCTGATCTTCGCGACCAACACACACCTGGTGATCTTCGGTGGCTTCATCCGGTCGTTCGACGCGATCCCGTTGGACGGGACTTTCAACACGGCGAGCCTCGCCCACGCAGTGACGACCGGCATGACGCAGATGTTCGTCGCGACGCTGCAGATCGCGGGCCCGCTCATCGTCGTCCTCTTCATCGCTGACGTCGCGCTCGGAATCATGAACCGCATCGCGCCGCAGTTGAACGCGTTCCAGTTGTCGTTCCCGATCAAGATCGGTCTCACGATGCTGCTCACCGGTATCGGCTTCGCGACGATGCCGCGGACCGTGATCGAGACGGCCAACCACGTCAACAACCTCATCTCCAGCGTCATCGGCGGCGGTTAGCCTTGGCCGGCGGCGGCGGAGGTGGTGGCGAGAAGACCGAGAAGGCCACCCCGAGGAAGCTCAAGAAGGCCCGCTCGGACGGCAACATCGGCAACACCCCTGAGCTCGGTGCGTGGTTCGGCCTGTTGATCGCCACGTTCCTGCTGCCGGGCGTTTTCAAGTCGCTGATGGACGTGGCGGAGCAGAGCTTCCTTCAGGTGGGGACGATCATCCAGACGCCCGACACCGGTCGCGCGATGGCGATGACGATGACCTCACTGCGCGACGGCATGCTCAAAGTGCTCCCGCTCGCACTGGTGATGGGCGGTGTCGCGATCGTCGGCGTGGCGGCGCAGGGCGGGATCCATCCGGCCCCGAAGCTGCTCAAGCCGAAGTTCAGCCGGATGAATCCGCTCAGCGGAATCAAGCGGATGTTCGGGCCGCATGGTTTGTGGCAACTCGCCAAATCACTGTTCAAGACGATCGCGCTGGGCGTGGTGGTCTGGCTGTCGGTGAAGGGACTCGTCCCCACCTTGTACGGCTCGGGGTCGATGCCGCTCTCCTCGATCATCGCTGTGGGCGTCTCTACCGCGCTGAACGTGCTGCGGGCGTCGGCCGTGGTAGGTGTGCTGCTCTCCTTCGCGGACTTCGCCGTGGTGCGGCGCCGCAACCAGAAGTCGCTGAAGATGACGAAGGAAGAGGTCAAGGAGGAGTTCAAGAGCTCCGAGGGTGACCCGCATACGAAGAGCGCGCGGCGGTCGCGGGCGTTGGCGATGGCGCGTAACCGCATGATGAAGGACGTGCCGACGGCGGACGTCGTCCTCGTCAACCCGACGCACGTCGCGGTGGCGTTGAAGTACGAGCCGACGAAGGGCGCGCCGCGCGTGGTCGCGAAGGGCGCGGACAACATCGCGGCGAAGATCCGCGAGATCGCCGAGGCGAATCGCGTGCCGATGGTGCGCGACGTTCCGCTGGCGCGCACGCTGTACCAGTCGGTGGAGATCGGGCAGGAGGTTCCGCCGGATCTCTACAAGGCGGTGGCGACCGTCCTCGCGTTCATCATGACGCTGAAGCGCCGCGGTTCCGCCGCCGGCACCCACGAGGTCCGCCCCCTCGTCCCCGCCCGCTAACGTCCTCCCCTCCCGCTTCCCCTCCCCTCCCGCCCCTTTCCCGCCCCTCCCCTCCCGCCCTCTCCCTTACGCCGAGTGGTCACTTGTGCCGTCGAGTGGTCACCGATCAGCGACCACTCGAGTACATAACTGACCACTCGGCGGGTGCGAGCTGTGGATAAGGGACGCTGCGTCCACAGGACGTAGCTGGCGGTGCGCAAGCGCACCCCGATTCCCGGACGATCGGCGCATGGCCGAACCCTTCCCCTCGCACGACGAGATACGCATTGCGCGCAACTGCTGGATCGGGACCCAGCGTGCCGATGACCTGCACGGGCGAAGCGCCGCGGTGCTCGCGTCCTCGTCGCCGGATTGCGTACTCAGCCATCGGACAGCCGCTCGGCTGCATGGCCTGTGGCTGCCGAACGATGCGTCCAACCGGATCCACGTAGCGACAGCATCGCGAGGACGATCTGCCAAAGATATGACGAGGACGCGGCGCTCCGAGATCACGACGCATCGACTCGAACTCGGCCAGGACGAGGTGGAGTGGGTCGACGGTCTCCCGGTGACAAGCGCCCTGAGGACGTGGCGCGACCTGGCGTCCGTACTGGAGTTCGCCGACTTGGTCGCGGTGGGCGACAGTCTTCTGCGTGCGGGTGTCGCAAAGGAGCTGCTCGTCGAGATGGTTGCCCGGGCACCAAGGGCGCGTGGCGTCCTCCGATTGCGGCAAGCGGTCCCACTGCTGGACGCGAGGTCGCGGTCGCATCCGGAGAGCCACATGAGAGTGGCCGTGATGCTGACGGGGCTTACCGAGTTCGGCGTGAACGAGCCGGTCTACCGCGCCGAAGGCGGCTGGTTGGCGGAGCCGGACATCTCGATTCCGGACGCGAAGATTGCCCTTGAGTACCAGGGCGCTGATCACGCGGACGTCGAGCGAATGCGCAAGGACATCACGCGAGAGCGTGACCTACGCCAGGACGACTGGCGCGTCCTTTACTACGGGCCGGCCGAGGTCTATCGGCGTCCGGAGTCGATCGGCGTTGAGGTCCTGAGCCTTATATGCAGGCGCGCCCCGGCCTTGCTTGGTCGGCTGTCGTCGCCGATCGTGCCGGCGCCCCTCCATCCCTCGAGGCAAGTTCGCCGTCGTGCCTGGCGTTGAGTGGTCACTTAGCCCCTTGAGTGGTCAGCTATTTGTGACCACTCGACGGCATAAGTGACCACTCAACGAGAGATGGGGAGTCGGAGAGGGCAGAATGGTGGGGTGACGACGGCGGCGCGCGCGCGAGTGAAGCAGGGACGGGTGTCCCCGCGGCGCAGCGTGCCCGCCGGCATCGCCCGCCCGCACTACGTCGACGCGAAGCCGGGCACCCCCGCCGACTACGACGACCCGATGGTGAAGGACGCCGCCACCATCGCGGCGATGCGCATCGCAGGGCGGATCGCCGCCGACGCACTGGTCGAGGTCGGCAAGCACATCGCCCCCGGCGTCAGCACCGACGAACTCGACGTCATCGGCCACGACTTCCTCCTCAGCCGCGGCGCCTACCCGAGCACCCTCGGATACAAGGGCTTCCCCAAGTCGCTCTGCACCTCTGTCAACGAGGTCATCTGCCACGGCATCCCCGATGACCAGGTGCTGCAGGACGGCGACATCGTCAAGGTCGACATCACCGCCTACATCGGCGGCGTGCACGGCGACAACTGCGCCAGCTTCCTCGTCGGCAACGCCAGCCAAGAGGTCCGCGACCTGCACGAGCGCACCCACGAGGCGATGATGCGCGGCATCAAGGCCGTCGCTCCCGGACGTCCTATCTCGGTGATCGGCCGCGTCATCGAGTCGTACGCGAAGCGCTTCGGCTACGGCGTGGTCCGCGACTACACCGGCCACGGCGTCGGCCCGTCCTTCCACACCGATCCGACGATCCTGCACTACGACGAGCCCCGCAACGACACCGAACTTCGGCCGGGCATGACCTTCACGGTCGAGCCGATGATCACCCTCGGCAACGGCGATGACTGGTACTCCTGGGACGACGGCTGGACCATCCTCACGAAGGACGGTTCCTGGGTCTCGCAGTGGGAGCACACCGTCCTCTGCACCGAGGACGGCGTCGAGATCCTTACGCTGCCGACTCCTGCTGCGGGCTGACTCCCGGCGCGGGCTGAAGCGGCCCGGCTCCTCCCTGGACGAGCGTGTCCTGCGCTGCGGCGGGTTCTTCGACCTCCGGCGTGGGCACCCGGGCGGCCACTCGCACCAGTGTCAGCAGCAGCCACGCCACCGGCAGCGCAACGACGAACCGCAGCAGCACCGGTTGCACCGATCCTGAGTGCCGCACGAGCGCCTGATACCAACTCGGCAGGGTGAACAGCGCGGCCAGCAGCGGCACGCCCCATCGCATCGTCGAGGACGTGACCATTCCTCAGCCCTCGACCTCAGCGAGCTGGTCGAGCAGGTCCACGACGTCCGCGAGCTTGCCGCGCAGTTGCTTCAACACCGCGAGCTGCGAGGACGTCACCGCGTTGCCGGCTACGACGGCGGCGGTGGCCGAGGTGAGGTTGCGCAGCGAGAGGTCGGGGACGCTGATCTGAGGACGGAGCTCGCTCGGCGAGTCGGTCGCGGCGGCCCCGGCCGCGGCAGCATCTGCAGCAAGGAGCGCCTCGAGCGAGGGCAGCTGGTCGGTCGATTCGCTCAGCTGCAGCGCCGCATCGAACGGGTCGGCCGGGGTCTTTGCCGCGCGCCGAGTACTCGAACGCTTCGGCGTCATCTCCTTCGGCGTCGTCTCCTTCGGAGTGCTCGTTCGTCCCGCCGGCGACTTGCGGCGGCGAACTGTCACGGGATGTGGAGCGGCGGCGGCCTCGGCCACGTCGTCCTGGCTGACCGTCGTGGGGGGCACGTCGACCGACGTCTCGGCGGCTGTCTCAGGGTCCGTCCCGACGACCGTCCCGACGACCGGGGCGACGACCGTCCCGAGGACCGTCTCGACGACCGGGGCGAGGACCGGGGCGGCGATCGGTTCGAAGGCGGCCGTATCGACCGAGGAGATCTTGGCGAGTGGCACGACATCAGCGCCGGCGATCGCGCCTGCCGAGATCACTGCCTCGGTGCGGTCGACATCGGGCACCTCCCGCTCGCGGGGGAGTTCCACCGTCGGAGGAAGTTTCGGCTGAGTCCGCAGCTGCGCATCGAGGTTTCGGGACGTGGCCTGCGGCCACGGCTTGGTCACGGTGGCCGCGCGCGTCGCGGACTTCTTGGCGGCGAGCTCGAGCAGCAACTGGGCGAACTCGGCGTTCGAGGTTCCGCCCCCGGTGGCAACGGCCGAGCGGACGCTGTCACGCGAGTCCGCTTCGTCCAGCAGGGCGTCCATCGGCCCCGCCGCGGGCGCGAATCCGCGCGGCTCCACGAACCGCAGTCCGCGCGGCTCCACGAACTGCAGTCCGCGCGGCTCCACGAACGGTCCGGCCGGACGCGGGCCCGGCACCGGACGGCGCCCCGGCTTGGGACGGGGGCGCGAACCGGCAGCATCGGCCTGCAGCGTGTACTCGACGGCCACCTTCTGCTTGGCGAAGAAGCCGCCGATCCCACCCGTCCTCGGGTAGCTCACCTCGACGACGCGAACCTGACCCGGGAACTCCGCGTCGAGCGCGGAGAGAAGCGAGTCGAGGTCGTCACCCTCACGGTACAGAGTTGCGGACGTCATCGATCATCCCAATCGCGTTGATGGAAACCGAGCTGACCGACAGCTCGGGATAGGACAGAACAGGAAGCGAAGGCACCGACAGGCGCAGCAGGCGGCGCAGCGGCATGCGGATCTGCGCGGCGGCGACCACCACCGGTTTGTGGCCGCGCGAGGTGTCTTCGCGGTAACGCTCGGCGATCGAGGTGACCACGGCCTCGGCAAGCAGAGGGTCGAGGACGAGCTGCGCGCCCTGCTCAGTGGGTCGCACCGATTCGAGCAGTGTCTGCTGTAGTCGCGGCTCGATGGTGAGGACGTCGACCTGCCCGTCGGTCGCGAGCGAGGACGTGATGGCCGGTGCCACCGCAGAGCGCGCGGCCTCGACGAGGCGGTCGGGGTCGGTGCCGCCCTTCGCCGCGACGGAGAGCGCTTCGTAGATGCGCACCAGGTCGCGGATCGAGACGCCCTCGTCGAGCAGCGCATGCAGCACGCGCTGGATCTCGCCGAGGGTGAGCAGCGCGGGGGTGAGGTCTTCGACGACGGTCGGGTGCGAGCGCTTCAGTGCACGGGTTGCCGCGGCGACCTCTTCGCGGCCGAGCAGGCGCGAGGCGTGCTGGCGTACCGACTCGGAGAGGTGCGTGATGATCAGCGATGACCGGTCGACGACGGTGGCGCCGAGCAGTTCGGCCTGGCCGCGCAGCTCCGCGGGGATCCACTTGCCGGCGAGACCGAAGACGGGTTCGCGGGCCGCGCGCCCGGGCAGTCCGTCGAGGCCGTCGCCGATGGCGAGCAGCATTCCGGACGGAGCCTGGCCGCGCGTCAGTTCGACGCCGTTGATGTTGATCGAGTACGTGGAGGCGGGCAGCGAGACGGAGTCGCGCGTGCGCACCGGAGGCAGGACAACGCCGAGTTCGGCGGCGAGGGTGCGGCGCAACGCCCGGACGCGGTCGAGCAGGTCAGCGCCCGGTCCGTCGACGAGCGAGACGAGGTCGGGCGAGAGCTGCAGCTCGAGGGGGTCGACGCGCAGCTCGGTGAGCAGGTGCTCCTCCGAGTCGACGGACGCCACCGCGGCAGCGGCGTCCTGTGCGGCGAGTTCGTCCGGAGTCGTCGCTTCGGTGGTGCCCTTGGGTATGCGGCTGGCCATGATGAGCAGTCCGCCGCCGACGATGAGGAACGGCAGCTTCGGCAGTCCGGGCACGAGGCAGAGGACGATCGCTGCGCCGCCGGCGATCTGGACCGCGCGCCGCTGGCTGGTCAGCTGCTTGGCGACCATCGTGCCCATGTCGGCTTCGGTGGAGCGCGTGACGATGAGGCCGGTGGCGACCGAGAGCAGCAGCGCCGGGATCTGGCTCACCAGTCCGTCACCGACGGAGAGCAGCGAGTAGGTGGTGACGGCGTCGCTGATCGGCACGTGGTGCATCAGCACGCCGATGGCGAAGCCGCCGATGAGGTTGATGATCGTGATGATGATCGCGGCGATCGCGTCACCCTTCACGAATCGGGTGGCACCGTCCATCGCGCCGTAGAAGTCGGCCTCGGCCGCGATGTCCGTGCGCCGCTGCCGCGCCTGCGCCTCGTTGATGAGACCGGCGTTGAGGTCGGCGTCGATCGCCATCTGCTTGCCGGGCATGGCGTCGAGGGTGAAGCGCGCGCCGACCTCGGCGACGCGTCCCGCACCGTTGGTGATGACGATGAACTGGATGACGAGCAGGATCGCGAAGATCACCAGGCCGACGACGAGCGATCCGCCGATGACGAAGTGGCCGAAGGCGTGGATCACCGAGCCGGCGTCGCCCTTGGAGAGGACGAGGCGGGTGGCGGTGATGTTGAGCGCGAGCCTGAAGAGGGTGGCGACGAGCAGGATCGAGGGGAAGCTCGAGAAGTCCAGCGGCCGCTTGACGTACATCGAGGTGAGGACGATGAGCACCGCGAACGTGATGTTCACCGCGATGAGCAGGTCGAGGATCATCGGCGGCATCGGCACGACGAGCATCGCGACGATGCAGACGACGCCGATGGGCAGGGCCAGCTGGCTCAGGCGCCGTGTCCGCACGAACGGTCTCCTCGTTAGGGATGAACGCCGGAATCCGTCCCGGAGGTGTGCCGTCCTGGCATCGTCCCTATCGACGGCCGCCCGCCCTTTCTTAGCCCCGCCCCAAAACCACGTTGAGTGGTCAGTTATCGCGTCGAGTGGTCACCAAAAACTGACCACTCGACGGCACAAGTGACCACTCGACACGGGAAAAGGGGAGGACGAGGACGGAGGGGAGGACGAGGACGGAGCTGGGTCAGACCTCGACGATGAGGGGCATGAGCATGGGGCGGCGGCGGTAGGTGCGGTCGACCCAGCGGCCGACGGTGCGCCGCACCAGGTTCGACAGCGCGGGCGCGTCCACGGTGCCGTCGGCGAGGGCCCGCTCCACCACTTCGATGACCTCGGCCGTGATCGGCTTCAGCGCCTCCGGGTCATCCGAGAACCCGCGTGCGGTGATCTCCGGGCCGTAGACGACCTTGCCCTCGTCGAGGTCGACCGCGACGAGGATGGTGATGAAGCCGTCCTCGCCGAGAATCCGGCGGTCCTTCAGCGTCGCGTCGCCGATGTCACCGACCTCGAGGCCGTCCACATAGACGTAGCCGACCGGAATCCGTCCCACGATCGACGCGACGCCGCCGACGAGGTCGACGACGGTGCCGTCCTCGGCGAGCATGACCCGCTCCCGCGGCACGCCCATCTGCACGGCGATCTCGGCGTGCGCCCGCAGGTGCCGCCACTCGCCGTGCACGGGCATGTGATTGCGAGGACGGACGGCGTTGATGAGGTAGCGCAGTTCGCCGGCCGGCGCGTGCCCCGAGACGTGCACGAGCGCCGTCGACTTGTGCACGACGGTGGCGCCGAGGCGCGACAGCCCGTTGATCACCTGACCCACGGAGGTCTCGTTGCCCGGGATGAGGGAGGACGCCAGCACGATCGTGTCATCGGAGTTGATCCGGATGGACTGGTGCTCGCGGTTCGCCATCCGCGACAGCGCCGACAGGGGCTCCCCCTGCGACCCGGTGCAGATGAGCATCACCTGGCTCGGCATCAGCTCCTCGATGTCGCGCAGGTCGACGATCACGCCGTCCGGCACGGTGAGCAGCCCCAGTTCGCGGGCGATCGCCATGTTGCGCAGCATTGAGCGCCCGACCAGTGCCACCTTGCGCCGCGCCGCGACGGCCGCGTCGAGCACCTGCTGCACGCGGTGCACGTGCGAGGCGAAGCAGGCGACGATGATCCGCCCGTGCGCCTTGCTGATCACGTCGGTGACGACCCGGCCCACGTCCCGCTCGGAGGGGATGAAGCCGGGCACCTCGGCGTTGGTCGAGTCGGCGAGCAGCAGGTCGACGCCCTCGTCGCCGAGCCGTGCGAAGCCCGTCAGGTCGGTGAGGCGGCCGTCCAGCGGCGTCTGGTCCATCTTGAAGTCGCCGGTGTGCAGGATGGTCTGTCCGCCGATGCGGATCGCGACCGCCAGCGCATCGGGGATGGAGTGGTTCACCGCGAAGAATTCGAGGTCCCAGTCGCCGACGCTGGTGCGTTCGCGCTCCGCCACCTGCCGCATCGGCGGGGTGACGCGGTGTTCCGCGAGTTTCGACGCCACCAGCGCCAGCGTGAGCCGCGATCCGAGGACGGGGATGTCCGGCCGCTGCCGCAGCAGGTAGGGCAGGGCGCCGATGTGGTCCTCGTGCCCGTGGGTGAGGACGACGGCGTCGATGTCGTCGAGGCGGTCGATGTAGTGCGACCAGTCGGGCAGGGTGATGTCGACGCCGGGGGAGTTGGTCTTGCCCAGCAGCATGCCGCAGTCGACGATCAGCAGCCGGCCGCGCCCGCCGCCTGCCGGGGAGTGTTCGAAGACGGTCATGTTGCGACCGATCTCCTTGATGCCGCCGAGGGCCACGAGGCGGATACCTCCGGCGGGCAGCTCCGGTGGGGCGGGCAGCACGCCTGCGGTTTTCATTGCTTGAGGCTATCTCCCCTGGCGGTTGGCGCGGCTGAAAGCACTGCTGTCGGCTACGTTCTACGCATGCTTTCTGCGTTGCAGTCGGATCAGATCGGCAAGATCGGGGTCGGCGTCATCGTCGCGCTCGTCGTGATCGGCCTCTTGATCAGCATGATCATCACCAAGATCGTGGGGCGGATCATCGTCCTCGTCATCGTGGTGGCGCTCGCCGCGTGGGTGTGGCAGCAGCGCACCGAAATCCAGCACAAGGTCAACGACTGCAACCTGAACATGACCTTCTTCGGCGTCACCGTGAAGATGCCGAAGGAGATTCAGGACGCCTGCAAGGCCAAGGGCAAGCTGCCCACCAGCCTCAAGACCGGTTAGTCCGACGTCGGCGAGACCGTCGACTTTCCGGTGCGCCGCGCCTTGAGGTAGTGCAGGAGCGTGGGCAGCAGCGCGATGATCACCACAGCGACGATCACGTAGTCGAGCTTGCCCTTGTTGTCCTGCACGAACTTGATGTGCCCGAGGCGGTCGCCGAGGATGAGGACGCCGTCGGCCCAGACGACGCCGCCGATCACCGAGTAGAGGGCGTACTTGCCGAAGGGCATCCGTCCTACTCCGGCGGCGACGGTGATGAAGGTGCGCACGATGGGGACGAAGCGCCCGACGATCACCGCGGCCGGTCCCCACTTCGCCATGAACGTGTGGGTGCGCTCCACGTTCTCGGGTTGGAGCAGTTTCGAGTTGGGGCGGTCGAAAACCTTAGGGCCGGCTGTGCGACCGATCCAGTAGCCGAGCAGGTTGCCGGCGATCGCGGCGAGCGGGGCCACCACCAGGAACGCGGTGATCGACGTGGTGATCGTGCCGGTCGCGATCGAGATGCCGGCGGCGATCAGCAGGGTGTCTCCGGGGAGGAAGACGCCCACCAATCGGCCACATTCGGCGAAAAGAATCACCGCGAGGACCACCAGCGCGGCCTTGCCCGAGAGGAGCGTGTCCGGGCTTATCGGGTTGGCCAGGACGTGCGAGGCGAGGGGGCTGAGGGCGCTCAGAGACATATGAGCCAGTCTAGGCAGCGAACCTCTCGGAACCCTGTACGCCGGCGTAGTGGGGACGTCCTCAAGTCGCGGCGGGTGAGGCCGATGGGAGTCGGTGATAGCAGGGACGCGAAACGCCCAAGAGGCCGACAGGAGTCACCCGTATGACCACCACCTCAGACGTCTACGTGCCCAGCGCCCAGGATCTGACCGCGATCGCTGAGCTGGTGTGGGCCTCGTACGTCGATGGCGACATCGTCGTCGATGAGTCCGGACCGATCCTCGATTCTGCGTTCATCGCCACCGTCGCGATCGGCGGTGAGTGGAACGGGCACGTGCTGATCGGCACCAACTCCGTGGCCGCCCGCAGGATCGCCGCCCAGATGTTCGCCATGGAGGACGACGAGGTGAGCGACGCCGAGATCGGTGACGCCCTCGGCGAGATGGCCAACATCGTCGGCGGCAACGTCAAGGCCCTGATGCCCGAACCGTCCGTCCTCTCGCTTCCGCAGGTCGCGCTCGAGACGCGTGCGATCTATATGCCCGGCGCCGTCCAGAAGACGCAGGTCGATCTTCGCTGGGAAGGCGCTCCCGTCCACATCTCGGTCTGGGAAGGCCAGACATCCAACGGAGGTAAGTGATATGTCCATGCGGATCGTCGTGGCCGATGACTCGGCCGTCATGCGCAAGATCGTCATCCGAACGCTGCGCCAGGCGGGTTACGGTGACGCGCTGATCGCCGAGGCCTCCGACGGCTCGGAGCTCGTCGACATCGCCGTCAACGACAACCCCGACCTGTGCCTGTCCGACTGGAATATGCCGGTCATGAACGGCATCGATGCGCTGCGCCAGATTCGTGCGCAGGGCTCGACCGTCACGTTCGGTTTCGTCACCTCTGAGGGTTCTGACGCGATGCGTCAGACCGCGGAGCAGGCCGGCGCTGCGTTCCTCATCGTCAAGCCGTTCACCGCCGAGGCCTTCCAAGCGGCACTCGGCTCCGTCAACGCGTAACGAATCGCGTTTGGCTTCGAAGAGAGCGACCAATGATCATTCGAGTGGGGGGCAGTGTCGTAGCTGCCCAGGGTCCGATGACCCTGCCGGCTCCGAAGATGCTCAAGGACGTCCTTGACGGTCTTACCGGCAAGGACGTGACCTTGACTGCGCGCTCTCGCAAGTTCACGTCGGTGGATGCGACCGGCGGTGCGATCGGTCTCTACGTCGATGACAAGAACAAGCCGCGCGCGCTCTGTGGCTGGTCGGTGGGCGCCGCCGCGCACGCGGGGTGCTCGTTCGCGCTGCTGCCGAGCAACCAGGCCGAGAAGATCGTGAAGGACCGGTACCTGCCGGACGACTGCGTCGAGGCGGTGTACGAGCTGTCGAACGTGATGGCGAGCGCGCTGGCGGAGGAGGGCAACCCGCACGTGAAGCTGTCTGAGCTGTATCACCCGGCCGCGGCGGCGCCGAACGAGTTCCTCAAGATCATGTACGAGGCGCACCCGCGGATGGACTTCGAGCTCGACGTGCCGGGCTACGGAAGCGGGCTCTTCTCCATCGTCGTCACCCACTAGCAGCCGGCGGTCTCGCTCCCGCGCGAGCGGGAGGTGCGCCGGTCGGCGCCGCGGCTAGTGGTGGCCGAAGCCCCAATCCCCGTAGCCCCAGCTGCCGAAGCCGGGGCCGCCGGGCTTGTTGTTGTGGTGACCTGACGGGATCCAGCTGCCGAGCCAGCCGTAGCTGCTGCCCCAGTGCTTCGTGCTGCGGTGCCCTACCGGTATGCCGCTCACCGCGCTGACGAACGCTGCGCCGTTGGGCGAGCCGATGCCCGTCTCGTCGTCCCAGCCCTTGGTGTCGTGCAGTGTGGTCGACTGCGTATCGATGCTTTCGACCATCGCCATGACACCGTCGGAGGTGTCCACGCCGTTGAGGTAGTTCGGCCGCACCTGCGCGACCGGTGAGGTCGGTGCCTTGATGTCGTGCACCGAGTTGCGTCCCACCTGGTTGTAGAGGACGGGGTTGACGAAGCCGACGGGGTGGCGAGCCTGTTGCGAGGTCACGGCGAGGACGCCGGCGAAGAGCGGGCTGGCGAGGCTCGTTCCACCGATGCGGTACTCGTCGTAGTAGGTGCCGTCGGGGAACTCTTGTGTCTCGCCGACGATCAGGCCGGTGTTGGCATCCGCGGTCATTGCCACGTCGGGCACCGCGCGCATCGCGGGGCCGTGGCTGCCGTCCGGTGTCCACGTCGCGACCGAGCTCGGCACGACGCCGCGCTGGTACCACGGTTGCGCGAAGAGGACGCTCGTCCCGCCGCCGCCGCCGATCCTCCACGTACCGGGCAGCGACCATGCGCTGCCGTCGTACGGGTCGGTGTAGGAGGACTGCCAGCCGTACTCGCCGGCGTAGCTGCCGTTCTTGCCGACCTCGAGCGAGGTGCCGCCGACGCTGGTGACGAAGGGCAGGTCGTTCGGGAACTCGACGCTCTTCGCGCTGTCCGCCGGGTCGTCGCTGGCAATGTTCGTATGGTCGCCGTCGTCGCCGGAGGAGAAGAGGACGGAGATGCCGGTGAGGGCCGCCTCGAGCGAGAACTGGTAGTAGAAGTCGACGTAGTCGGGGCCGAGGATGTCCGGGTCGTCGTAGTAGTCGGTCCACGAGTTGGTGATGATGTCCGCGGCGTGGTTGTCGATCGTCTCGGCCCATGCTTCGTCGAGGCCGCTGCCGCAGTCCGAGCCGCCGACGTAGACGATGTTCGCGCCGGGTGCGGTCGCGTGTACCGCCTGCACGTCGAGGGTCTCCTCGCCGTACCAGCCTTGCGCGTCGCAGAGGTCGATCCAGTCGGGGTCATAGGAGTTGGCGGCCGGCACGATCTGGCTGAACTGGCCGCTCTTGAACTGCGGCAGCCCGTGGTTCGCGCTGTACTTCGCCGTGTCGCCGACGATGGTCGGGGCGGCGAAGGCGTCGGTGATCGCCACCGTGATGCCCTTGCCGTTGATGCCCGACTTGATGACGTCGCCCAGGCCGTACGCGGACTGGATCTGACTCGGGGTGTAGCCGCAGACCGCCCAGGGCGCGTACTTGCCGTAGGCCTTGGGCAGGCTCGTCGCCAGTGACTCACCGAAGTAGTCCGAGCATGCCTCGGTGACGGAGCGGAACCCTGCCGGCGGGCCGGGCAGGACGTCCGCCGGTTGGGTGGCGGGTGTGCTGGGCGTGCTGGGCGTGCTGGGTGCCTTCGCGGGGGCCTGTGCCGCGACGCGGTTCGGTGTCTTGAGGGCGACCGCCTGGTCGAGGCCGAGGACGCCGCCGATCGCGCTCACGACTGCGCTCGGCGCGTCGGCGGGCAGCGAGAGGGCGGTGGTGTTGGCGCGCACCGAGGTGCCGTCGAGTGTGAAGCTGGCCA
Source organism: Jatrophihabitans sp. (assembly GCA_036502295.1). Classification (GTDB taxonomy): domain Bacteria; phylum Actinomycetota; class Actinomycetes; order Mycobacteriales; family Jatrophihabitantaceae; genus DASXYU01. Next base: position 2,865 of record DASXYU010000033.1, on the reverse strand, counting down.
GCCCCGTGTCGAAGGTCTTCTCCACCTGGCTCGCCGGGCCGTGTGCGGAGAGGTACATGCCGCTCTGGAACGCGCTGCTGACGCTGAAGCCCTGGCCGGTGAGCCACGCCTTCACGGCGCTGATGTCGCTGGCGGCCGGCGCGTAGGCGGCGTTGAACTCGGAGTTGGTGAGCCAGTCGCCGTAGGCGGGGCTGCTCGGGTCGCTGACGTCGGCGAGTGTCGCCTCGGCGTCGGCCTGGTTGCGCAGCGTGAGCAGGACGCCGAACGAGACGTCGGTGCTGTCCTTGGTGTCGGCCGTCTTTTTCGCGCTGCTGAGCCAGGTCGGTGCGGTGCCGGGTAGGGGATGCCGTGGTTGGGCGGCTTGCGCTTCGCCGGTCAGGGCGAAGGCGCCGGTTGCGCCCGTACTGATGAGCACGGCGAGGACGGCCGTGAGCCGTCGAGCCTTGGTCGAAGTCATCGCATCCCTCCGCTGGCCGAACGTGCCGTGGCGATCGTTCGCGGCGGCAGGCGGACGGCTAACGGGGAGCCGCGTGTTGGCGGACCCAGGTGTGCATCGCGATCCCCGCTGCGACGCCCGCATTTATTGATCGTGTTGAACCGTATTGCGCAATCGAGCAGACCATAGTGGCCAGTTCGCGGGCCTCTTCTGTGAGGCCGACGCTTTCTTGACCGAAGACTAACAACGCTTTCCGGGGCAGTGGGGTGAATTCCAGGGGAACCGAGCCGGGCAGGTTGTCGATGCCGACGACCTCGTAACCGCTGTCGTGCGCAACCTGCGCGAGTTCGGCCACGGTCGGGACGTGGCGAATGTGCTGGTATCGATCGGTGACCATGGCGCCGCGGCGGTTCCAGCGGCGGTTGCCGACGATGAAGATCTCGCGCGCGAGGAAGGCGTTGGCCGTCCTCACGACGGTGCCGATGTTGAGGTCGTGCTGCCAGTTCTCGATCGCGATGGCGAAGTCGTGACGGCGTGTGTCGAGGTCGGCGATGATCGCCTCGACGCTCCAGTAGCGATACTCGTCGAGGACGTTGCGCCGGTCGCCGTGCTCCAGCAGTTCGGCGTCGAGGCGCTCGTCCTCGGGCCAGGGCCGCGGATGCGGCCCGACCCCCACGTCCGGTGATTGAGGAGGAGCCGCAGGCTCCGTCTCGGGATCCCCGCCCCCACCTTCACGTTGAGTGGTCACTTATGCCCTTGAGTGGTCAGTTAAAAGTGACCACTCGACGGCACAAGTGACCACTCAACAGAGGAGTCAGTCGAGGTCGAGGTCGGCGAGGGTGTAGATCGAGCGGAACTTCAGGCCGGCGTCCTCGATGGCGATGCGGCCACCACGGTCGAGGATCATCGCCACGCCGACGATCTCCGCGTCGGCCTCGCGCAGCGCCTCGACGGCTGCGAGCGCGGAGCTGCCTGTCGTCGACACGTCCTCGACGACAAGGACGCGCTTGCCCTCGACACTCGGACCTTCGACGCGCTGCTGCATGCCGTGCTTCTTCGTCTCCTTGCGCACCACGAAGCTGTCGACGGTGCCGCCGCTGGCGTGCAGGATCGCGCTGCCGATCGGGTCGGCGCCGAGGGTGAGTCCACCCGCCGCGTCGTACTGCCAGTCGGTGGTGAGTTCGCGCATCACGCGTCCGACGAGCGGAGCGGCCCGGCGGTGCAGCGTGATGCGGCGCAGGTCGATGTAGTACTCGGCCTCGCGGCCGGAGGAGAGGACGACGCGGCCGTGCACCACCGCGATGTCCTTGATCAGTTGCAGCAGCTCGTCACGATCGTCGCTCATGCGCGTGAGGTTACCGACTGCGGTCCCTGAGTAGCGCCGCAGGCGCGTGCTGCGGTCCCTGGGTAGCGCCGGGGCGCGGGTCGAAGGGCGCGGGTCGAAGGGCGCGACGGTCAGCGGGCTTGATCGGGGGCGCGGCGAGACTTCGCCTTGCTGGCCTTGGCCCTCTCGCGGGCGAGTTCGGCGCCCTTCGCGATGGCGGCGTCCGTGGTGGTGGTGCGGACCTTCGCGTTGGTGCGTCCTGCGGCGGGGTTCGGTTCTCCGGCGGTTGAGCTTGTCGAAGCCCCGCGGCTCGAGGACGCACCGGTACGTGGCGGGCCGAAGAGTCCGCCGAACAGTCCGCCGGGACGCGGCGCGGACGTACGCGCTCCGGCGCCCCGGCCGGCTGCTCCTGGGCGCGGGCCGAGGAGTCCCGGACGTCCGGTCGCCGCGCGCGTCCTCGAGAAGAACTCACGCGACGGCTTGACGAAGATCAGCGCGATCACGGCGATCGCGCTCAACGCGACCAGCACGCCGAGGACGTTGTAGCCGGCGTTGAGGTCGCCGCTGACGTTGAACGAGAGCGGTGCGCCGGTGAAGACGAGGATGAGGATCACGAGCCAGCGCGCGTTGTGCGCCATCCGTCCTCCGCGAATCAGCAGCGCGAGGACGATGAGCGCGGCACCCATGATCAGCGCCTGCGTGATGCCGTTGTGCTTGAACTGGTCGAGGTCGTGCGTGGCCTGGGCGAGGCCGTACGGGCTCTTGGGCTTCTTCGCCTTGGCGTTGTTGTCGATGAGCGTTTGCACGAGCTTCGAGGTGTTGCCGCCGAACGACAGGGCGCGCACGACATTGAAGACTGCCTCGAGGGCGATCACGATGCTGGCGCCCGCAATCGTGCGCGGAATGGGGATCAGGCTGCCGTCGCCGCCCTTGGCGGTGCCGCCGAGCAGGGATCGGGTGGTCTTGTCAGGGGAAACGCTCACGCCGAGCATGGTACGGGCGCCGCGAGGTCCTTCTCCGCCGAGTGCCCCTCCACCCCCCGTTGAGTGGTCACTTATGCCGCTGAGTGGTCAGTTATAAGTGACCATTCGACGCTATAAGTGAC
>DASXYU010000032.1:0-4899 GCA_036502295.1 Jatrophihabitans sp. | reverse complement strand
TTTTGCAGAAAGTGCTCTAACGGCGGCGGGGCCTGCTCGGAGGTTCGAAGCGCCTCGCGGAGATCGGTGAGTGTGCGCATCACGGCTCCTTCCGTTGCAGCTCGCGGTCATCCGCGAGCGAGATGCGAAGTGCGCGCAAGGCGCGCGAAACATGGGTGCGGACCGTGCTCGGCGAGCAGCCGAGGATCACCGCGGCGTCCTCATCGCTCATGTCCTCGTAGAAGCGCAGGACGATCGCCGCCCGCTGCTTCGGCGGCAACGCCTTCAATTCGGTGGCGAGGTTGTCGCGCTCGGCGTGCTGCGTCGCCGCGTCCGGTGCGTCGTCCTCAGGAACCTGCACGGACGCCGAGGGCAGGATCCGCGCCCAGCGCCGACGCCACGACAGGTACTCGTTGACGACCATCCGGCGGACGTAGGCGTCCAGGTTCGTCACCCGTGACAGCTCGCCCCAGCGCTGGTGAAGTTTGGTGAGAACGTCCTGCACCACGTCCTCGGCGATGCCGCGGTCACCAGTGAGGACGGAGGCGAAGCGGAACAGCGGATCGAGCGACGCTGCCGCGTACTCCTCGAATCTCACCTGGCTCCCCCTCGAATGGGACGTTGGGGACGTCCTCACAGATAAGACGCAGCAGCCGGGCAATCTGTCTACTTCCGACGTGACCGAGTGGGCGATTCTGACGACTCGACTGCCAGAGACACCGTCAGAACCGCCCACTCGAGCGGATTCTTGCTCGCCGGCGCGGGGGCGGCGCCCGGGAGAGCGATCACTCGCCCAGCGGGACGGCCTGGTCGATTGCTGGCCAGGCAGCGCGGTCACTCGGGTTGGAAACGACAGTTGCCGTCGATGCAGCCTTGACGATGTCGTCGTAGCTCACCGTCGGATTGGCGCCCCACTCCAGATCGGAGACATTGAGGTACTGACCACCCCCGAGATTGACGGTGAGTCCGTGCTCACGGGGATACCAGAGCGCTGTCTGCTCGCTCGGCAACGTGACGTGCTCGACACCGTCGGTCGCGGTGGTGACGGCTGGAACCGTCGAGGCCTCGATCTCGATCCCATCGCCTGTTAGCGGCTGATAGATGGCGTAGGTGCTCCATCCCGACGATGTCACGTTGAACGGCGGCTTGCCCAGCCCGTCCATGCCTCCGCCGAGATCGCGATACTGGACACCCACTTGAGCGAGCCGCATACCGTCCGGTGCCACGCTTAGTCGCAGCACAGAGCGGACAACCGTCGTGCCCTCGAATCGCAGCGCACGTGCGAGCTCGAGAAGTTGCGCCTCGGTCGTCGAGTCGTTCGCCGACAGTGCCATGCGCGTCCCGTCCGCCAGATGCCATTGCAGCGAAGGCATGCGCTCGTAGGCCATCAGTTCGTCGGACGGAGCGATCGCCGCGCCGTAGAAGTACGCGGCAATGCCGTTGATGTCGACGAGCCTCGCCCAGTCGGGCGGAGACGGCAGTGTGATCTGCGGCCCGATGACCAGCTCGTAATCGTGTGCCGAATCCGCGAACCGGAGCTGCCGATTGATACCCCCCAAGACCCGGGTGGCACCTCTCACCGACCAGCCGATGATCTGCACCCCTGCAGAAGGGTCCACTGTCACCGGCATCATCAGCTCGGTTGGGCTGAGGGGATCGGAGCGGTTGTCGTCCTGCAACTGGTTGCCGTTTGCTGGCGCAGTTGCATCCCGCGCCTGGATGAACGCTGTGGTACCGAGCGCAACTGCCGCAGCCACCGCGGCAGCCGTCAACCAGAGGACGGGGCGGCGGCGGCGCGGGCCGAGCGCCAGACTCAACGGCACCTCCTCGCCAACCGGCACATCCTCAGCCGTGCCGCTGGGAGCCACCCTCTCCGCCAGGTACGCGTCACCTTCACGTACAAGCGCCGAGAACGCACCGTGAAGATCATCAATCGTCCTCATCGAACTACCTCCTGAGTGAGGGATTCGGTCAGTTGGATGCGCAGCCGGGCCAGGCCACGCGAGATGTTCGAACGCACCGCGTTCTCACCCGAACCAAGGACACCCGCGATCTCCGCATCGGAGAGTCCTTCGAAGTAACGCAGCACGATCGCCGCCCGCTGCTTCGCCGGCAGCCCACGCAATTCACTGACGAGCTGCTGCTGATCGGCATACGCGGCAGCCCCGTCCGAGACCGGGGCGAGCAACGCATCGAGGTCGCTCACCACCGACGTCCTCGCCCGACGCCGCCGCCACGAGAGGTACTCGTTCACTACCATCTTGCGGACGTAGGCATGCACGTTCTCGGCGGCCGAAACCTGCGCCCACCGCTCGAAGGCGACACCCAACACATCGGTGACGATCTCGTCCGCCAGTACCGGATCACCGGTGAGGACGACCCCGAACCGGAACAGCGCTGCACGTCGCGCTCGCACGTACTCCTCGAACTCCATGCGCACCCTCCGCCAGTTCCGAAGCCTGTCACGTCCTAGATGCACGAAGGCACCGTCCTGTTGCATAGCGAGCGCTCAAACGACTCCTACTGCGGAGTAGGGTCGCCCTGTGTCCAGCGGAACCGACGTCTCCGGCGAGGTAGCTCGCGGCGGGCGCCTGCCCCGCGACGAACGTCGCAAGCAACTGCTCGCGGCCGCCCAGGAAGTTTTCGTCGCCAACGGCTACTACGCCACCGGCATGGATGACATCGCCGAGCGCGCGGGCGTGAGCAAACCCGTTCTGTACCAACACTTTCCCGGCAAGCTCGAGCTGTACCTGGGCCTGCTCGACACGCAGACCGAGGCGCTCTCCGACGCCGTGAGCGGCGCACTCGCCACCACCGAGGACAACGCCGAGCGCGTCCACGCCGTCCTCGCCGCCTACTTCGACTTCGTCGACCGGGACGACCACGACGGCGCCTACCGACTCGTCTTCGAATCAGACCTGGTGAACGAGCCCGCCGTGCGTCAGCGGGTGGAGCAGGTGACCCGCGCGACGATGATTGCCGTCGCGCAGACGGTCGCCGCCGACACCGGCCTCGACCGGGCCACCTCCGAACTGCTCGCCACCTCCCTCACCGGCGCCGCCCAGGCCGCGGCTCAGTGGTGGCTGGACAACGACAAGCCGCTCACCCGCGACCAGGCGATCACGTTCCTCGAGGCGCTGCTCTGGCGCGGAATCTCCAACTTCCCGCTGCACGAGTAAGCGCCAACGGGCCCGCGTTTCGCCCTCAGCGGAGTCGGTACGCGCTGCTGCCCGGCATTGACTAGCGTTGACCCAACGACTTATCGAGGCTTTAAAGAGAGGACGGCCCGCGTGGAGGTCAAGATCGGCGTGCTGCACACGCCGCGCGAGATCGTGCTGGAGAGCGCGCAGAGCCCGGACGAGGTCGAGCGTCTGGTGAGCAGTGCGTTGAAGAGCGTCGACGGTCAGCTCGTCCTCGAGGACGACAAAGGCCGCAAGGTCATCGTCCCGGCGAACCTCGTCGCCTACGTCGAGATCGCCCACGCCGACCGCGGTCGCGTCGGCTTCATGTCTTCCTGACCGGTGGCGCGTCCGAAACGCTCACTTTCGGCGCCTAAAGTGAGCGATCGGGACGCGCGAGCGGTCAGTTCTTGAGGCCGAGGGTGAGCATCCGGGCTTCGTGACGCTCGGTGATGCGGGTGATCAGCCGCGCAATGCCGGCGAGGTCACCAACCCCAGTGACGAAGAGAGTCATCAGCTCGTCGCGATCAGCCAGGACATGTTGGGTCTGGCTGATCGCCTCCCCCACCAAACGCCGCGCCCACAGCGACAGCCGCCCGGCCACGCTCGGGTCCACCTCCAGCGCCCCGCGGACCTCGCTGATCGCGAACTCGGCACGTCCTCCATCGGTGAGCACCAACTCGATCAGCTCACGCGTTGGGGCGTCGACGAAGACCGCGACCTCGCGGTAGAAGTCCGCTGCCATCCCGTCACCGACATAGGCCTTCACCACGCCTTCGAGCCACGTCGACGGCGTGGTGAGCGAGTGGTAGCGCTCCAGCGGCGCCACGAACGGCTGCATCGCCGCGGCGGGTTCGGCCCCGAGTCCGGCAAGGCGATCGGCGAGACGCTGGTAGTGCCCGAGCTCGAAGGCGGCCATCGCCGACATCTCCGCCCGTCCCTGCAACGTGGGGGCCATCCGCGCATCGGAGGCGAGCCGGTCGAAGGCTGAGAGTTCGCCGTATGCGAGGCCGCCGAGCAGATCGACGAGCGCCCCCGCGCTCGGTTCCGGGCTGGTCACCGGCTCAGACTAGACTCAAGACGTATACGCAATTCGTTATTGCGCGTTGACCGTCGCTACATAGATTTTCGCGCTGCTGCGCGAGGTCGATCTCCGGTCGGCGCACTGCCACCGAAGCACATCGACAGGAATCTCATGACCGACACCATCCCGACAGAGGACGACGCCCAAGACACGGTCGAGCCACTCGCCGCCCGGGCAGCCACGACGACCACCAGCCCCAAGTTCAGCGACTTCGACGTCAAGGACGGCATCGTCACCGCCCTTGCGGCGGTCGGCATCACGCACACCTTCGCGATCCAGGAACTCACCCTGCCGATTGCGCTGGCCGGCAACGACCTCATCGGCCAGGCCCGCACCGGCACCGGCAAGACCCTCGGCTTCGGCGTGCCGCTGCTCAACCGGATCGCCCTGCCCGGTGCCGACGCCGCCGCGCCGCAGGCCCTCGTCATCGCCCCCACCCGCGAACTCGCCGTGCAGGTCTCCGGTGACGTCGCCGCCGCAGGCAAGGACATCGGCGCCCGCGTCGTCACCATCTACGGAGGACGCGCCTACGAGCCGCAGGTCGAGGCGCTGCGCAAGGGCGCCGACGTCGTCGTCGGAACCCCGGGTCGCCTGCTCGACCTCGCCACCCAGGGCCACCTCGTCCTCGGCAACGTCCGCATCCTCGTCCTGGACGAG
>DASXYU010000031.1:0-11025 GCA_036502295.1 Jatrophihabitans sp. | reverse complement strand
TTCTGGGACAACGCCGGGACCCCTGAGGAGCGGCAGAATCCCAAGGAGTGGCAGCGGCTCGGGGCGAAGATCCGCGAACTCACCGGCGGCGATGACCCTGACATCGTCTACGAGCACCCGGGCCGCGAGACGTTCGGTGCGTCCGTCTACGTCACGAAGCGCGGCGGAACGGTCGTCACCTGCGCGTCCACCTCGGGCTATATGCACGAATACGACAACCGGTACCTCTGGATGACGCTGAAGCGGATCATCGGGTCGCACTTCGCCAACTACCGCGAGTCGTGGGAGGCGAACCGCCTCATCGCCAAGGGCCACATCCACCCGACACTGTCCAAGGCCTATGCGCTCGCCGACACCGGCCAGGCCGCCTACGACGTGCACAAGAACCTGCACCAGGGCAAGGTCGGCGTGCTCTGCCTCGCGCCCGAAGAGGGTCTCGGAGTCCGCGACACCGAGCTGCGAGCCAAGCACCTGGAGGAGATCAACAGGTTCCGAGGCGTCTAGCGCCTACCTTTTTTTCATGAACGAGCCCTACGCGAGGACGCGCCGGGCCGCTTCACGTGTTTCTGACGTGGCCCGTGTGACTCTTGTGTTGTAACCGTTGCTCCGTGGGTAGCTTTCCCCTGCCTGCCGAGAGAAGCGAGGACACTCATGAGCACTTACCATCCCTCCGACGTCCTACCCATGCTCAGCGGCAGCGAGCACGGCTTCGACCAAGCGATGCGCGGCTACGACCGCGACCAGGTCGACCGCTACATGCTCAAGGCCGATGACGACCTGCGCGTCGCGGTGGGCCAGCGTGATGCGGCCCTCTCCCGGAGCGCCGACGTCGCGGCACAGCTATCCGCCGCCCAGGCGCAGCTGGAGTCGTTGCGCCGTCAGCTGCGGATCTCCAACGAGACGATCACCCCCGAGAACGTGGACGCCCGGATCCGGCATCTCGTGGAGGCCGCGCAAGCGGACGCCTCCCAGCTCCGGATGGAGACCGAGGCGAGAGCGGACGAGGTCCGCGCAGCGATGTCCGAACAGTCCACGAGGACGATCGCCCAGGCCGAAGCAGACGCCGGAACATTGCGTGCTGACGCCCAGGCGCACGCTGACAGGCTGCGCACTGACACCGAGGCCGAAGTGGTCGGCATCAAGGCAGCTGCTGAGGCCTCCGCCGCGCGCCTCATCGCGACTGCCCAGACCCAGGCGGAGGCGATGCTTGCCTCAGCGGCAGTCAAATGCGCCGAAGCTGACGAGTACCACAGCCGGCAGGTCGCCGACGCCGACGCCCACCGCGCCTGGGTGGAGTCGGACGTCGCCTGGCTCAACGCCACCGCCGCCGAGGAGCGCGAGCGCCTCGATCTTGAGGCAGAGGCCGAACGGGCCCGACTTGAGGACGCCCGGATGCAGGCCGAAGAGGAGTCTGTCGCGGAGCGTGCCCGCCTCGACGCACTGCACGCTGCGACTCGCGAGCGCCTCGATGTCGACGCGGAGACCGCGCGACAGGTCGCGCAGGACGACTTCGAGATCGTCCTGCGCTCGCGCCGGACGGTCGAGAAGGAGTCGAGTGATCAGATGCTCGCCGAGGCTGATGCCACTGCCGCCCGCATCGTGCACCACGCCGAGGATCACGCCGCCGAACTGGTCTTCAACGCTGAGGCCGAGGTCCGCCGCCTGCACTCCGAACGCGACGCCGCCCACGACACACTGCGCGAGGTCCATCAGAAGCTTGCTGGTGCGATCGCCGTCGCTATGACTCCCACGCCGCACGCGTCCTAGCCGACAACGCGAGCGTCACGCGTAGTCGCGGAAGCCCTTTCCAACCTTGCGTCCGATACGGCCGGCGGTGACGAGGTGTTCGAGCAGGGGTGCGGGGGCGAAGCCGGGTTCGCGGAATTCGAGGTAGAGCTCGCGTTCGATAGCGAGTGAGACGTCGTTGCCGACGACGTCGAGCAGTTCGAACGGTCCCATCGGGTACCCGCAGCCGACGCGCATCGCCGAGTCGATGTCATCAGCGGTCGCGTAGTGGGCCTCGAGCATCTTGATCGCATCGTTGAGGTAGGGGAACAGTAGTGCGTTCACGATGAAGCCGGCGCGGTCACCGCAGCGCACCGCGTGCTTGCCGACCTTCGCCGTGACCTCGAGGACGGTCGCCTCGACATCGGGAGCGGTGGCGACCGTGGTGACCACCTCGACGAGCTTCATCACCGATGCCGGGTTGAAGAAGTGCATGCCGATGACGTCCGCGGGTCGCGACATCGACCGGGCGATGGCGATTACCGGCAGCGAGGACGTAGTCGTGGCCAGCACGGCGCCCGGCTTGCAGACCTCGTCCAGCGCACCGAAGATCGCCTGCTTCACCGAGAGCTCCTCGGCGACGGCCTCCACCACGAGGTCGGCGTCGGCGAGTTCGTCGATCGAGGTGATGCCGTGCACGCGGGCGAGCGCTGTATCGCGGGCGTCCTCGCCGAGCTTGCCGCGGGCCACCGCCTTGTCCAGCGACTTGGTCAGCGCCGCGATCACGGTCGCAACCTTCGCCTCGCCACGGGCGACGAAGCTGACGTCGTAGCCCGCCTTCGCGAAGACCTCGATGATGCCGGTGGCCATCGTCCCGGAACCGACGACGCCGACCTTCGCGACCGGGCGCCCACCCGAGACCAACGCTCCCTTCGCGGGAGTAAGCGCATCCGCGACGACATTCGGCGATCCCGGCTCGTCGTAGCTGTAGAAGCCGCGCCCGGACTTACGCCCCAGCAGCCCTGCGGTGATCATCTGCTTGAAGATCGGGCACGGCGCGTGCAGGCGGTCACGGCCCTGCCGATACATCGTGTCGAGGATCTCGTAAGCGGTGTCGAGGCCGATGAGATCGAGCAGGGCAAGCGGCCCCATCGGCAGACCGCACCCGAGGCGCATCGCCGCGTCGATGTCCTCACGTGTCGCGTAGCGCGACTCGAAGAGTGCGACGGCGTGGTTGAGGTAACCGAACAGGAGCGCGTTCGCGATGAACCCGGCGCGGTCGCCGATGGTGACGTCGAGCTTGCCGAGGCGCTGAACGAATGCCTCGACGTCCTCAACGACCTCCTGCTCGCTGACCACGCTGCGCACGACCTCGACAAGCTTCATCACCGGTGCGGGGTTGAAGAAATGCATCCCGACGACCTTGCCGGGACGAGTGGTCGCCACCGCGATCTCAGTAACCGAGAGCGAGGACGTGTTGGTGGCGAGGATCGTCTCGGGCTTACAGATCTTGTCGAGGTGGGCGAAGATCTCGCGCTTGAGTTCCAGCTGCTCGGGGACCGCTTCGATGACCAGGTCGACGTCGGCGAGCGCATCCAGGTCGAGACCGAAGCTGATCCGGCCCAGCAGCGCGTCCTGCTCTGACTCGGTGAGCTTGCCGCCGGCCAGCGCGCGCGCAGTGGAGTGCTCGATGCTGGCGCGTGCCCGGTCGAGCGACGCGGTGTCGCGTTCGACCGCGACGACGTCCAACCCGCTACGGGCACAGACCTCAGCGATTCCGGCACCCATCGTCCCGAGACCCACTACACCGACGCGCGAAATCTCATGAGCCGTCACATGAGCGTTATACCCTGCGAAAGCGGCTGTGAATACCCGCGCGGTGAGGCGAATGTCAGGAGGCGGGACGGTATCCCGGAATGCCGGGAATCGGCTGCGTCACGCGGCGGTCGTTGGGGTCCGCGCGGAGGGCACGTGCCACTGCCACCAGCATTTCGATCGAGATCCGGTCGGCCTTCGCCTTGGGGTTGCGCTCTGCATCCGTCATGTCAGCCCTCCCTGGCGTCGCTGGAGGACCAGCTACGCCGACCACATCGGATGTCGAGGCTGAGACTTGAGCGGCCGAAACAGATGGGAAGGAAGTGACGATCGTGGGCGCTCGTCACTTCGACTCTCCTCGGAAGTACCGGATTGCTCGCGCGACGGTCTCGAAGCCGAGCTGTCGGTAGATCGGCAGGCCGGCTGCGCTGGCGTCAAGGCAGGCGCAGCGTGCTCCGGCGTCTTGAGCAGCGCGCAGCGCCGCTGCGGTCATCGCCCGGCCAATGCCGCGAAGGCGCCAGCACGGGTGCGTGTTGACGAAGATCACGGTCGCGTCGGCCGCGAATACACCGCAGCCCGCCGTTGCGCGCACTGCACCGTCACCGTCGACCGCGGCGTAGAGCCGGAACGCCGAAGGCAACGACCGCAGATGTATCGCGAGTTCCTCCGGACCCTCACCGGTCATCGGGTCTGCCAGCACTGCCATCGCAACTGCGTCTTCTAGAGGCACACCATCAGTGGCGTCTTCAGAAAGTCGTCGCACCGGCCGAAGGGTCAGCTCACCTCGCAGCCCGTGCGAGGGCATGGTCCGTAAGTCGCGGTGGATCATCGCTGTCGTGGCCTGCGGCTGCCAGTTCGGAAGATCGCCAAGGAGGGCGATGCACCGGTGAGCGGCGTCGAAGATCGTGATTAACCCAGCCTGGACCGTCGGCAACAGGACAGCCAGCTGGTCGTATGCACGGTCATCAGTGACCAGCAGCCGCAGATCTGACTGATCGGCTGATGGAAGTGCGCCGTACAAGCCAAGCTGGCTTACCACCGGCCGCCGTGTAGCGGTGCGTCGCGCCAAGAACGCACCGACGTACATGTTGCTCGCCGTCGCCACTGCGCAAGCGTATGCATTTATCGACGCGAACACGATGGTCAAGCGAGAGAGCGAGAGAGCGAGAGAGCGAGAGAGAGGCGTTAGAACAGCCGATCTTCCTTGTTGTCGATCCCACGCAGCACGTCGTAGTCGAGGACGACGCAGGCGATGCCTCGGTCCTCAGCGAGCGTCCTCGCCTGGGGCTTGATCTCCTGGGCAGCGAAGACTCCGCGCACCGGGGCGAGCAGCGGGTCGCGGTTGAGCAGTTCGAGGTAGCGCGTGAGCTGCTCGACGCCGTCGATCTCGCCGCGGCGCTTGATCTCCACCGCCACCGAGACTCCCTTGGCGTCGCGCGCCATGATGTCCACCGGCCCGATCGCCGTCGGGAACTCACGGCGCACCAGGCGGTAGCCCTCCCCCAGCGTGTGGATGTGCTCGGCGAGCAACTTCTGTAGGTGCGCCTCGACGCCGTCCTTCACCAAGCCGGGATCGACGCCCAGCTCATGCGCGGTGTCGTGCTCGATTGCCTCGATGGTGATGACGAGCTGCTCGCCTGCCTTGTTGGTGACGGTCCAGGCTCCTTCGCCCTCGACCAGCGAACAAGGCGGACTCATCCAATTCAGCGGCTTGTAGGAGCCGCCGTCGGAATGAATGAGGACGGAGCCGTCCGCTTTCACCATCAGCAGGCGCTTCGCCAGAGGCAGGTGCGCGGTGAGACGTCCGACGTAGTCAACGCTGCAACGCGCGACTACGAGCCTCACTGGCTATCGCGCCAGGCGATGAGCTGCTTGAGCGGCTCCAGGTCGTAGTCCGGGCCGCCGATGCCGTACGTGAACAGCGTCGCCCCGGCGACGGCCAGCGTCTTGGCCTTCGCGACGGCGTCCTCACCGGGCACGCCTACGGAGATTTCGATGTCGCCGAAGGACCGCTCGACCGCCTCGCAGTGCCGCTTCAGCACGTCGAGCTTGTGGTCGAGCACCTCGCCGCTGACGAAGGTATGCCAGATGTCGGCGTACTCCGCGACGAGCCGCAACGTCTTCTTCTCACCGCCACCACCGATGAGGACGGGGATGTCACGAGTGGGCGCGGGGTTGAGCTTGCCGAGTCGCTTCTCGATGCGCGGCAGCGCCTCGGCGAGAGCGTCCAGGCGGCCGCCGGCGGTGCCGAACTCGTAGCCGTACTCGTCGTAGTCCTTCTGGAACCAACCGGAGCCGATGCCGAAGATGAGGCGTCCATCGCTCATGTTGTCGACAGTGCGCGCCATGTCGGCGAGCAGTTCGGGGTTGCGGTAGCTGTTGCAGGTGACCAGGGCGCCGATCTGCACGCGGCTGGTCTGCTCCGCCCAGGCGCCGAGCATGGTCCAGCACTCGAAGTGCTTACCCTCGGGCTCGCCGTAGAGCGGATAGAAGTGGTCCCAGTTGAAGATGACATCGGCGCCGAGGTCCTCGGCCCGGCGGACGGTGTCACGGATCGCGGCATAATCGGCGTGCTGAGGCTGCAGTTGCAGGGCGATGCGAATTGGTCGTGTGGTCACCAATCCAACCTACCCAGCGGCGGTTACGAGCGCGCGAACTCAATGGCGTCGACGATCTGACTGAGGACGTCGGTGATCTCGAAATCCTTCGGGGTGAAGACCTTCGCCACGCCCGCTTCGTGCAGGGCCGCCGCGTCGGACTCGGGGATGATGCCGCCGGCGATCACCGGAACGTCGCCCAACCCTGCCCCGCGCAGACCTTCGACGACCTGCGGCACGACCGACATGTGCGACCCGGACAGGACGGAGAGGCCCACGACGTCCACGTCCTCCTCCACCGCTGCGGCGACGATCTGCTGCGGAGTAAGGCGGATGCCGGAGTAGACGACCTCGAATCCGGCGTCCCGGGCGCGGACGGCGATCTGCTCGGCACCATTGGAGTGGCCATCGAGGCCGGGTTTGCCGACGAGGAACTTCAATGGACGCCCAAGCTCCGCGCCCAGCTTCTTGACTCGCTGTTGTACCTCGGTGAGCGACTGTTCGTTGCCGCCGCCGGAGGCCGCGGCGACGCCGGTCGGCGGGCGGTACTCACCGAAGACCTCGCGCAGCACCCCGGCCCACTCCCCGACGGTCGCACCGACACGGGCGCAGGCGAGCGAGGCCTCCATCAAGTTCTGCGACGTGCCGGCCGCAGTGCGCAGGACATCGAGTGCGGCAGTGACCGCCGTCGCGTCACGCCCGGCGCGCCACTGGACCAACGCCGCCTTCGCTGCCTCCTCGACCGCCGGGTCGACGGTGAGGATGCCACCGTCGGAGCCACCGACGAGCGGGTTCGGCTCGGTCTCGGTGAACCGGTTGACCCCCACCACGACGTCGTCGCCGGACTCGATCCGACGGCGACGCTGGGCCAGGGACGAGACGAGCTCGGACTTCAGGTAGCCGGATTCGACCGCGGCTACCGCCCCGCCCATCGCGAGTATCCGGTCGATCTCAGCCTTGGCGCCGTCCTTGATGGCGGCGGTCTTCGCCTCCACCACGTGCGAGCCGGCGAAGATGTCGTCGTACTCGAGCAGGTCCGATTCGTAGGCGAGCACCTGCTGCATGCGCAGCGACCACTGCTGGTCCCAGGGACGCGGTAGCCCCAGCGCCTCGTTCCACGCAGGCAGCTGCACCGAGCGGGCCCGTGCGTCCCGCGCGGAGGTGACGGCGAGCATCTCGAGCAGGATGCGGTAGACGTTGTTCTCGGGCTGCGCCTCGGTGAGTCCGAGGGAGTTGACCTGCACGCCGTAGCGGAAGCGACGCTGCTTGGCGTCGGTGACTCCGTACCGCTCGCGGGTGAGCTCGTCCCAGAGCTCGCCGAAGGCGCGCAGCTTGCACATCTCCTCGATGAACCGCACGCCCGCGTTGACGAAGAAGGAGATTCGACCGACCACGGCGCCGAACTGCTCGGCCGGCACCTGCCCGGAGTCACGCACCGCGTCGAGGACGGCGATGGCGGTGGCCATCGCGAACGCGACCTCCTGCACGGGCGTCGCACCCGCCTCCTGCAGGTGATAGCTGCAGATGTTGATCGGGTTCCACTTGGGGACGTTCGTCACCGTGTAGGTGATGACGTCGGTGATGAGACGCATCGACGGCGCAGGCGGGAAGACGTAGGTGCCCCGCGAGAGGTATTCCTTGATGATGTCGTTCTGGGTCGTGCCCGACAGCTTCGTGAAGTCCGCGCCCTGCTCCTCGGCGACCGTGAGGTAAAGCGCAAGCAGGTACATCGCCGGAGCGTTGATCGTCATCGACGTGTTCATCTGCTCAAGCGGCACGTCGGCGAAGAGCGTGCGCACATCACCGACATGGCTCACCGGTACGCCGACCTTGCCCACCTCGCCGCGCGCCAGTTCGGCGTCCGGGTCATACCCGGTCTGGGTGGGCAGATCGAAGGCGACCGAGAGGCCGGTCTGACCCTTGCCGAGGTTGCGGCGATAGAGAGCGTTGGACTCGACAGCGGACGAGTGACCGGCGTACGTGCGCATCAGCCAAGGCTTGTCGCGCTCCGCATCAGTGGGGAACGGCATGTTCCGACTCTAGGACGTCCTAGTAGATCGCCCAACCCTGTTGTGACGTGCCCCATCTGGCAAGCTGCCGATATGTCGAGTGCTGACGAGCGCGAAACCCTGACCTGGGAGATCTTCGGGATCGCCGGACGTGAACTTGCCGTCACGATCGCCGAGGACGGCTTTCGCCCGGACATCATCCTTGCCATTGCCCGCGGCGGGTTCTTCCTCGCCGGCTCGCTCGGGTATGCGCTCGCGGTGAAGAACCTGCACGTGATCAACGTCGAGTTCTACACCGGCGTGGACGAGAGGCTGGAGATGCCGGTCATGCTCCCCCCGGTTCCCCAGCCGGTGGACCTTTCGGGTTCGAAGGTGCTCATCTGCGATGACGTCGCCGACACCGGCGCGACGCTGGATCTCGTGAAGACGTTCTGTGCGGAACACATCATCGAAGTGCGCACCGCGGTCGTCTACGAGAAACCTCACTCGATCATCAAGGCCGACTACGTCTGGAAGCGCACCGACCGCTGGATCAACTTCCCATGGTCCGTCCTGCCGCCCGTGGTCGACGCGGAGAACACCGACGCGTAGTTAACTGCGATTACGGCGGATGACCTCCGAACCAGCAGTGAAGAGCGATCGCAGGTAGGCATGCACCGCGGCGGGCATGTCCGCATGTGGACGGAATGCGCGGCCCAGGTCGGCGAGGCGCGGCGGCGGTTGACACACCCGCGAAAGCTCAGCCGAGACGGCGCGTTGTCCTGGCGCGAAGATGACGAGTGTGAGCCGACCGGCTAGTGCAGCTGAAGGTGCGAGCAGGCCATCAAAGCCAACGTCGCGGGCGGCAGCTGCCACTGCCTGAGTCGCGGCGTAGTCGTCGCCGATCAGGTCCGCCTCGGTGAGGCCGAGCGCATGTTGGACGCTGAAGTCGGTTAGGTCCAGAACAGACAAGCCAACGACACGGACGCGGCCGATGCGACGGCGGATCTCGAAGGGATCGACACCGTCGTCGGTGAAGTGACGCAGCATCTCGGCCCACGCCGCCTGCTCACGGTCAGATGCGTACCAGACCCCAGTTTCGCCGCGACGGTGATAACGCCCGTCGGAAACCGCAGGATCAGGGAAGGACGTCAGCGGATGACGGACCGGACCTTGATGCCAGAAACTCACCGGAGACCTCGTAGGCGGGCAATCCGTCGAGTGCTGCCCTCAGCTCATCGGAATCTAGTGGCACGTTCAGACGTAGGACCCGTCCACGAATGCCTGCGCTGCCGCTTGGGCGTCCGCGAAGCGCCCCTCGGCGAGAACGTCGATCGGACGCTGTCCGCCCAGCATCCTGTTGCGGGCGTGCAACCACTGACCCACCCCGCGGGCGCTCAGCGAGTCCGACAACAGCACAACCAGATCCCGAAGTTGCGCAAGACGGTCGTAGCGATCGGGGCGCACCATGGAGTGAGCCCAGCCGCGCACAGCGCGGTCGGTAACACCAGCGACCGAGCCCACTTCGGCCTGCGTAACCCCGTAGGCGCGTAATGCCTGCACAATCTCGGGCGCTTCGACTGCTCGTTCCAGTACGTCGCTCATCCCTACATCAACCCCTCTCCACTTCCTTAAGCACTTCCGGTTTCACTTCCTACTGTAGCTCGCGACGAACCAACTGGCCACCAAGGCTCCGCTACCCGAATATGGCGAGGCCAGGGGGTAGCCATCCACGAGCCATGGACGGAATGCGCGGCCCAGGTCGGCGAGGCGCCGCGGATGCCGAGCGCACGAATCTTCGGATAATGCTTGACTAGGAAGTATCTTCCGTGGAAGATACTTCCTAGAGCGGTCAGGGGCCTCCCGTCGTCGGGGGATTGGCGGTAAGGCCCCTGACCTGCCTAGTACCGCGCCGATGTCCGGGGGGATTTGCGCGCAACTGGGGCCTCACGAACGCGGCGGCCCCCTACGGCTACAGAGTAGGGGGCCGCCGCTTCGTCCCCTGATGCTCACGATCGATCCGGCGGGGGGTCCGAATCAGCGTGAACGAGAAAAGCCCAAGGCAGGGGCCACCCGAGGCTCACACACTTCTTACATAGCTGACGATTCTGTCGTCAAGCAATACTGGCGCCGACGAATCATCGAGATTCATCGAGCGCCAGTAGCTCGGTGATGTCAGCCGCGGCCATCGGCTCGCCGAGCAGGAACCCTTGCCCCTTGCGGCAGCCGAGCCGAATCAATTCGGCGAGAGCCACCTCGGAGTCAATACCTTCGGCGACCACATCCATACCCAAGTCGTCACCAAGTCTAAGAATCGCGGCCACGATCGTGGCGTCACCCGAATCAGGTATCAGATTCCGTACGAACGCCTGATCGATCTTGATGACGTCATACAAGTTCTCGCGCAACCTGAGTAGTCCGTTGCGACCCACACCGAAGTCGTCCAGCGCGATCGTGATGCCCATCTGTCGAAGACCGAGTAGGACATCGGCCATCGTGGCGGCATCCTTCGGTTCTCCGCGCTCGGTCACTTCCAGGCATAGATCGCCCGGCTGGGTCCCCGTCGCTGACAGCACCACACTGACCAGCTCGACGAAGGCTGGATTGTCCAGCTGCAGCGGGGACACGTTGACGCGAACCGCGAAGTCGGCGGCTGGCATCTCTGCCTGCCAAACTGCACGCTGTTGGCACGCGGCACGCAACGTCCACTCCCCCAACGCCTCGATCACCCCACTGGTTTCCGCCAGCTGTACGAACTCCGTGGGATCCAACAGACCACGGTGGGGGTGTTCCCAGCGCACCAATGCCTCCACGCCGAGCACGGACCGCGTATGTAGGTCGAACTCGGGTTGGAAGTCGAGATGCACCTGATCGGTCTTGATAGCCTCGCGGAGCTGAAC
>DASXYU010000030.1:0-50293 GCA_036502295.1 Jatrophihabitans sp. | reverse complement strand
CCTCGATGACAACAGCGGTGATCACAAGTTTGGCTTTGGACACCCCGACAGCCGACCGGCCCGCGAGGGTTTCCTATGACCTGACACACCGGTTTCCGATGTCTTGAGACATGCGTTTCCTATGTCCTGAGCCAAGACACCACCGCCACCGCGGATTGAGCCGGGGAGGAGCGGGAGAGCCTGCTCTCCTGCTCCCCGAGGCGATCGACGCGGCTGACCTCGCACGGAGCGCGGGGGCTCACCGCGGTCACGTGGTCTGGACGAACTCGTGGACCAGCACGCGGGGCTTGAGACAGAGCCCGATGACGTGTTGAGGGATCGCTGTGTGCTGCCCCCGTGAGTGTTACGGTGTGCCACATGAGAAGGCTCGATGACGTGATGGAGTCGGTCGTTCTTGAGGTCGAGGGCGCGCTTGGGTGCGCGGTCGCCGACCTGCGTTCTGGTGCCCTGCTCGGGGTGGCTCACCACGTGTCGTACTTCACGCAGGAGTATCTCGAGGCAGTGGCCGCTGCGGCAGTGGAGATGTTCCGCGGTCAGACGGTGCGACACGTCGAGGATCTGATCTCGCACAAGCGCGGGCGGTCGAGCGAGCGTCTCATCGAGGAGATGCAGATGACGACGCGCCATACCATTCATTTCATGATGGTGCTGCCCAACCATCCGGAGGCCGTGGTCGTGCTCATCACCAATCGCGAGACATCGCTGGGGATGGGGTGGTCGGCCACGCGGCGCTCGGTTCTTGAGATCGAGCCCATTCTCGACGGTCTGGCCGACTGAGGCGGAGCCATGGTGATGCCCCCGAGCACTGGCCGCCAAGAGGCGGAGGCACTTGCCCGCAGTGTGCCGGCGGAACGCTACAACCGTGTCGTACGACTGGCGCAGGCGATCTTCGGGGCACCCATTGCTGCGCTGAACCTCATCGGCAATGACTCGCAGTTCACGGTCGCGTCCGTCGGCTTCCCGAAGGGGGAGATGCCGGCCGCGGACTCCGTCTGTCACATCACGGTCCAGCAGGACCAGGTGCTTGAGGTCCGCGACCTGCGCGAGGACGAGCGGTTCGCGGCGATCCCCGCGGTGATCGGCCCGCCGCGGGTGCGCTTCTATGCGGGGGTCCCTGTACGTGGTCAGAGCGGCCAGAACATCGGCGCGCTGTGCATCCTCGACCTCGCGCCGCGCACGTTGGGCCGTCAGCAGCGGGAGATGCTCGCCGACCTCGGGGCACTGCTCGAACATGAGCTCGCCGTCCAGGAGGAAATGGACCTCGCCGGGCAGGTACAGCAGCTCATGCTGCCGACGTCGGCGCCGGACATCGCTGGTGTCGAGATTGCTGGTCGTGTCCAGCCCGCCCGCGAGGCGGGCGGTGACTACTTCGACTGGTTTGTCGTCAACGACCCGGACGGTGCCGGGAAGCGGCTCCAGGTGGTGCTCGGCGACGTCATGGGGAAGGGTCTCGCCGCCTCCCTCATCGCATCCGAGGTGCGCGCAGTATTGCGCGGCCACTCGCGGTATACCGATGTCGGCGACGCAGTCGTGCGGACCTCGACGACCACCCGGCACGACCTCGAGGCCAACAACCGGTTCTCGACGCTGTGGGTAGGTCGACTGGACCCGATCACCGGAGCGCTCGACTACGTCGACGCAGGTCACGGGCTGGCAATCATTGCCTCGCAGCGTGGCTACCGGCGGCTGTTCCAGGAATACCTGCCGCTCGGAATGCCGATCGAGGACACCTGGGCCCGGGCCTCGGACGTCCTGGCGGAGGACGAACTGCTGGTCGTCGTATCCGACGGCGTCTTCGACGTGCTCGACGACTCGTTCGAGGAGGCCGAGACCAGGCTGCAAACCATCCTGGACCCCGGGCTGAGTTGCCGGCAGATCGTGGATCGCATCGTGGACTTCGCGGTCTCCCACGCGGCGACCGACGACGTGACGGCGCTCGCCGTCAGGCGGGCAGCCAGAGCTGGTCTCGACCGCACGTCCCAGGAGCCCGCACACGCGACGACCCGATCATGAGACAAGGAGCATGCACCGATGAGCTTTGAGGAAGTGGACGAGGGCACGCACGTGGTGCTCGCGCCCGAGGGCAAGTTCAACCTGGTGGCGGCGCCGCCGCTCAAGACACGGATCGACGACCTCGTGGCCGCAGGTAAGGCCCGCCTCGTCGTGGACCTGCACGCGGTCGACTTCATCGACTCCTCTGGGCTCGGCGCGCTGGTAGGCGGACTGAAGTCCGCGCGGCAGCAGGGCGGCGACTTGCGGATCGCCGCCGCGGGCGACCAGGTGCTCGCGGTGCTCAAGCTGACGAACCTCGACCGGATCCTGGTCCCGTACGCGACGGTCGAGGAGGCGCTCCATGACTGGTGAGGGCTCGTCGGGCGGCGAAGAGTACGTGCTGGAGGGCTTCGCCGTGCCCGAGCAGCTCGACGCAGTCCACGCACTCCTGGCGCAAGCCGCCGGGGAGCACCCGCAGCTCGACCCGATGGACGTCATGCTGTTCGAGACGGCAATCATCGAGATCGCCAACAACGTCGTCGAATACGGGCGGCCCGAGGGCGAGGTGCGCTGGAAGTTCACGATTCGAGTGCGCGAGGATGAGATCGAGGCCGAACTTGATGACACGGGTCAGACGTTCACGCCCGAGCAGGGCAAAGCCATGCCTAACGAGGACGCCGAGGGCGGTCGCGGCCTCGCCATCGCGGAGGCGCTGCTCGACCAGATCGAGTTCAAGCGGATGGGCGACACGAACCATTGGCGCATGGTGCGGCGACTCGGCCAGATCCCGCCGGGCTGACCGCCTCCCGTAGAAGGACTGTAGATCGTGTCCGACATCACGCCCGTCTCATACGACGTCACCGCGGCGAACCTGAACACCCTGGCGACGGACGGCAGCACGGTCCTGACCCCCGGCGGCACTGACGCGACCAGTGACTCTGCTACAGAGTCGACGAGCGAGTCGACGTCGCAGAGAACGAGTGAGTCCGCCGCGTCGGATTCCACCAGCAGTTCGACTACGCCGGCGAGCGAGTCGACGACGGCCGCGTCGGACTCGACCAGCGAGTCGCTGTCGCGGAGCGAGTCGACGAGCCAGGCGCCCACGCTGAGCAGGGCGTCCTTGCTGCGCGCGGCCACGGCGGCGACGAGTGCGAGCACAACTACGGCCACGCAGATCCCGACGTATTCAGACCAAGGGCTGACGAACGCATCGATCTCCTACGGTGGCGGGGCAGACAGCAGTCTGTCGAGCACAGGTGCAGGAAAGGCGACGTACGGCGGTGTCGGGGGCGGCACATATAACGGCAGCAATATCACGTACAACACCGCAATCACGACCTCCGACGGCAACATCACGACGGCCAACCTCGCGGCGGTCCTGACGACTATCAACATCACGATCAACGGAGTCCAAGCACACTTCGTCGCTTACCCGATGTACATCGGACATACGTTGTACGCCGGATACATGACCACCGGCAGCGGGGTGATGATCGCAGTCCAGGCGCTGCCTTCGGGCGGCACCTCGGTCTACAACATCAACTCGCTCTTCTACTATTTCAACAGCGCGAGCAGCCCAAGTGACACGCCAAGTCTGATCGTTTCCGACAGCCAGTCGCAGAGCCTTTCGGCGAGTCAGTCGGCAGCTCCGTCAGGTACCACTAGCTCCAGCAGCTCGCTGTCTGCGTCGACCTCGTCGTCGCAGTCGCTCTCGACGAGCTCATCGCAGTCTCTGTCAGCGAGCACGTCGGCGAGTACGTCGACCTCCGCCAGTAACTCGGCCTCCACCTCGACCAGCGGGTCGGTCAGTGAGTCGGCATCGGATTCGATCAGTTCGTCGGGCTCGGCCTCCACGAGTCAGTCGGCGTCGGACTCTGCCAGTGAGTCGGACTCGACTAGTGAGTCCGAGTCGGGTTCGGCGAGTGCGTCGGCGTCCACATCAGCGAGTGCGTCGGTGTCGGACTCGGCGAGTGATTCGGAGTCGGAGTCGGCGTCGGCGAGTGAGTCGGACTCGACCTCGACCAGTGAGTCGGGTTCGGCGTCTACAAGTGAATCTGGCTCGACCTCTACGAGTGAGTCGACCTCCGAATCGGACTCGACTTCGGCGAGTGAGTCGGCGTCGACCTCGACCAGTGGGTCGGCGAGTGAGTCGGGTTCGGAGTCGACCTCTACCAGTGAGTCGGGCTCGACGTCGGCGAGTGATTCGGCGTCCACATCAGCGAGTGCGTCGGTGTCGACCAGCGAGTCCGAGTCAGAATCGGCGTCCACGAGTGAATCTGGCTCTGCCTCGGCGTCGACCTCGACGAGTGAGTCGGACTCGACCTCGACCAGTGAGTCAGCTTCGACTTCGACCAGTGAGTCCGTGTCCGCGTCGGGCAGTGAGTCGGATTCAACCTCGACCAGCGAGTCGGGTTCGGCGTCCACGAGTCAGTCGGAGTCGACCAGTGAGTCGGAGTCGACCAGTGAGTCGGAGTCGGCCTCGGCCACTGGGTCGGACTCCGCGAGCGATTCCGAGTCGACGTCGGCCACCGAGTCGGGCTCGACTTCCGCGAGCGAATCGACCAGCGAGTCCACCTCTGCGAGCGAATCGACGTCCACCAGTGAGTCGCAGAGCACGGTGATCTACGAGTCCGTCAGCGGGACGCTCTCGTCGAGCGATTCCGAGTCGTCCGTCAGCGACTCGGTGATCGAGAGCGTGTCCCAGGCCGAGAGCTACCTGCGCAGTGAGTCCACGTCGCCAGCGGAGGGTGGACGGCAGTCCCGGATCGGCTCGCTGCTCTCGTCCCTGAACATCTTCGGTAACCGAAAATGAGTCCGCGTCGAATGGATCGAGGAAGGACGGGTATGGCGCAGATTCGTGAAGGCAAGTTCGCGCCGCTGAAGATCAAGCTGCTGTGGACCGCGTTGTTCTTCGCGTGCTTCATGATTGGCCGCTACATTCCCATCCCCTTTCTGCGCGACGTGGCCAAGGGGACCAGCGACGGCAACGGCGACGTGCTCAAAGCTGCCAACATCGCTTCGGGCGGCAACTTCTTCCACCGGTCCCTGTTCTCGCTGGGCCTGGGCCCGTGGATGAGTGCGGCGATCCTGTGGCGCTTTCTGTTCATCGGCAAGATCGCCAGGGATCGGAAGATCCCCGAAGAAACCGTGAACCGGGCACGCAACGTTCTGATGGTGGCCCTGGCGGTGTTTCAGGCCACCAGCCTGATGTCGCGCTACGAGGTCGAGTCACTGTCGTGGGGACCGTTCTCCAACCGGGTGAATGCGCAGATCGTCATCGTCGTGTTCCTGACCGCAGGCGCGATCCTGGTGGCATGGCTGGCCAAGAAGAACGAGGACCTGGGCGTCGGCGGCATCACCATGTTCATCCTCTACCAGATCATCATCACGGCCACAGAAAACATTAGGACCCTGTCCATTACGAAGACCGATGCCGGCGTTCTGTGGCTGGTGATCCTGGCGGGCTTCTGCGTGGTGCTTATCGGGTTGCTCGCCGGCAACCGCGAGGTGCGCGTGCACGTCAACAAGGTCTCCATCGACAACGGCTACACGGGCATTTCGTACCTCCCGATCAAGCTCAACCCGGCCGGCGCCTCACCCATCATGTACGCGCTGACCTTGCTCGCCCTGCCCCAATACATTGCGCACGCGGTGGGTGCGGTGGTGCCGGCCACGTCCTCGGGCGTGAACCGGTTTCTCTCCGCATGGGGGTTGAACCATCCCGCCGGGTTCACCGTGTACCTGGTGCTGTTGTTCGGCCTGACGATTTTCTTCGGGTTGTTCACGGTCAGCCCGAAGGACGTCGCCGAACGCATGAAGAAGGGCGGCGAGTACTTCGACCACATTCCGCCGGACCGTGCCACCAGGCAGTACGTCCGAAAACGTGTCGTGCTGCTCTCCGCGTGCAGCGGGGCGTTCCTCGTGATCTTCACCGGTTTGCCGCTGTACTACATCAGGTCGTATCCGGACCTGCAGTACCTACTGATGGCGCCGGGAACCCTGATGATCCTGGTGGGCCTGCTGTGGGTGCTTCAGGAGGAGATCGCCGACACGATGATCGGAAGGAAATACGTCTTCACTTTCAGGACCTCCTCGAGCAGAGCGGCGGCATGATCCACTTCATCCCGGCTTGGTACAACGCCGCTCGCCCGTGGTACTCGACCGACAGCGTGTGGTTCCGGAGCACGACGAGTGCGGAGCCCGACGACACCGTCACCCAACTCAGGGTTTTCCAGCAGGGTAGCGAGGACGTCAGGCTCGTCGTCCTGAACTACGCACCGAGCCTGCGACGGTTCCTACACGGTCAGAGCATCTTCGACGTGCCGTACTGGTCGTTCTTCGATGAGATCCAGGGGCTCGACGACGACTACACCAGGCCTCTCGACTTCCTTGAGCTGGAATGGCCTGATGACGTCAGCTTCTTCTACAACCCGTTCATCGTCACCGTGATGCGCGACAGCGACGTTTACGCCCGGGTCTATCTCGCACGGGAGGGCACGCTGCAGTCCATCCGGTATTACGGCGACGGGATGCCGACGCTTGAGCGGATCTTCGACGACCGTGGCTTTCTCTCCAGTGTCCTGATGCACGACGAAGATGGTCACCCGGCGACCCAGTACTACCTCTCGCGCACCGGGGACGTGATCGTCAGCGAGGACGTGCCGTCCGGTCACATCGATATCGTCCAGAACGACGCGGATCGGTTCCGCAGCCAGTCCTATGACAGCTGGGAAGCCCTGATGGCCGAGTTCTTCGGCGCGCACCTGCTCCAGCGCTCGGGTGAACGCGACACGGTGGTCCTGGCGCTCTCGGGGCAGCACAACAACCTGGTCCGATCAGCACTCGGCGACGAGACCCTGGTGCTTTCGCGCTCGACGGCGCGAGCGGCAGCCGTCTCGGTCGAACTGCTGGAGCGGGCCGGTGTGGTGTTCTCGAATCTCGGCCAGGCGAGCGAGCGCGAGGCCGCGGACCAGGCCATAGACGAAGCGCTACTGCCGGTCCTGTCGATCTACCCGCTGGAGCGGCGCCCGACCTTCGGCGCGAGCGCGAACGAATCCAAGGTCACTATCTCCCTGCTCATCGACAACATCACAACCGTGGAGATCGACGAGGTGATCGCCACGATGGCCCCGCAGCTCGTGAACGACGAGCGCACCCGGCTGTTTCTGTGCACCTTCCGCTCGCAGGACCTCGACTTCCTGCGCGGCGTCCGGCGCGTGATCGCGGGCTATCAGAATCTCGATCTGGCATTCCTACAGACCGACGAGACCGCATTGCTGGGGGTCGACATCGGCGTCGCCGAGGAGCCCGAGGAGAGGATCCAGCTCACCTTCATCGATCAGGACGCCGAACTCATACGCACGATGGCGAAGTCACGGGTGTTCGTCGACCTCGGGGTGGCAGTGAATCCTCGCCTGGCCGCCGAGGCGGTCAACGCGGGGGTCCCCCAGATCAGTCACCATGAACACGCCTTGTCCACGCACCCGATCAACGGCTACGTGCTCGGCGACGTCTCGGAACTCGCTACGGCCCTCGACTATTTCCTCGCGGGGCTGGAGCACTGGAACCAGTCGCTTGTCCAGTGCAGGGTGCTGGAAGACCTCTTCAGCGCGCAGGAAGTGCTCGCCCGCTGGGACCTCGTCAAGGAGGGGGTGGCCTATGCGGGTCCTACAGATCGGGTATGACGACTGGTCTCGGTCGTGCCATGTGCCCATCGGCGTCGACTGGTGCTTCGTCGACGCCGACGACGCCTCGGGGTTCGACACCGGCATCATCGGGCGCACCGACGTAACGATCCTCGACGCGCTGTGCGACCTCGACAATCTGACGGCGGTCGACTCCCTGATCACGCCGTACACGCTCGTCGTCGCGCGGCACCTCGAGGACGGGTTCGACGGCGCCTACGACGAGTTCTTCGCACGCAAGGCGGCGACCTCCGAGGACGCGGACGACCGCCAGCGTCTCGTCGACGAGCTGCCCCGGAAGTACTTCGCCAGGCAGTTCGGCCAGAAGCTGGAGATCCGCAGGGCGCTGGTCTCGCCGTTCCACACAACGGACTCGTGGTTCGAGGGGAACTCCTACCTCGCCACGAACATCGACCACGTCAACAGCTTCCGTCAGCTGATGATGTGGAAGGAGAACATTCTCTACGAGAGCGACCGTGCACTGGAGCTGTGGCCCGAGTACGTGAAGGACGCCGGCTGCGAGATCGAACTCAGCGTGCAGCTGATCCAGAGCGGTACGCCGGACGTGATCGCGTTCCAGAAAACATACTCGGAGGCTGAACTGTCGGAGCCGATCCTCTTCTCTCACCCGACGAGCGGCTACCTCTCGTGCTCGGTCTTCGCCAAAGGGACCGGACAGGTCAAGGTCGGCCCGATCCACTACCGCCACTCGCGGCTGGGAGCGGGGCAGTTTCTCCCCGGCGGAAAGAGGATCGTCGACAGCGGGCGCGAGGAGCTCTTCTACTACTTCCACCCCGGCAACCTGTTGCCTCCGCTGAACATCTACTTCGCCGGCTACCGCCCCGCAGAGGGCTTCGAGGGCTACTTCATGATGGCGGGACTCGGGCACCCGTTCCTACTGGTCACGGATCCCCGCCTCGAAGGGGGTCGCTTCTACCTCGGCAGCGAGGAGCTGGAGAACCGGTTGGTGCACGTAATCCGGGAGAGCATCGACTCTCTGGCCTTCCGCGAGGAGGACGTGATCTTCTCGGGTCTGTCGATGGGCTCGTTCGCCGCCCTCTACTACGGGTCGCGGTTCACCGCGCACGCGATCATCGCGGGCAAACCCATCGTCGACCTCGGGTATCTTGCCGAGCGCGGCCGGCTGGTGCGCCCCAACGACTTCTTCACGATCTTCGACATCGTGAACTTCTGGAAGAAGGACGGACGCGCGGGCAACGGTTCCACCGTCGAGGGCTTCACGCAGGATCTCATCGCCCGCTGGGACGGTGACCCGGGCTTCGGTGACACGAAGATCCTGATGTCCTACATGTTGCAGGACGACTACGACGACCAGGCCTACTACACGCTGCTCAACTCGCAGACCGGCAAGCCGACGACGGTGATCGCCCGCGGCTACCAGGGCCGGCACAACGACGACAGCGCGTCGATCGTGACCTGGTTCAGCAACCAGTACCGCAGGGTCATCGACGAGTACCGGGGGGCGCGCGATGGCGCATAACGAGATCGAGACCGTCGGCTGGGGCAGCCCCAACAGCCAGGCGTCCCTCTACGGATCGGCGCTGACGGTGGAGACGTCGGGGGCGGCGCACCTCGTCAACCACCTCATGCCCGGCGGCACGACGATCCAAGAGTGGTACTCGTTCACCGACTACCAGTCGATGCGGGACACCCCGGTCCTACCGCTGCTTCATCACGGCAAGACCTACCGCCTCGTGCCCCGGGTCGTGTCCGTCCCGGAGGACACCTTCATCGTCGAGGTGCGGTATTTCGACCGCTTCGACGAGCTGGTGCGCACCGATGTGCTGTACCCGCCGGAGTATGAGTTCGAGTATCCGGTGGAGTGCCACTACTACACGATCCGGCTGGTGAACGGCGGGTGCGATGAGCTCCGTTTCACGTCGCTGACCTTGCTGGAGGTGGGGGCGGATGGCTGACAGCGCGGCGAAGAACCAGCGGGTCGTCGAGCGTGTGAACTCCTACCAGGACGCGATGCGCACGCTGTCCGACGCCCAGCTCAAGGACAAGACACGCGAGTTCCGGGAGCGGCTCGCCCAGGGCGCTTCGCTCGACCATCTCCTGCCGGAGGCGTACGCGGCGATCAGGGAGGCGGATCTGCGCGTCGTGGGGAAGTTTCCCTACGAGAACCAGGTCCTTGCCGCGATCGTGATGCACGAGGGCAACATTGCGGCCATGAGGACGGGAGAGGGCAAGAGCCTTACCGCGACGCTTCCCCTGTATCTCAACGCCCTCACGGGCCGCGGGGCGATGCTCGTCACCGTCAACGGCTATCTGGCCCGCCGCGATGCCGAGGAGTTCGGGCCGGTCTTCGAGTTCATGGGCCTCCGGCTCGCCATCGGCGTCCCCGAGGCGGGCACCGCCGACTTCTCCGCACGGGAGAAGAAGGACATCTACGCCGCGGACGTCATCTACTCGACGAGCGACAAGGTCGGCTTCGACTATCTCCTCGAGAACCTGGCCGGGACGAGCGAGGAGAAATATCTCCGCCCGTTCAACTACGTGCTCATCGACGAGGCGGACGCGATCCTCCTGGACCTGGCACAGATGCCGCTGGTCATCTCGGGCTCGCCGCGCGTGCAGTCCAACCTCTATCCGCTGGCCGACGCGTTCGTCGCGACGCTCCGCGAGGGCATCGAGTACGAGAACGACGAGAGCACGGGAATCGTCAACCTCACCGAGGACGGAATCGCGGCCGGGAACAGGTTCTTCCACGTCGAGAACCTCTACGACCCCGAGTTTTTCCAGCTCAACCGCCACGTCAACCTCGCGCTGCGGGCTCGGACGCGATTCCAGCCGATGCGGGACTACATGGTGATGGGCGGCAACCTCGTGCTCCTCAGTTCCGTGACGGGCCGGCTCCTTGAGGGCAACAAGCTGCAGGGCGGGCTCCACCAGGCCATCGAGGGCAGGGAGAGCCTGGAGATCACCACGGAGAACAGGGCGATGGCGTCCGTGACTTATCAGAACCTGTTTCTCATGTTCGACAAGCTCGGGGGCATGACGGGCACGGCGAAAGGATCGGAGAAGGAGCTCCTCAAGAGCTACGGGACCGAGGTCGTCGAGATCCCGACGTCCCAACCAGTCATCCGGAAGGACGAGCCGGACGTCGTCGTCGCGACGATCGAGGAGAAGGAACGCCTCGTCATGGACTACGTCGAGGAGGTTCGCCGGACGGGGAGGCCGATCCTGCTCACCACGGCCTCGGTGAAGAGCTCGGTGAAGTTCTCCCAATACCTCCTCGAGCGGGGCATCGAGCACAACCTCCTCAACGCCTTGAGCGAGGCCAAGGAGGCGGCGATGGTCCGCGAGGGCGGGCGCAAAGGGGCCATCACGGTTGCCACCCTCATCGCCGGGCGAGGAACCGACATCAAGGTCGAGATCGACGCGAAGGAGTTGGGCGGTCTGGTCATCATCGGGGCGGAGAAGCTGCCCAACCGGCGCGTCGAGGGCCAGGTGCGGGGCCGTGCCGGACGCCAGGGCGACCCGGGCTCCAGCCGCTTCTACGCGTCGATGGAGGACGACCTCTTCGTGAAGTGGGGTTCGGTCAAGCAGGAGAGCGTCCTGAAGAAGCATCGCAGCCCGCGCGCCATGAGGCACCTGCTCGATCGCGCCCAGCGGGCCAGCGAGGAGAGTGCCAGTGGCGCCCGCAAGCTCTCGAAAGACTTCGACATCGCGATGGCGCGTCAGCGCGACCTCGTCTACGAGATGCGCAACCAGATCATCACCGGCGAGCCGATCACACCGCAGGAACTCTGGGGGATCGCGGCCGAAGTGCTCGCCGACGCCGCCGCTGCTCACGCTTGGGAGACGCCCGGCTCCGTGATGAGGTACATCTTCGACAACCTGAGCTACCACCTCCCCGCCGGCTTCGACACCCTGGACACGGACAACCGGCAGCACGTGCGGGAGTTCCTGTCGACGATGTTCTCCCGAGCGGTCCAAGAGAAGGTCGACACCCTGGCGAACGCCGAGGTCTACGCCAGGTTCCAGAACATCATCTTCCTGAAGGCGATCGACGTCGCCTGGATCGAGCAGGTCGACTTCCTCGAGCAGCTGAAGACCGTCGTCCAAGACCGGAACATGGCACAGCACAAGGTCGAGTACGAGTACCGCAAGGAGGCTTACTTCACCTTCGAGGAGATGAAGAAGCGCATCAACCGGGACATCGTGCGCCTCCTGTGTCTGAGCCGCATCGAGCACGGCGCCGACGGCGGCCTGATCATTCAGTTCGCGTGAGCTGGCGTCGGTCTCAATGCGCGTCTACAACATCAACAAGGCGATCGGCCTCGCATCGAGCGGCGTGGAGTACGCCCAGAAGTACCGCCGGGGGATCTTCGCCGACATCGCATGGGTCGACGACTACTACGTCTTCACCGACTACATGCCCACCAACCTGAGCGTCTTCTCGGACGCGCTCGGCTTCACCAGGGCGCAGGTGCTCTGGATCTACAACCTGGTAACGGGTCGCGAGACGCTACCCTCTGCGCTGCGCGCGGAGGGGTTCATCTCGAGGATCAAGCAACCCCATACCGTTTCGCAGACCTTTCCGGACCACGCCGACGTGGCCCTCACGGACGCAGGCGTGAGCTATCGGATCAGGATGCTCCCAGACCCAGAGGGACCGGCTCAGCTCGTCGACCGTGTCGAGACCTTGGTGGGCGATCAGGTGGTACGCGTGGAGCACTACGACGAGACGCTGAACAACGTCGAGCACTTCCACGAGAACCGACTGGTACGTCGTGTCTTCTACACCCCCGACGGCCGTGTGGGCGCCGAGCAGTTCTATCGGGATCGCGAGATCACCCGGACGTTGATCACGCCGGCCTCGCCGCTCTACGACCGTGCGGTCAGGCGGGGTCGTCCCAGCTCGTTCCGAGGCGATGTCGTGCTCGAGAGCCGGTCGCAGTTCTTCCGGTTCGTCTTCGAACGGCTATTCAGCCAGCCGGATGACGTGGTGATCGTGGACAGGGCACTGGACGTGATCGACGGCATCTACCCGGTGATCGGGGACCGCCGTCTGTACTCCGTCGTGCACGCGGAGCACTTCGACCTCAAACAGATCGACGACGGCGTTCTCCTCTGGAACAACCACTACGAGAACGTGTTCACCCGGCCAGACCTGGTCGACGGTTTCGTCGTCTCGACCCACCGGCAGAAGGAAGTCCTGGAGGGTCAGCTCGCGTCGCGCCGTGCTCATGGAAGGGGGCCGGCCGGTGACTTCGCCGTGGTGTGCATCCCGGTCGGATTCGTCACCCTGCCCGCGGCGCTTCCGCGCTACGACCCGTTCGCCATCGTCACCGCGAGCCGCCTGGCGGACGAGAAGCACATCGACATCCTGATCCGCGCGGTCAGCGCGGCCCGGAAGGTATTGCCCGAGCTTCGCCTCGACATCTATGGCGAAGGGAACCGCGAGCGCCTGCTCGCCGTCATCGAGGAGACGCAGGCCCAGGACTGCGTGCGCCTGATGGGGCACCAGAAGCTTGACGGGGTGCTGGGGTCGTATGGCCTGTACGTGTCAGCCTCCACCTCGGAGGGTTTCGGGCTGTCTCTGCTCGAGGCGATGGCCGAGGGGTTGCCGATCGTCGGGTTCGACATCGACTACGGAAACAGGGAGATGGTCGAGTCGGGCGTCAACGGCCGCCTGGTGCGCCGCACCTCCGAGGACGGCGCGTTCGGTGACGGCGACGTCGCCGGGATCGCCGACGCTGTCGTCGAGGTGTTGACCTCGGGATCCCTCGATGACATGCGGGCTCAGAGCCTGCGCAAAGCCGAGGCGTACACCGCCGCAAACGTCCGCAAGCTCTGGGAACATCTCCTCTGCGAGGAGAACACGTGCTAACGCTTTTCGACACCTTCGACGATGCGACGAAAGAACTCATGCAATCGCTGGCGACTGCGGACATCATGTTCACGCCGGTCGTCATTCAGTACAACGGCGAATTGCCGGACGGGGCGCTGTGCCCCTTCGTGACGTATACAGGGATCGAACGCAAGGGTGATCCCCTGTTCTTCAACGAGGTGCCCGTTCCCGCATGGTGCGAGATTCGGCAGGGACGGCAGGTCCACGGCGAGATCCTCCGTGACGGCTATGTGATCGCCAAGATCAACTACGAGGCGAACTCGTTCCGGCAGGTGGAGAGCGTCGACTGGCTGCTTCCAGATCGCACGCTCGGACACACGGACCATTACGACCGGTACGGCAACCGGTACTCCAGGACCTATTACAGCAACGGCGTCGCCTACCACACCGTTTACCGGGGGCCAGGCGAGTGGGAGATCGAGGTCAATCACGTCTCCCGTGTCGTGACGATGCGGTCGGCGCAGAGCGTGCTCACCTTCGGGACGCTGACGGACTTCGTCTCGTACTTCCTTGACGAGCAGGGCATCGCCGACCAGCGGCTCGCGGATGACCGCGTCCTGATCAACTCGCTGTCGTCCCCGTTGTTCGTGGTGCGCAAGCGTGCGGCAGAACCGAACACAACCCTGTTCTGGCAGGAGGCGATGCCGGGCGACGTGCCGGACAACATGGCAACGGAACTGGAGCAGCCCAGGGCTCTGGCGCGCATCGTGTTCTGCGACGAGCGGCTGCAGCGGAAGGTCGCGGCGCGGTATCCCCACACCGCCCTGGACCTCACCTACCTGTCGCACCTCGGCCAGTTCGCCGACAAGGACGGCTATGACCCCAGGCGCGCCTTCACGCTGACCAACAGCGACGAGATTCCGGGGCTCGTCGAGCTGCTCGAGGCCTTCCCTGACGTGACGTTCTCCGTCGCGGCGCTGACATTGATGAGCGAGAGGCTGCATAGCCTTGGGCGCAGGCACCGGAACCTGACACTGGTCCCCACCATCAACCACAAGGGGATCCGCGAGGAGCTGGACAAGGCGTCGGTGTACCTCGACATCAACGCCGGCCCGCACGTCCTCGACGTCGTCAAGGCGGCCTACTACCTCAATTTCGTCGTCCTGGCACTCACTCCACACGCGAAGGCACCGGATTACTCCCGCACGTTCTCAACGACGGAAGAACTGATAGCGCACCTGTCTGCTGTGATCAGCAGTTCGCAGGACAGGACGAGGGCTCTCGAGGAGCTGCATCGGCAACGCGGCCCGCTGTCGACCCCGGCCGACTACCGGAGGCTCTTCGCGTAGCAATGGCGACGGTGAAGGCATTCCAGGGCAGGTTGGTGAGGTCCGGCGGCATCAAGGAAGGCCGACGGTCGACGGCACGGTCTGGATCCCCAGGTTCGTACCGCAGACCCGTCCTGCGGTGAGGCTCTGCGGCTGGAAGTAGACCGTCGTCTCCTGCACATCGTCGCCGTAGCTGCTCACGCCGCTGATCGGTTGCAACTGTTCAGGCTGGATCTGGAACCGCACCACCCGGGTGAACTGGCAGCTGCGATCGACGGACTCGATGCTGAACTCGATGGGCGGCCGCTGCGTGCCACGGACGATGTTGTCCAGGCCGCCGGCGCCGGTACTGCCCTCCTGGAGATCGATCTGACTTCCGTGCTGCAGAGCGCTGGACTTGTTCTGCTCATGCAGGTGTCCGTAGTTCGTCTGCCGGATCTGATCGGGCAGCAGTTTGCGCGCCTCGGTGGCCGCGACCGGCTCGTGGGTGGCGAAGATGTCGACGTTCTGGTCCTTGCCGAACCCCGCCAGCGCATGATCGACCGCGTCGCGCTCGAGCTTCTCCGTCACCGGCCCGTCGTTGGAGTTGAACGGGGCGATGCCGCCGTATACACGCGGATCGGAGACGCCGAGGATTGCGAGTCCGAAGGCGTGGAGTTCGCCGGCGGTAACGACGTACCCGTCACTGGTAGTTGTCTTCGTCCCGAGCACGGTGACGCCTTGCACCGTTCTCATTCGGTGCACCGTCGAGGGCGAGTCGTGGTTGCCGGCGATCCACACCATCGGTGCCACCTTCGTCACCGATCTGAGTGCGGCGAGATAGGACGGTGTCATCTCGATCGTGCTACCGAACTCCGTCTCGTCGCCGGTGTTGATGATCAGATCGACGTTGTAGTTGCTCGCGTACTGCGCGATGAGCGGATAGGTGTCGGCGAGGTGCATGTCCGAGATGAACATGATGCGAGCTGCGGTGTCGGGCGTCCTCTCTTGCTCGATGCCGTGTTGCAGCGCTGCTTGAATGCCGGCGACTGAGCCGAGGACGTCGTAGACCTTCGTGCCGCGTTGGTAGTACGAGGTGAGCTGGTCGGGAAAGAGCTCTGCGGCGGCGAGGGTGCCAGTGAGGTGCGAGCGCTGCACCCAGTGCTCGTTGTAGGTAGCGAGGCCGTAGCCCGTGAACCCGAGCAACACCGCCACGGCCACCGCCGCGTGCCGAAGGTGCAGCCGGATCTCGTTGGGGCGACGTTCAAGACGGCCGAGATACCGCGCCGCCATGCTGATCGCCGTCGATGCCAGTAGGCCGATGCCGATCGCGAGGACGCTCTCGCCGATGAGCCATGCGGCGATGAATGGAACGCGATCCGCGATGTGCTGCTGCAGGTGTTCGGCATAGGCCGCCGGATCCGGCGCCGCGGCCGCAGAGACCTGCAACAGGTTGATGTTATCCAGCCGCACATGGACGCCGAAAGGCAATGTGCTCACGTCCGGGAAGACCCAATTGCCGAGTGACGTGTCGGCACTGAATCCCGGGCGGGTGAAGAGCGTGCCGTGAAACGACAGCGGTATGCCGTCGACAGTGGTGCGGTACGGAAAGGTGCTCAGCGTCGCGACAAGACAGACCAGTGGCAGCGTGAGACGCAGCACCCAGCGTCCTACGACAGCGACGACTCGCATATGGGGACCTTCCCCGTCATGCGATCATCGAACCCACATGAGGACGTTTCTCACCACGCGCATAGGACTGCTGCAGGTCTGTGCGGCGGGCGTCCTCTGGGGAACCGGCGGCCTCACGGTCCAGGAGATTCGCCGCGGCAGCGATATGTCACCGATGGTGATCAGCGCCTACCGCATGGTCATCGCGGCCGTCGTCCTGCTGGTGGCCTGTTTGGCGATGCGCATCCTCGGGCAGGTACGGCTGATCTTCCGTGCCCATCCATGGCATGCCGTCCTCGTCGGCGCCGGCACCGGTGCGTACCAAGCGCTCTACTTCGAGTCGGTCGTCAACGTCGGCGTCACGGTCTCAACGGTGGTGAGCCTTGCTGTCGCGCCTGTGTTGTTGACCGTGGTCGACACGGTGCGGATGAAAGTCCGTCCCACGAGGACGCGTGTGCTCGTCCTCGTGGCGGCGCTGGCCGGGCTCGTCCTCGTCAGTGCTTTCTCCGGTGACGGCACGACGGGTCCGCACCCGGCGATCGGCGTGATCGAGGCAGTCGGCTCCGGCACGGCGTACGCGATCACCACGATCTTCGGTCGCACGCTCGCTCGGTCGTACAAGCCGATCGTGGTCGCCACGACGATGTGCTGTGTCGGGACGGCCGTCCTCGTGCCCGTCGCGGCGATTCTCAGCACGATCGATCCGAGCACGATCGTCACTGCGAACGGCGCGACGATGGGCTGGCTCGTCTATCTCGGCATCCCGACGATGGCACTCGCCTATGGCCTGCTCTATGCGGGACTGCGCACCACGCCGGAGAGTTCGGCGGTGATCGCGACATTGCTCGAGCCGGTGACTGCGGCGTTGGCCGCAGCCGTCGTCCTGGGCGAACGCCTCGGCGTCGCGGGGGTCGTCGGGACCGTCCTCATCCTCGTCGCCGTGGCCGGATTGGAGCATGCCCCGGAAGCGGCCGTAGCGACGGTCTCAGAGCTGTCGTGAGCGCCCACAGACTGCGCGCTAGTGCCCTCCGCCGGCGGAGAGGTGCGTCTCTGCCCAGCCATCGAGCTGCTGCAGGATCGGCATCAGCGCGGAGCCGGCCGCCCCACCGTTCTCGTCGCCGTGCGGGGCGGTGGGTACGCCGGATTCTTGAGGACGTCTGGAGCGGGATCAGGCGGACTTGATCGCCGAGATCTCGAACTCCAGGTTGATCTTGTCGCTGACGAGGACGCCACCGGTCTCGAGGACGGCGTTGAACTCGATGCCGTACTCGCTGCGCAGCAGGCTGGTCTCGCCCTCGAAGCCGATGCGGTCGTTGCCGAACGGGTCCTTCGCCGCACCAGTGAACTCGATCGGGATGGTGATCGACTTGGTGGTGGCCTTGATGGTCAGGTCACCCGTGACCTCGAAGTCGTTGCCGCCCTTGTGGGTGACCGCCGTGGACTTGAAAGTGATCGTCGGGTACGTCTCGAGCTCGAAGAAGTCCGAGGAACGCAGGTGCTCGTCGCGCTGCGGCTGGCGGGTGTCGACGCTGGCGGCCTGGACGGTGAGGGTGGCCGAGGAGTTGCTCGGGTTGGCGCCGTCGAGGGTGGCCGAACCTTCGAACTCGTTGAAAGCGCCGCTGACCTTGGTGACCATCGCGTGGCGGGCAGAGAAGCCGATGCGCGTATGGGCCGGGTCGAAGTTGTAGGTGCCGGTGAGGGTGCTGAAGTCAGTGGCTGTGGTCATGTGGGAGTCGCCTCTTTGCGTAGTCGTTGACCGATCAACCAAGAACGTACTCACCACTGCATGACATGTCAACAACTGTGACCGACCCCATGCCGAGTGGGGTGAACTAGGTTTGGGGAGTGGCGATCGAGTGGTTGGCGGCATCCCGCGCCGCCGCCGACCCTGCTCACCGCGGAGGCGACTTCTTCGATGTCAGCCGTTCGGCGGACGACGCCCAGGACGACCTCGATGCCGTCCCGCGCCACGCAGAGAAGGCGATTCGTGTCGTCCTGGGCGACGTCATGGGACACGGCGTCGTCGAGAGCGACCTCGCCCAGCGCCTCGCCGCAACGTGGCACGACCTGGTCGACCTCGGCGTCTCCGACGAAGAGCTGCTGCCGGCCCTCGACGACGCGATCTCCGCTGCCGCCCCGATCGCGGAGTCCGGGGTGCAGATCTTCGCCACCGCATGCGCTCTCACCCTCGTCCCCACCCCCGAGGGTGGGTTCGACATCACCGCGCGCCTGGCCGGCCATCCCGCCCCGCTGATCCGCGACGCCGCCGGCGCCCGCTACCTCGAGGCCCCGCCCGGCCCCCCGCTCGGCCTGCGAACCCCCGGCCTCACCGCCGCGTGGTCAGCGGCGAGCGCGGAGATCGAGTCCGGGGACGTCCTCGTCCTCTACACCGACGGATTACTCGACTCCTACGCCGAGCAGGGCAGCGATGGAATCGCCGAACTCGCCAAAGCCGTTGAGGCAATCGACCGCGGCATCGACGCGCGCGACTGGGCGACGACGATCATCAGCGGGGCGCATCGGGCCGCCTCTGACGACAGCCTCGTCCTCGTCTTCACGACCGGATAAATCCCCGATGTAGGACTGTTAAGTGGCCGTAAGTCCTGGGAAGACTGCTCGGCATGGCCACTGCGTCCGCATACCCGCAAGCCGGGTATCGACACGACGCGCTCACCTATGCCGGTGAGGACGACTTCGTACGCTTCGCCGCCGCCTTCCTCGGCATGGGTCTCGAGGAGGACGAGCCGGGAATCCTGATCACCACGCCGAAGCGCTTGGTGGCCGTCCGGGACAGCCTCGGCAGCGCCGCCCGGCAGATCACCTTCGCCGACACGGCCGGTGAGGTTCGCAATCCCGCCGTCGCCCTCTCCGTCCTGCAGAACTTCACCGAGGCCAGCGGCGGGCGTCGCGTGCGTGGCATCGGCGACCTCGTCCACCCGGGTCAGCTGCCGGCCGCCGCCGTCGAGACCCAACTCCACGAACTGATGCTCAACACGCCAGTCACCGATAGCTGGAACATGTGGCTCACCTGCCCGTACGACCGCTCGGTCCTGGGCGAGGACGAGATCGAACAGGTCGCCCTCTGTCACCCCGGCCACCACACCGACCTATCGAACCTCGTCGCGGAGAAGTTCGGCGCCGAACTGCCCAAGCGGCCCGAGGATGCCGAGACCTTTCCCGTCGAGCTGAGCGAACTCGGCTCGCTACGCGCGATCGTCCGCACTGCCGCAACGATGAGCGGGCTCGACGACGAGCGTGCCGACGAGTTCGTCTATGCCGTCAACGAGGTCATCAGCAACAGCTTCCGCCACGGCGACGGCAAGGCCGAGGTGGCGCTCTGGGCGGAGGGTGAGTCGCTGGTCTGCGAGGTGCAGGACGGCGGCCACATCGTCGACCCGCTCACCGGTCGCATCCCGCCCTCGCTCACCCGGTCGAGTGGCCGGGGGCTGTGGATGGTGAATCACCTCTGCGATCTTGTGCAGGTCCGCTCGCCGGAAAGCGGGACGTACGTCCGGATGTTTGTGGCCCCGAACTAACTCTCCTCGCGCGAGCGCTCGCCCCGAACTAACTCTCCTCGCGCGAGCGCTCGTCGGTGGACAAGTAGCCTCTGTCGCGTGCAGACGCCGATCGAACGCAGGTGGGCGACGGTCCGTGGTCACCGGATGAGCTATCAGGTCACCGGCCCCGAGGATCGCCCTGTCGTCGTCCTGCTGCATGGCCTCGCCTCCGACAGCGACACGTGGGAGTACGCGGTGCCGGAGCTTTCCGCCCGGGGGCTGCGCGTCATCGCGGTCGACCTGCTCGGCCACGGCGACTCCGACAAGCCCGCCTCCGGCTACCTGCTCGACGACTTCGCCGACCAGCTTGAGGAGTTCTTCATCGCGATCGGGCTGGAGTCGGCCACGCTGTGCGGGCACTCCCTCGGCGGGGCGATAGCGATGCATGTCGCGTATCGCTATCCGGAGAGGGTTCAGCGGCTCGTCCTCGTTGCGGCGGGCGGGCTGGGTCGTGAGGTGCATTTCGGGTTGCGCGCCGGTGCACTGCCTGGGGCGCGGCAGATCGTGGGCGCGGTGATGGGGCCGACGATGAGGCGCCTGTACGCGACCCAAACGCTGCATCGCCTGCTGCGGTTGAAGCCCGAGCAGGTGCGCAATCTCAGTCGTGTCGGGCGCTCGCTCGCTGATCGCCGCGGACGCCGTGCCTTCTTCGCCTCGTTGCGCGGTGTGATCGAGCCGGGCGGACAGATCGGCTCCTACATCGAGGCGCAGTACCTCGCCAAGCACATCCCGACGTTGGTGGTGTGGTCGGAGAAGGACGTCGTCATTCCGGTGAAGCATGCCGTGGCTACGCACGAGTACCTGCCGGGGAGCCGGCTGGTGGTCTTTCCCGGTGGCGGGCATGAGCCGCACCGTCGGCACGCCATCCCGTTCGCTGACGCCGTCGCCCAGTTGATCGAAGAGGACGCCCAGCCCGACGCGTAACTCCTCTCATATACTGAGATCACAATCCCGTCTTGTGAGAAGTCATTTAGGCTGACAATTATGGAGAGCGGAGCCGGCGTCAGCAGCGCGCGCCGCTGGCTGATGCTCTCGCTCGGGACCACGGCTCAGACCGCGACGAGTTCCTTCGTCCTCGGTATGCCGATGCTTGTTCCGGCCTTGCGCAAAGAGGACGGCATCAGCCTCTTCAACGCCAGCCTCATCGTTTCCGCGCCGACCTTCGGTCTGCTCTTCACGCTGATCCTCTGGGGCGCACTCGCCGACCGTTATGGCGAGCGGCTCGTGATCGTCGCCGGTGTCGGTGGTTCGGCGGTGTTGCTCGCTGTTGCGGCGGCGATCCCGAACACTGCGGCGCTCGTAGTGCTCCTCGTCCTCGCGGGGGCGTTCGGGGCATCGGTGAACGCCGCGAGCGGTCGGCTCGTCATGGGGTGGTTTCCGGCCCGGCGTCGCGGGTTCGCGATGGGTATCAGGCAGATGGCGCTGCCACTCGGCACGGCGCTGGCCGGCCTCGTCCTGCCGCCGCTCGCCGACGCGCACGGTGCTCGTTTCGCGCTGCTGTTTCCGGCGATCTTCTGTACGGCCGGGGCGGTCGGCGTCTTCTGGTTCGTCGTCGATCCGCCGCGGGTGGCGCAACTCGACGAGGACGGGGCGCAGATGGTGGAGCCGAACCCGTACCGCGGCTCGCGAGTGCTGGCGCGTCTACACGCCTCGTCGGCGTTGCTGGTCGTGCCGCAGTTCGTCGTCGCCGCCTTCACGGTCGTCTATCTCGTCGAGCAGCGCGATTGGAGTCCTGCCGCGGCAGGACGGGCCGTCTTCGCCTTTCAACTCGCGGGGGCGTTCGGGCGCATTGCCAGCGGAGTCTGGTCCGACGTCGTCGGCAGCCGGTTGCGCCCGATGCGGCAGCTCGCCGTTGCCAGTGCGCTCTGCATGCTGCTGCTCGCGATCGGCGCCTGGACGCACAGCTGGGTGACCGTGCTGGCATTCGGCCTCGGCGCCGTCATCACCGTCGCGGACAACGGCCTCGGCTACACATCGGTGGCGGAGTTTGCCGGTTCAGACTGGTCGGGACGAGCCCTGGGGATGCAAAACACCGGCCAGAACCTCGTCGCCGCGCTCACCGCTCCGCTGACGGCGGCCGTGATCGGTCACGGCCGCTACGGCTTGGCCTTCGTCCTTGCGGCGATCTTCCCGGTGATCGCAGTCTGGCTCACGCC
Organism: Jatrophihabitans sp.; assembly: GCA_036502295.1. Taxonomy (GTDB): domain Bacteria; phylum Actinomycetota; class Actinomycetes; order Mycobacteriales; family Jatrophihabitantaceae; genus DASXYU01. The sequence continues at coordinate 28,105 of DASXYU010000030.1, read as the reverse complement.
GGTGCGTGCCGAGGAGCGTCATGAGCCCCGACGGACGGAGCTGGTCGCGGAGCCGGGCGGCTCCTGAACCTCGTCACCGCCGTCCGTTCGCGTGCCTATTTCGCTGTATCGACGGTCGCGCGAGTGAGGCCACCAGTACCGCCGAACCCAGCGAATCGGACAACCCCACCGCCCACGCCCCGAATCGTCGTCGAGCTGGTCGTGCTGCTCGGCAGCGCCTCGCTCGGGTCCGCGATCTGAACCGCCTGACCGGCCGTGAGGCCCTTCGTGACCTGACTGACGTCGGGGCCGACGAGTCCGATCGTGATGGCCGCCCTCTTCGTGGAGCTGCCATCGACGATGGTGACTGTGTGGGCGGTACCGACGGTGGTGATCGCCGAGTTCGGCACGAGCACCGCGTCCGTCGCGGTACCGGTGGTGATCGTGACGTCGGCCCCGATGCCGTCGTGCAGCGACGGCGCGTCATCGGCGAGGGTCACCGTCACCGGGAAGGTGGTGAGCGACCCGGATGTGGAGCTGAGTAGGCCGATCTTGGTGACGGTGGCCTTGATCGCGTCGGTCCGCCCATCGACACTCACAGTCACCGGCTGGCCGACCTTCACCTGGTCGATCTCGCTGATCGGCACCGCCACTGACACGACTTGGTTCCCGGTGCCGAGGATCGTGATGCTCGAGCTGCTGGATCCGCCGACGGTGAGACCGACCGTCGCTGCCGTGCCGGAGATCGGCGCCTTGAGCGTTGCTGCAGCAAGGGTCTGCTTCGCGACCTTCAGCTGGGCCTTCGCCGCGTCGATCGCGGCCTGATCCGCAGCGAGTTGGCTCGCGGTTGCCGGTTCGGTCGTGGTGGTGGGGGAGGACGACTTGGTCGCACCGGTCGCGGCACCGCTGCTACTCGATCCGGTGCTCTTGCTCGCGCCCGTGCTACCGCTATTCGTACCGAGACCCGTCGTGTTTTGGGAGCTGGCGCTGCCGGTGCTCGACCCGGTGCTCTTGCTACTACCGGTACCGCCACTCGAGGTAGAGGTCGAGAGTGTGGCGACAAGTGCGTCGAGCTTGCTGATCGCCGAGTCGAGCGCCGTGATCGCTGCGTCCTGAGCTGCGATGGCCGCATTGAGTGTCGCGGTGTCGGCCGCGAGCTTGTCGGCGAAGACGCCGTAGGCGGTCTCGGCATCGATGCATGCCTGGGTGAGGACGGTCGCCGTGGTGAGAGTCCCGCAGGCCGCCGTAACGGCATCGCGCAGCGTCGTGTTCTGGGCGACGTCATCGTCGACGGCCTTCTGAGCCGTATCGATCGCGGCCTGATCAGTATCGACGGCTTGCTGGGCCGTGATGACTGCGGTGATCGACTGGGTCGCGCTGCTGCCGGCAGTGGTACCCGTGGTGGGTGCGCCGGTGCTAGGCGTGCCCGTGCCTCGCGAACTGCCGGAACCGGTCGAGGAGCTCGGCGAGCTGGAGCTGCTCGGCACCGCCTCCGCGATGGAGGCGCTGATCGTGGAGTTGGTGGTCAGCTCCGACTCGCTCGCCGACTGCGTGGTGGTCTTGGAGCCAGAGCCGGAGGCAGTCGAGCTGGCCGAGGACGAAAGAGTGTCGGTCACGCCGTTCTCGTCGTCCTCGAGCTTCTGCTCGGCGGTCGCGACCGAAGCGTTCGCCGAGTCGACCTTGCTCTGCAGCGACGTGGTGTCGAGCGTGGCAAGTGTCTGCCCTTTGGTGACCTTCTGGCCCGCCTTCACCTTCACCGCAGAGACGGTGCCCGAGGCTGCGAAGGACGCCGTGGTCGTGCTCGACGAGGCGATGCTGCCCGATGCCTCGATCGTCTGCGTCACCGAGCCGGTGGTCACCGCCGCGGCGATGAGTGGGTCGCTGTCGCTGCCGGTCGTGGCCAGTGCAGTCGCGCCACCGGCTGCGACGATCACGACTCCGACGCCGATCGCGGCGGTCTTGCGTCGCCGTGAACGGCGACGCGCGGCGCGTGCGGAATGCCGCTCTTCGCTCACGAAGAGACTCCCGTCGTGCTCGTTCCGCCCTGCTGGCCGCGAGTCAAGCCGCCACGGAAACCGAAGCCTGACTCGCAGCTGCCGTCGACCGGCTGGGTGATCGCGATGCTCGTCGCCTGCACGGCTCCGGTGTCATCCGCCTTGCCCTGCGCGCTGGCGCAGACGCCGACCTTCACCGCCGCAGCGGTGGCGGTCTTCGTGGTGCTGATCTTGGTGCTGGCTGCGAGGGTCACTGTCTTGTTCGTGGTGGTCGGAGCGCTCGAGCTCGGGCTGGAACTCGAACCACTACCAAAGCCGGTGAAGTCGATCGAGGCGACGACTAGGGAGGAGCCCGACGCCGAGACGACCTTGCCAATGGCGGTGTCAGCGAGTCGTCCGCCCCGGGCATTGCCGCCGCTCGGTGCCCCGGAAGGCCTGGCTCCGGTCGGGAAGCCGCCGCTCGGTGCCCCGGACGGACGGGTACCGCCGCCGAACTGCCCGCCCGCTCCGCCGCCCGCTCCGCCGCCGCACGTCCCGTTGGTCGGGGTGGTCACCGCAACGGTGGCTGCCGTGAAGGAGGTGGCAGCGGCCGATGGGCTCGCGGATGAGCCGGAGGACGAGCCCGAGGCGGTGGTGGCGCCGATTGCGGTCACGCAGTCACCGGCCTTGATTGCACTCGCGGCGAGGCTGACCTCCGCGGTGAACTTCGTCGAAGAGGACCAAGTGACGGCGGTCTGACCGTTCTGCTGGCTCTGCACTTGCGCGGTCGAGCCGTCTAGGGCAGCGACGAGTCCGGAGGCAGCGGGCCCGAAGTTCCCTCCCTGCGCGCCACCTGAGCTGCCGCTGGCCGAGGGTGCTGCCGAGTTCGGTGCCGCCGACTGGGTGGCGCCGACCGGACTCCCCGAAGACGAAGACGACCCGCCGCCACACGCGGTGAGGACGACCGCCGCGACGAGCGCGCCGCTGGCACCGAAGAGCAGGGACCGGGTGCGCACCCGATGCGAGCCGGTGCCGCGCGAGTCGGTGCCGCGCGAGTCGGTGTGACGAGGACGGGTGAACATGGCAGACCTCATTCGCTTCGGAGTGCGTCGATCGGGGACAACTTGGCTGCGCGCGATGCGGGATAGACGCCGAACCCGACGCCGATCGCGATCGCCACAGCAATGGCGAGCAGGATCCACGGCACGCTGATCGCGACCGGGTTGCTCATGAAGTGCGGAAGGATCTCGGCCGCGGCTATGCCGACACCGACACCGAGCAGGCCGCCGGTGAGGCCGAGGATCGAGGCCTCCGAGAGGAACTGCCTGCGGATAATCGCGGGGGTTCCACCCAGTGCCTTGCGCAGGCCGATCTCGCGGGTGCGTTCCTTCACCGACACCAACATGATGTTCATGACGCCGATGCCACCGACGATCAGCGACAGGCAGGCGATGCCGATGAGCAGATTCGTCAACGTGCCACTCACCGACGAGGTAGTGCTGATCACCGACTGCTGAGTCGTGATCGTGAAGTCGGTGCTCGACCCGGAGGTGACCGAGTGGCGGTAGGCAAGGATGCTGTTCGCCTCTTGGTAGGCGGCCGAGAGCCGCGAATCCTTCGTCGCCTTGACGTAGATGTCAGCGACGGACGTCCGACTGGTTCCGCCGACAAGACGCTGCTGTGCGGTGGAGATCGGGACGATTGCCTGGTCGTCGAGATTCGTGGTCGAGTCTGAGCCGGCCGAGGTGAGCACGCCGATCACCTCGTAGGGCACCGAGCTGATCGTCACGCTCTGCCCGACCGGATCGAGCGGGCCGAAGAGTTCGCTGGCGGTATCCGAACCGAGGACTATGACGGCGGATGCCTGCTTCTCGTCCGCGGCATCGACGAAGCGTCCGGTGCTCAGCGCGCGGCCACGGACGGTGAGCCAATCACTGGTCGTCCCCACGACTGTGGTGGTCCAGTTCGTCGATCCGTTGTCGAGCTCCTCCGAGGCGCTCGAGGACACCGGCGCGACGTTGGCGATGTCAGGGGCAGCAGTCTTCGATGAGAGCGCGTCGGCGTCGGCCGTGGTGAGCGTCGTCGAGGAGCCGAAGCCGCCGCGGATACCGCCCGAGGTCGAGCTGCCCGGCGAGACGATGAGCAGGTTGCCGCCGAGGGCGGCGAGTTGATCGTTCACCTTCTTCTGCGCGCCTTGGCCGAGTCCGACGGTGAGGACGACCGCGGCGATGCCGATCAGGATGCCGAGGGAGGTGAGGATCGAGCGGAGCTTGTGGGTGCGGATCGCATCCCACGCGCTGCGCAGGATGTCACCCCACCTCATCGGCGTCCTCGCTTCGCTGCGGGCGCCGACGAGGCTTCAACACCACCGTGCTTGATGGTTCGCTCACTTCGTTCGCTCACGAGGCCACCCCCGCGGTCACTTCGTCGGAGGCGAGCAGGCCATCGTGGATGTGAATCACGCGCGCGGCTCGTCCGGCCACTTCGGCCTCGTGAGTGATGAGGACGACCGTGCTCCCAGCCGCGTGGAGCTCATCGAAGAGACCTAGCACGTCGGCCGTCGCCGTCGAGTCGAGGTTGCCGGTGGGTTCGTCGGCGAGGACGAGAGCCGGGTCGGTGGCGAGTGCCCGTGCGACCGCGACGCGTTGCTGCTGTCCGCCGGAGAGCTCACCCGGGCGGTGGTGCGTCCGGTCGCCGAGGCCGACGCGTTCGAGGGCGAGCTTGGCGAGTTCGGCGCGGGTCTCGCGATTCACGCCGGCGTAAGAGAGTGGCAGTTCGACGTTGCGTTGCGCTGTGAGCGAGGCGAGCAGGTTGAACTGTTGGAAGACGAAGCCGATCTGCCGGTTGCGCGCCTCGGCGAGGTCGACCTCGTCCATCTCCGAGACGTCCTCGCCGGCTAGGTGGTACTCACCGGAGGTCGGCACGTCGAGACAGCCGAGGATGTTCATCAGCGTCGACTTGCCTGAGCCGGAGGGCCCCATGATCGCGACGTATTCGCCCTGCGTGATGGTCAGGCTCACGCCGCGTATCGCCTCGAATTCGACTGTGCCGGTGCGGTAGGTCTTGCGGACGTCCTTCAGCTCGATGACGGGATGCTGAGCCTTCTGGCGCCCGGTGCCCGGTCGCTGAGTCTCTTGGCGCCGGGTGCCCGGTCGACTAGCCACCGAAGCCTCCGCCCGTTCCGCCACCGACGCCACCGAAGCCGCCGGCGGGGGGCGTGAAGTTGCCTCCGCCGAAGCCTCCGCCCGTACCGGTACGGCCGGTCGTGCCGTTGCTGCTCGTCCCCGTCGTGGTGCGACGGAACGTCGTCTCTTGGACTACGTCGCCTGCGGCGAGTCCCTTGGTGATCTCGACCTGGGCCCCCGACGTCGTCCCCGTTTCGACGGTGGTCTGCACGGCCTTGCCTTTGACCACCTTCTCGACGTATTCGGTGCCGTCGGTGTTGCGGTGAAGCGCCGTCGTCGGAATCACGATGACGTTTGCGAGCTGCTTGTAGATCAGCGTGGCGGTGACGCTCGCGCCGTCGTGCAGGCCCTTCGGGGAGCCCGTCACCGCGACGACGACCGGGTAGCTCGCCGTGCCGCTCGATGAGGACGAGAGCACCGAGACGGTCGAGATCGTCCCGTAGACGGAGTCGGTGGCGCCGCTGACCGTGAGCTGCGCCTGATCGCCGGCCTTGATGAGGTCGACCGAGGTCGAGTCGACCGTTGCGTTGACGACCCACGAGTCGGTGCTGATCACCTCGATGCCGGAGGAGGAGGACGAGCTGGACGAGCTGCTGCTACCGAGGCTGCTGCTCCCCGATCCTGAACCGGCGCTGGAGCCGCCTGACACCGACTGACCGACGGTGTAGGCGACGCTGGCGACCACTCCGCTGATCGGAGAGGTGAGCGTCGCTGCGGTGAGAGCCTTCTTGTCGGAGGCGAGCTGGTTCTTCGCGGCGGTGAGTGCGGCCTTGTCGGCGGTGAGCTGGGCGTCAGTGGCGGCGTTGTCTTCGTCGTCCTCCACTTTCGCCTCGTCGCTGGCGACCTGCGCCTCGTCCTGCGCGACCGTCGCCGCGAGCGTGGCTGAGTCGATCGTCGCGAGCTTCTGCCCCTTCTTCACCTTCGCGCCCTCCTTCACGAGGACGGAGGTGACGACACCGGAGGAGGAGAAGGTGAGGTCGTCGATGTCCGCGGGGGCAAGGGTGCCGGTGGAGGAGACAGACTGCTTGATGGTTCCGGTCGCGACCGTGTAGTTCGTGGTCGTCGATGTCGCAGCTGCGGCAGCCGTCGAGTCACCTGATGCGACGGCGAAGTAGCTGCCGACGCCGGCACCGGCGAGGACGACCGCGAGCGTGAGGACGCTGATGCGGGGATGCTTCCGGACGGCTTGCCCGGCGTTTCCGATGACACTCATACGGCGGCTTTGGCTCCTTCGGTGTCGCTGACTGCCGAGAAGCATCGACGCTTAAACTGCGTAGAGCATGTATGGAAGCTGTGTGTGGCCCAGGAGTTCGTAAGAGCGAGCCATGAGTCGGTTCGTTCTGATCTGATCAATCCAGCCGTCGGTCCGTCGGATGACGAAGCACTACCGGCTGTGCGGCTTCAACGTCGCACGCCCGCATGACTTGCGCGAGTGGGTGATTCTGACGCCCTTGCGTTGTCCGGATCCGTCAAAACCACCCACTCGAACGGAAAGGGTCAGCCCTTCCGCCGTGTGACGGGCCGTTACTTCATGCGGATTGATGCTGAAGAAAGGCCCGCCAGAAACCATGGTTTCCGGCGGGCCCTTCTACGAGCGAGCGGAGGATATGGGATTTGAACCCATGAGGGGTTGCCCCCAACCCGCGTTCCAGGCGAGCGCCATAGGCCACTAGGCGAATCCTCCGTAGAAGAGGGTACCGGGCGGACGTGGGTGGTTTCGACGGACCGTAGACTCGGTGGCCGACCCCCCGTGCGGCGTCCACCTCACGAACCTCCCCAGGGCCGGAAGGCAGCAAGGATAAGTGTGCTCTGGCGGGTGCGCGGGGGGTCCCTACCTGTCCCTACCTGCAGCGGACCCCGGCTATTTCACCGGCAGGATCACTTGCGCCATGTGATTGATGACCTGCTGCGCACCGTCCCATGAACCGCCGGCGGTGAGCAGCACGACGGTGTAGCGGCTCTGGACGAATCCCGAACTGTTGAAGACGACCTGGCAGAAGCAGTCACCGTCCGCGCCCCAGCCCTGCTTGATCGCGAACTTCTTGATACCCGCCGGAATGCCGAAGTACTGGTTCTGACCGTCCGAAGCGATCTTCGTCGTGTGCTTCATCGCGTTGATCAGCCAAGGCCCAACCTTGGGGTCCTTCTTGACCTTCGCGTAGAAGATGGCGAGTCCCTTGGCGGTGACGTGGGTGTTGCCCCACCAACCGCTCCTGGCCGGCGGTGATCCGAGCCCACTGATCTTGTAATGCTTGGCGAGCAGCGGGACGATGCTGTCCCCGCCGGCGAGGCCGTAGAGGTCGTCGGCCGCGTCGTCGTCCGACTGCGTGATCATCCGGTACGCGGTCTTCTCGGTGCCGCCGACCATCTGACCCGTGAGCAGTAGGCGAGCCGCGATGAAGACCTTCACGACGCTCTCAGTTGCCCACGGTGTCGTCGCCTTGCCCGCCGTATAGAGCTTGTGGGTCTTGGTGTCGAAGAGCGCAACCCCGGAGGTGAGCCCGCTCTTGGCTGCGTAGGCGACCGCTTGCTTGAGATTCGCGTTGATCGTCTTCGCGCGCTGCGCGGCGGTCATGGTCGCCTTGATCGGGTCCGCGTGCGTCGTCTGCGCAGTGGTGACGGAGGCCGAATTTCCCGTTGCGGGAAGGAGTGCGTTCGCCGGGACGACCATGGTCACCAAGACGGCCGCGGCGGCCAGCGACACAAACGTCACCTTCGCGTGTCGACTGCCCCTCCGCATACGCCGCCTCACGTCCCGTGATCTACCCGTTCCTCAAGATGATCTCTCGGTTGCATGAGGAAAATATGTGACACGTCTCAGCTTGTTGGCAGCTAGCCCACTGTCGGAACGGATGGTTAGGGTTCACACGTGTCCGGCAACCTCGCTCTCTACCGAAAGTACCGGTCAGCGACGTTTGCCGAGGTCATCGGCCAGGATCACGTCACCGACCCGTTGCGGCACGCCTTGGCGAACGGACGGGTCAATCACGCCTATCTCTTCAGCGGTCCGCGCGGCTGTGGCAAGACCTCCAGCGCGCGCATCCTCGCCCGGTCGCTCAACTGTGCGAAGGGCCCGACACCGGACCCCTGCGGCGAGTGTGACTCCTGTCGCGAGCTGGCCCCCAACGGCTCCGGCTCGATCGACGTCATCGAGATCGACGCCGCCTCGCACGGTGGCGTGGATGACGCGCGCGACCTGCGCGAGCGCGCGTTCTTCGCTCCGGCGCGGGACCGCTACAAGGTCTACATCATCGACGAGGCGCACATGGTCACCACCGGTGGCTTCAACGCGCTGCTCAAGCTCGTCGAAGAGCCGCCCGACTTCCTCGTCTTCATCTTCGCCACCACCGAGCCCGACAAGGTGCTCACCACGATCAGGTCGAGGACGCACCACTACCCGTTCCGGCTGATCCCACCGAACATCCTCCGTGCCCACGTCGAGAAGATCTGCGCGGCTGAGGGAATCCCGGTTGAGCCGGCCGTCCTCCCGCTCGTGGTGAAAGCCGGTGGTGGGTCGGCGCGTGACACCCTCTCGATCCTCGACCAACTCCTCGCCGGCGCCGGTCCGGGTGGCGTCACCTACGACGTCGCGCTCGGGCTACTCGGCGTTACCGACGCCACACTTCTCGACGACATGGTCGACGCACTCGCCGCAGGAGATGCGGCGGCGGTCTACGGAACAGTCGATCGAGTGGTCGAAGCCGGGCACGATCCGACGCGGTTCGCCTCGGACCTGCTCGACCGCTTCCGCGATCTCATCCTGCTGGACGCGGTGCCCGAGGCGTTTGATCGTGGACTCATCGACGCACCGCCGGACCAAGCCGCGCTGATGTCGGAGCAAGCGGCGCGGCTGGGCGGCGCCACGGTTACGCGCTATGCCGAGATCGTGCACACCGCACTGCTTGAGATGCGTGGGACGACCGCCCCGCGGCTCGTCCTCGAACTGCTCTGCGCCCGGATGCAGTTGCCCGATGCCACGACCGACAGCGCTGCGATCCTGCAGCGCCTTGAGCGGCTGGAACGCCGCAACTCGTTGCTGGCCGACGCTCCGGCGGTAGTTGAGAGCGGTGGCTCCGACACGGCCGCAGATCGGCCTACTCAGCCACCACCAGCTGTACCTGCGGCCGTGGCAGAGCCGCCGAAGACGGCACCGGCTGCGCCGAAAGCGGAGAAGACCGAGCGTACGGCGTGGCCGGAGGCTCCGGCGTCGATATGGGGGGCTGCTGCTCCGGCCGAGAGCGGGGTCGACACGGCCGCAGCGCGGCCTACTCAGCCACCACGGCCTGCGGCTGCTCCTCAACCACCGACTGTTCCGGCGGTGTCGGGCGGGGCCACCTCCCGCCCGCGGGGGAGCTCAACCGGCGGAGCGGCACCGGATGCGACGGCACTGCGCCGCCTGTGGCCCGAAGTACTCGACGTCGTGAAGCAGTCGAGCAAGCGCACCCATGCTCTGCTGATGAACGCGCAGATCACGGCGGCGGCGGGGGAGACCGTCACTCTCGCGGCACCTTCCGCCTTGGCGAAGATGATCGCGGAGCAGAGCAACACGGCCGTCCTCGCCGCAGCTCTCACCAAGGTGATCGGAGGCGACTGGAAGATCTCCGTTGAGGTCGGTGAGGCGGCGGCGGGCTTCGACACGCGAGCTTCTGCCCCCTCTCAGCCACGGCAGGCTTCAACGCCTGCGCAGTCCACTCCGGTTGAGGACGACCCGCGCGACGAACCCGAGTTCGAGGCCTCCGTGGCGGCGCCGCCGGTAGATTCAGAGGCCGAAGCGTTGCGTCTGCTGCAAGCACAGCTCGGCGCACGCCCGGTGAAGGAGTAATCGTGGCAAAGGGCGGCGGAGGGTTCGGCGGCAGCCGAGGAGGCGGCGTGGGCGGCGGACAGCAGCCGAACATGCAGCAGCTGATGAAGCAGGCGCAGAAGATGCAGCAGCAGATGGAGGCTGCGCAGGCCGAACTCGCCACCACTGAAGTCACCGGCACTGCTGGCGGAGGTCTGGTCTCCGCCACGCTCACCGGCGGCGGAGAGCTCGTCTCGCTCGCCATCGCTCCGGCCGTCGTCGACCCGGAAGACGTCGAGACCCTGCAGGACCTCGTCGTGGCGGCGGTGCGCGACGCGCACCGCGCCGTCGAAGAACTTACGCAGCAGAAGATGGGGCCGCTCACCGGCGGCCTCGGCATCCCAGGATTCTGATCTAGTCCGTGATGTATGAAGGTGCCGTCCAGGACCTGATCGACGAACTCGGTCGGCTTCCCGGCGTGGGCCCGAAGAGTGCACAGCGCATCGCCTTCCACCTGCTCGCCGCTGAGGCCGCCGATGTCGAACGCCTCGCACAGACGCTCATCCGCGTGAAGCGCGACGTGAAGTTCTGCTCGATCTGCGGCAACGTCAGTGAGCAGGACGTCTGCCGCATCTGCACCGACCCGCGCCGCGACCCGACAGTGATCTGCGTCGTCGAAGAACCGAAGGACGTCAACGCGGTCGAACGCACCCGCGAGTTCCGCGGTCGCTACCACGTCCTCGGCGGGGCGATCAGTCCGATCGACGGCATCGGACCCGACGACCTGCGTATCCGTGAGTTGCTCACGCGACTGCAGGACGGTGCCGTCACCGAGATCATCCTCGCCACCGACCCGAACCTCGAGGGTGAAGCGACCGCCACCTACCTCGCCCGTCTCATCGGCCCGATCGGCATCGCGGTCAGCCGTCTCGCCAGCGGACTGCCCGTCGGCGGCGACCTGGAGTACGCCGACGAAGTCACCCTCGGCCGCGCCTTCTCCGGCCGCCGTCGCCTCGACTGACCGCTGCCCATCCCATGAGCCGCCGCACAGTGCTCGCCGCCGCGGCTCTGCTCAGCGTCGTCTTCGTCGCGGTGGGGATCGTCCTCGCAGTCTCCGGCCGGGGACGTTCGTCCTCGCCGACCCACGTGGTCACCGACTACTTCACGGCGCTGCAGCAGGGCGACGCAGCCGCGGCGCTCGGCTACGGCGACCTCCCGGATGCGCCGCGTACCTTGCTTACCGATGCCGTCCTCGGTGCACAGCAAATGCTGGCTCCGATCGTCGACGTGCGGGTCGGCGAGAGCACGCACAACAGTGACCGTGCGTCGGTGCCGGTGAGCTACTCACTGCGGTACGCCGACGAGACACGCCAGGTGAGGACGATCGTCGCCCTGCATCGCGCCGGCAGCACGTGGCGCATGGACGAGGCCGCGATCCCGACGACCTTGCACCTGACACAAGCCGGCGAGCGGGCGCACATCCTGTCCGGGCGGGTACCGACCGGACAGGTGCTGCTCTTTCCCGGCGCACTCCCGATCAGCTTCGACAGCGACCTGCTCACCCTCGACCACGATCACGGGTCGATCGACTTCAGCACCGGTGCCTCCTATGACGTCGGCGTCGCCTTGACGAAGGCCGGTCAGGACGGGGTTACCGCTGCCGTCGCGGCAGCGATGAAGCAGTGCGTCACGACGCCCCGCGCCGACTCGACGTGTCCGCTGCCCTCCTCGCTGGTCGTTCCGGGGACGCTGCACGGTCACCTCACCAGCGACGTGGCCCGGGCGGCGCACCTCGCGATCACGGGTGACGCGGCAGGCGTCGTCGCGGTGACCGGCTCGGCCGATGTCGATGCGACCTATGACCGGCTCAGCCGCGAGAACCTACCTGTAGCGCAGGCGGGGAAGGTCACGCTGCCGCTTACCGCGTGGATGTATCTGACCGAGCCGATCAGCGTTGTGTGGGGCAGGTCTCGAGACGCCAGCGCCGCCGGCTCCGCAACCACCGAGACGATCCACGCGGCTCCTGGGCCGCCGGAGGCTCCGGAGTACTGGTTCGATCAGTGGCACATCGAGGACCTCTGGGCGGGCGGCGCCCGCGGTGCGGGTGTCACGATCGCTGAGCTCGACACCGGTGTGAACGCCGACCTCGATGGACTGCACGGCAAGGTGCTCGCAGGCAAGGACTTCGGCTCGCTCGGCGGCGACGGACGCATCGATCGCGACGTCGACGACTTCGGGCACGGCACCGCCATGGCCTCGATCATGGTGACCTCGCCGAGCACCTTCGGCATCACCGGCATCGCCCCGAACGCGAAGATCCTCCCGGTCGCATTGCCGATCGCCAGCACCACCGACGTCTCGGACAAGGACTACGTCGCCGCAGCGATCCGCTGGGCCGTCGACCATGGCGCGAAGATCATCAACATGTCTGTCGGCAGCAGCCGCGCGGGCACCCAAGCCTCGTGCCCACAGGCCGATCAATCCGCTGTCAACTACGCGCTCAGCAAGGGGGCGATCCTGATTGCAGCCGGTGGTAACGGAGGAAACACCGGCAATCCGATCGAAGCCCCCGCGGCCTGTCTCGGTGTCGTCGCGGTCGGAGCGATCGGGCAGGACGGCACCGTCGCTGACTTCTCGTCGCGCCGCCGCTACCTCTCCTTTGTCGCCCCGGGCGAAAACGTCCCGTCCCTCGGACGAGTCGCGGGCACGGGCTTCACCGGGGACGGCAGTAGTCAGGCGACCGCGATCACCTCGGCTGTAGCCGCGCTCGTCTGGTCGAAGCATCCGACGCTGACAGCGCGGCAGGTGGAGGCCCGCCTCTTCGCCACGCTCACCCGCCGCAGCAGCGAACCGTCAGCCGACTACGGCTACGGCGTGCTGGACGCCAACCGCGCCGTCCTCGCCGACGTACCGAAGGACGCCCCGGACCCCGTCTACGCCCGCGTCCAGCCGTTCCTGCAGCGTGCCGCGGCCCTCGCCGCGGCGAAGCCGACGCCACCCACGGCCGCCGGCCATGCGGATGCCTCGTTCGGAACCGTCCACATAGAGCAGCACTCCGCCGGACGGATCACCACGAAGGTCGTCCTCGGCGGAGTGCTGGCACTGATCGGACTCTGCGGTCTTGCCGCTGTCATGCTGCTGGCGCTTAACAGCCAGGCGTCATCGGGAAGCCCGGTTGAGCGCGCTGATGATGCCGCGCAGTGACGCGCCGACGATCGACTCACTGACACCGACGCCCCAGTAGACCTGCTCGCCGATCTCGGTTTCGAGGTAGGCGGCAGCCTCGGCGTCACGCCCGGAGGTGAGGGCGTGTTCGGTGTAGTCGAGGACGCGGACGTTGACTCCGCCCATCCCGAGATCGACTGCCGAGAGCGCCGAGCAGAACGCGGCGATCGGTCCGTTGCCCACCCCGGTGAGGACGTGCTCGTTGCCGAAGGCGCGCACGGTGGCGGCGATCTTCTCGACGCCGTCCTCGCTGCTGCTGCTGAACTTGATGAGATCGAAGTTGCCGGCCGCGAGGTACTCACCCGCGAAGATCTCGTACATGAGGGCGGGCTCGACCTCGCCACCTGCGACGTCGGTATGCCGCTGAATCACCTGGCTGAACTCGATCTGCAGGCGGCGCGGGAGGTCGAGGTGGTGGTCAGCCTTCATGATGTAGGCGACGCCGCCCTTGCCCGACTGCGAGTTGACGCGGATGACCGCCTCGTAGGTGCGCCCGACGTCCTTCGGGTCGATCGGCAGGTACGGGATGTCCCAACGCATCTCGCCGACCGACTTGCCAGCCTCGGCGGCCTGCTTCTCCAGGTCCTCGAGGCCCTTCTTGATCGCGTCCTGGTGCGAGCCGCTGAAGCTCGTGTAGACGAGGTCGCCGGAGTACGGGTGACGCTCGTGCACGTCGATGCGGTTGCAGTACTCGGCGGTGCGGCGGATCTCGTCGAGGTTGCTGAAGTCGATCATCGGGTCGATGCCCTGCACATAGAGGTTCAGTCCGAGGGTCACCAGGTCGACGTTGCCGCTACGTTCACCGTTGCCGAAGAGGCAGCCTTCGACGCGGTCGGCACCGGCGAGTTGCGCGAGTTCGGCGTCGGCCGTGGCGGTGCCGCGGTCGTTGTGCGTGTGCACCGACAGCGCGATGAAGTCACGGCGGCTCAGGTTGCGCGACATCCACTCGATCTGGTCGGCATAGACGTTCGGCGTGGAGCGCTCGACCGTGCACGGCAGGTTGAGAACGATCTCGCGGTCCGGTCCGGGCTGCCAGACGTCCATGACGGCCTCGCAGACCTCGAGGCTGAAGTCGAGGTCGGCGTCCATGAAGATCTCCGGCGAGTACTCCAGCCCGAAGTCCGTGCGACCGTCGAGGTGGATATCGGCGTATTTCATGATCGACTGCACGCCGTCGACGGCGGTGGCGCGGGCTCGGGCCCGTCCTTCGGCACCGGCACCGAAGCCGAAGACGACGCGACGGAAGGTCTCACTCACCGCGTTGTAGATGTGCACGGTCGCCTGCTTCGCGCCGACGAGTGACTCCAGCGTCCGCTCGATGAGCTCCTCACGTGCCTGCACGAGGACGGAGATGCGCACGTCCTCGGGGATGCGGTCGCCCTCGATGAGACTGCGGACGAAGTCGAAGTCGGTCTGGCTCGCGGAGGGAAAGCCGACCTCGATCTCCTTGTAGCCCATCGTCACGAGCATGTCGAACATCGTGTTCTTACGGGCGGAGTTCATCGGGTCGATGAGCGCCTGGTTGCCATCGCGCAGATCGGTGGAGAGCCAGCGCGGCGCCTGCGTGATGGTCTTGGAGGGCCACTGTCTATCGGGCAGCTCGACGGCCCTGAAGGGTTGGTAGCGGTGACACGGCATGCCACTGGGTTGTTGTGCGAAGTTCCTGGTGCTGCTCATGATTGCTGCTCCAAAATGGATTACTCGATTGAGCGAGGTGGAGAGCGCGCGCGCTCTCAAGCCGAACGATTGAGGGTTGACGGCTGCAACAGCCAAACACCGGATTGTGGATTCGGTCGGCGCACCGAGAAGGCCCGCGACGAGGGGCCGACCGGAACCTAGCTCCGGACCTCGTCGCGGCTACGAAGAAGCAGCGCGAATGTCATGATGCGGCCAGTTTAGCCAGCGGTCGTCGGGGCTGTCACGCCATATGCCTGCAGGACGTCCGGAGCGGCCAGGGCCGCCGCCTTGAGCAGTGGCGTGCTGTAGCCCGCGTTGGTGAAGCTGGACGACCACGACGCCACGTCCGCATTGGCGAGCGTCGTGCCGAAGGTGGCCTTGGCCGCCGCCTTGACCTGAGTGGTGACCACCGGCCGCGAGACGAGCAGCGCGTGGATCACTGTCTTGTGTGGTGGTCGCAGCGTCATCCTCGCGACCCAGGCCTTCTTCGTCTTTGCGGGCGGCAGCTTGCCCAGCAACAGTGGATTGGCGAACATCGCCGCCACGAGCTTCGCCGGCTTGCGGCCTACCTTCTTGTAGTACGTCTCGGAGGCGAAGAGCCGTGTCTCGTAGCCGAGGTAGCCGTTCTTCTTGATGTATGCCGCCCCATCGGAGACGGTCGCACCGCCCGGGGTCTTGCCGATGATCGTGACGTAGAGCTGTTTCGCCGCATGGCGTCGGGCCGTCTGACTGTTGGCGAGATAGGTCGTGAGCGCCGGAGGGGTCATCCCGGCGGAGAGCTGCCCGGCCCAGTCGCGCAACTGCGCGACCGTCGGCTTGGCGCCGGCAAGGTTCTTGAAGACCACCTTCAGGTAGCTGTCATACGGACTCGTCGGAGTCGGCGGCAGTGACTGCGCCCCGTCGCCATCGAGGCTGAACCAGTTCTCTGGCAGTCCCAGAGCCGACTGCAGCCCGTACCCGGTCGCCTGTACCCGCACGGTTGCGCCCGAGCTGGAGAGGCCGTTGACGTAGCCGCTCGTCACGCGCCCGCCGAAGTCGCCGTTCCCGTCGCGGCCGGTGATTTCGATCGAGGTCACCGACTTCATGCCGAAGCTCGACGCGACGGTCTTCGCGGCCACCGTCCTGGTCCAGTTCAGGTATGGGTCGCCGGAGGCTGCATTGTCGTAGGGATCCTGCTTGCTCACCAGGTACGGCTGACCCCCGTCGACCGTCCACCCGCCGTTGCTTGCCGAGTATTGGGTGAAGGCCGCTGAGCCCTTGTAGGTGAGGACGGTGCCGAGGTTGTTCGCCGCGCCCGCCGGGAAGTCGGTGTAGACGACCTTGCCGCTGGAGTCGTAGCGCGCCCTGCCTCCATAGACCTGGCAGTTGGTGCTGTCGCAGATGTCGTAGCGATCATTCGCTGCGGCGTGCTCGAGTTCGTACTCGCCGTAGGTCCGCGCCGCGATCGTCTGAGCCTGCACAGCGGCGAGGTTCCAACTCGCAGGCATCTCCCGAGGAGCCACGCCTTGGGCGTAGAGGTCGAGGCTGACCTTGTTGACCGTGACCTCGCCCGCGCTGCTCGGTGCCGCGCCGATCGAACCGTTGTAGTCCGCGGAGGTGCCGTCGGATCGGAGCAGTCGGACGTAACCATCGGCGCTGCTGATGTCGAGGTTGATCGCCCCGACTTCGTCCCAAGTCTTGGTCGGTGACCCGGTGCAGCGCGCGGAGCTGTAGGCGCCGAGCGTCATGCTCGTCTGGGTGAGCCAGATCTTGAGGCTGCCGGTGGAGGGCAGCGCGTCGCTGACGCCGGTGGCGGTGAGACCGGCCTTCGCCTGCACGCAGGTCTGGGTGTAGCCGCCGGTGATCCGCACCCGGATGGTGGGCACGGGCGCGAGGGTCGTGAGCGTGGTGCCCGGGTAGTAGAAGGCGAGGATCTGCGCGGTGCTGAGTCCCGCGAGAGCTGCGCCCTGGGCGCCGTACTGGCTGAGGCCGTGACCGTGACCGTTGCCGTGTCCGTCGACGACGAAGGCGCCGTCGGCGTTGACGGGGTAGAGCGTGCCGGGGGAGACCGCCCGGGCGGGGCCGGTAGCCACCAGGAGAGACGTCAGGAGCGCGCCGAGGCAGGCGGCAATGACGACGTAGGCGGTACGCACGGATCACATATGCCCAACGCGTATTGGCGTTTAACACCAGTCTCACAAGTTACAACGACGTAGTTTTCCGGACGTCGAGACGGCGAGGCCAAACTCGACGGTTTTCGTCGCGGAAATCACCATAGTGCTACGTTTTCCGTTGTTATAAGCGGGGGAGACAGCGTCGTAACGTTGCCTACCTATCCTCGCGAGGACGAAAAGCAAGCCTTCAAAATGGAGCGTGGAGCATGGCTGCCAGCCAGCGGCAGGTGCAGAACTTCATCAACGGTGCGTTCGTCGACGCGGCTGACGGTCGCCGGACCGAGCTCATCGATCCGACCAGCGGCGAGGTCTTCGGATCGGCGCCGCTCTCCGGCGCCGCCGACGTCGACGCGGCCTACACGGTGGCGAGCAATGCCTTCGAGACCTGGCGTGACAGCACCCCGAAGGAGCGCCAGCTCGCACTGCTCAAGTTCGCCGATGCGATCGAGGCGCGGGCCGAGGAGGTCGTTGCCGCCGAGAGCCAGAACACGGGCAAGCCGCTCGGCATGACGGCGAGCGAGGAGGTACCGCCTTCGGTCGATCACCTTCGTTTCTTCGCCGGCGCCGCCCGCGTTCTCGAAGGACGCAGCGCGGGCGAGTACATGCCCGGCCACACCTCCTACATCCGCCGCGAGCCCCTCGGCGTCGTGGGACAGGTCGCGCCGTGGAACTACCCGCTGATGATGGCGATCTGGAAGATCGCCCCCGCGCTCGCGGCCGGCAACTGCGTCGTCCTCAAGCCGTCGGACACCACGCCCGTCTCTGCGACGCTGCTCGCCGAGATCGCCGCGGAGTTCCTCCCGCCCGGCGTCTTCAACGTGGTCTGCGGTGACCGCGACACCGGACGCGCCATCGTGTCGCACAAGGTGCCTGCGATGGTCTCCATCACCGGCTCTACCCGCGCCGGCTACGAGGTCGCCGCCGCCGCCGCGGCTGATCTCAAGCGCACCCACCTCGAACTCGGTGGCAAGGCACCGGTGATCGTCTTCGACGATGCCGATATCGAGGCCGCCGCCGAGACGATCGCCATCGCCGGCTACTTCAACGCCGGCCAGGACTGTACCGCCGCTACCCGCGTCCTCGCCGGCCCCAGGGTCGCCGCCGACCTCGCGGAGGCTCTCGCCGAGCAGGCCAAGAACACCAGGACCGGTATGCCCGAAGACGAGGACGTCCTCTACGGACCCTTGAACAACGCCAACCAGCTCGCTCGCGTGAGCAGCATGGTGGGAAGTCTCCCGGATCACGCGCAGTTGCTCGCCGGGGGCACGCAGCAGGGCGACAAGGGCTACTTCTGGACACCGACGGTCATCAGCAACCTCAAGCAGGACGACTCCGCGGTGCAGCAGGAGATCTTCGGTCCGGTGATCACCGTGCAGCAGTTCACCGACGAGGACGAAGCGGTGCGCTGGGCCAACGACATCGAATACGGCCTCGCCTCCTCCGTCTGGACCAAGGACCACGGCCGCGCGATGCGCGTGGTGCGCCGCCTGGACTTCGGCTGCGTCTGGGTCAACGACCACATTCCGATCGTCGCCGAGATGCCGCACGGTGGCTTCAAGCACTCCGGTTACGGCAAGGACCTTTCGCTTTACGGTCTCGAGGACTACATGCGCATCAAGCACGTGATGCACAACATCGAGTACTGAGCGGCGAGAGAGCACTAGCCTTAGACCGTGAAGCACACGATTGCAGCGGAGCTGGTGGCCAATGTGGGTTCGGTCGCAGTGGAACTCGGTGACACCGTTTCGGCGTCGGACAGCCTCGTCATCCTTGAGTCGATGAAGATGGAGATCCCGGTGCTTGCCGAGGTTTCGGGCACTGTCGTGGAGATCGCGGTCTCCGCCGGGGACGCGATTCGCGAGGGCGACGTCATCGCGGTCATCGAGATGGCCTAGCGGGACGCGGACCAGCGAGACTCAGTGCGATGACCGAGCACGTCCACCCCGCGATTCGGCTGAAGGGTCTGCGCAAGACCTTCGGTCCGGTCGTCGCAGTGGACCAGCTCGACCTCGATATCGCCGACGGCGAGTTCTTCGCGATGCTCGGCCCCTCCGGCTCGGGCAAGACCACGGTCCTGCGGATGATCGCCGGTTTCGAGGAGCCGACAGCAGGGAGCATCGAACTCGACGGCGCCGATGCGACAACAACGCCGCCGTTCCGGCGCGACGTCACCACCGTCTTCCAGGACTACGCACTCTTTCCGCACATGAGCGTGCACCAGAACGTCGAGTACGGCCTCAAGGTGAAGAAGGTGGCACGCTCCGAACGGCGTCGCCGCGTGGAGGACGCCCTTGAACTCGTGCACCTCGTCGGTTACGGGCCGCGCAAGCCCGGCCAACTCTCCGGTGGACAGCGGCAGCGAGTTGCGCTCGCACGCGCCTTGGTCAACCGCCCTCGAGTGCTACTCCTTGACGAGCCGCTCGGCGCCCTCGACCTCAAGCTGCGCGAGGAGATGCAGCTCGAGCTGAAGGCAATCCAGCGCGAGGTGCGCATCACCTTCATCCTCGTTACGCATGACCAGGACGAAGCCCTCACGCTCTGCGATCGTCTCGCCGTCCTGCATGAAGGACGCATCGAGCAGATCGGCACCGCCGAAGAGGTCTACGAGAGTCCGGCGACGCGGTTCGTCGCGGAGTTCGTCGGCACCTCGAATCTCATCGACCGAGGGACCGATGACGTGGTGTCGATCCGTCCTGAGAAGATCGCCGTCCTCGTCGGTGATGATGTGCCGTCACCCGGACACGAGATCGTGTCAGGCACCGTTCGCGACACCGTCTATGCCGGAGCGGAGACCCGCGTCGTCGTCGACACCGAGCACGGTGCACTCACCGCGTTGCTCCTGAACACGTCTGCGCCGAGGAGTGTCGTCCGCGGCGAAGTCGTTCGCCTTGCCTGGGATCCCTCAGCAGTTCGAGTTGTCGCATGAGAATGAGGTACCGCCATGTCCGGTATTGAACAGAAGCGCCTTCTGAAGACGGCGATCCCGGGACCGCGCTCGGCCGAACTGCACGCGCGCAAACTTTCTTCGGTGGCCAGCGGTGTCGGCACAACGCTGCCCGTGTATGTGGAGCGTGCTGGTGGCGGCATCATCGTCGACGTCGACGGAAACCAGCTCATCGACTTCGGCTCGGGCATCGCGGTCACCTCGGTCGGCAACTCAGCGCGGAAGGTGGTGACAGCCGTGCAGGAGCAGGTCGCCGACTTCACCCACACCTGCTTCATGGTGACGCCGTACGAGGAGTACGTCGCGGTTGCGGAGAAACTCAACGAGGTGACGCCGGGCTCGCACGAGAAGCGCTCGGCGCTGTTCAACTCCGGCGCGGAAGCGGTGGAGAACGCGGTGAAGATCGCACGCGTCGCCACCGGCCGCAGCGCCATCGTCGCCTTCGACCACGCCTATCACGGCCGCACCAACCTGACGATGGCGCTCACCGCGAAGAACATGCCCTACAAGCAGGGGTTCGGTCCGTTCGCCAACGAGATCTACCGCGTGCCGATGGCCTACCCGTACCGCTGGCCCACCGGCCCTGCGAACTGTGCCGATGAGGCATTCGAGCTCTTCACCTCGCAGGTTCATGCACAGGTCGGCGAGCAGAACGTCGCCGCCGTGATCCTTGAACCGATCCAGGGCGAGGGTGGCTTCATCGTCCCGCCGCCGGGCTTCGTGGCGACACTCGCGCAATGGTGTGCACACAACGGCGTCCTCTTCATCGCCGACGAGATCCAGACCGGCTTCTGCAGGACGGGTGACTGGTTCGCCTGCGAGCACGAGGGCGTCGTCCCTGACCTCATCGCCACCGCCAAGGGAATAGCCGGCGGTCTCCCACTTGCGGCCGTCACCGGCCGGGCGGAGGTCATGGATTCGGTGCATGGCGGTGGTTTGGGTGGCACCTACGGCGGCAACCCCGTCGCCTGCGCCGCGGCGCTCGCCGCGATCGAGACGATGGTGGCCGACGACCTCGCGCGTGCTGCCCGTCGCATCGAGGCGATCATGAAGCCGAGGCTGGAGACGCTGCAGGCGAAGTACGACGCGGTCGGCGACGTCCGTGGACGTGGCGCGATGCTCGCGGTGGAGCTCGTCGAGTCCGGGACCATGAACCCGAATCCGGAGCTCACCTCTGCTTTGGCAGCTGCCACGCACAAGGACGGACTCGTGACTCTTACGGCGGGGACCTATGGAAACGTGCTGCGTTTCCTGCCTCCGCTCGTCATCGGCGAAGAACTTCTTTCGGAGGGCCTCGACATCATTGAAGCGGCCTTCGCGGCGACGATTGGCGGTTGACCGGGCGGAGCGAGGGAACACGGCCTGAGGTAATTCGTATCTGGCGTCGTCGGTATTCTGAGGGTGCCATTTTTCACGAATTCGAAGGACACTCCGTTGAGCCTGGTCGTGCAGAAGTACGGCGGCTCCTCGGTCGCCGATGCCGAGCGCATCAAGCGCGTCGCTGAACGCATCATGGACACCCGCCGTGCCGGCAACGACGTCGTGGTGGTCGTCTCCGCGATGGGCGATACGACCGACGAGCTGATCGACCTCGCCAAGCAGATCGTCCCGTACCCGTCAGGGCGCGAGTACGACATGCTCCTTACCGCCGGTGAGCGGATCTCCATGGCGCTGCTCGCGATGGCCATCAATTCGTTAGGCGGTCGCGCGGAGTCGTTCACCGGTTCGCAGGCGGGCGTCCTCACCACGGCCGTGCACGGCAAGGCACGCATCGTGAACATCACGCCCGGGCGTGTGCAGAACTCGATCGAAGAGGGCAACGTCGCGATCGTCGCCGGCTTCCAGGGCGTCAGCCCCGACACCAAGGACATCACGACGCTCGGCCGTGGCGGTTCGGACACCACCGCGGTGGCGCTCGCCGCCGCGATGAATGCCGATGTCTGCGAGATCTACACCGACGTCGACGGCGTCTTCAGCGCCGACCCGCGCGTGGTGCCCAACGCGAAGAAGCTCAGCCGGATCACCTACGAAGAGATGTTGGAACTTGCCGCGAGCGGCTCCAAGATCCTGCACCTGCGCAGCGTTGAGTACGGCCGTCGTTACGGCGTCCCCATCGTGGTGCGTTCATCGTTCTCGAACAAGCCCGGCACCACCGTCGCCGGCCATATGGAGGATCTTGCCGTGGAAGACGCAATTATCAGCGGCGTCGCGCACGACCGCAGCGAAGTCAAGGTCACGGTCGTCGGAGTGCCCGACAAGCCGGGTGAGGCCGCCGCGATCTTCACCGAACTCGCAGCCGCCGAAGTCAACCTCGACATGATCGTGCAGAACATCTCGACGGGTGGCACGGGCAGGACGGACGTCTCCTTCACGCTCCCGGCGACCGACGGCCCCGTGGCCATCGCTGCACTGAAGAAGGTGCAGGGTCAGGTCGGTTTCGACGACCTGCTCTACGACGATCACATCGGCAAGCTCTCGCTCGTCGGCGCGGGAATGCGCTCGCACCCCGGTGTCTCGGCGAAGTTCTTCGCCGCGCTCGCCGCTGCGGGCGTCAACGTGGAGATGATCTCCACCTCCGAGATCCGGATCTCGGTCGTCTGTCGTGACACCGACCTCGACGAGGCTGTGCGAGCCGTGCACGACGCCTTCGACCTCGGCACGGACGACCCCGAAGCGGTCGTCTACGGCGGAACCGGACGCTAGCAACCACAATGGTCAACGGACGCCCTTGGTCGAAATCCGACCAGATCGGTCTGTTGACCAAGGAAGTAGAAGGACAGTCATGAAGGTTGGCGTAGTCGGGGCCACCGGACAGGTCGGCGGCGTGATGCGCCGACTCCTGCTCGCGCGGAACTTTCCTATCGACGAGATCCGCTTCTTCGCCTCGGCCCGCTCAGCCGGGTCGGCGATCGAGTTCGACGGCCGGCAGATCGTCGTCGAGGACGCCGCCACCGCAGATCCGAGCGGTCTGGACGTGGCGCTCTTCTCAGCGGGCGGCGCGACGTCGAAGGCGCTTGCGCCGAAGTTCGCCGCCGCCGGTGTGACAGTCATCGACAACTCCTCGGCCTGGCGCATGGACCCCGAGGTGCCGCTCGTCGTCGCCGAGGTCAACGGAGCCGAGGTGCGCAACACCACGAAGGGCATCATCGCCAATCCGAACTGCACCACCATGGCTGCGATGCCCGTGCTCAAGCCGCTGCACGACGCGGCCGGCCTGGTGAAGCTCATCGTCTCGACCTACCAGGCAGTCTCCGGCGCAGGGCTCGTCGGTGTCGACGAACTCGCCAAGCAGATCGTTGCCGGTGCCTCCGACGGCGCCGCGCTCACCCACGACGGTGCAGCCGTCGACCTGGGCGCTCCGGCGAAGTTCGCGCGTCCCATCGCTTTCAACGTCCTGCCGTACGCGGGTGCGCTCGTGGACGACGGAACGTTCGAGACCGACGAGGAACAGAAGTTGCGCAACGAGTCGCGCAAGATCCTCGACATCCCCAACTTGCGAGTCGCCGGCACTTGCGTTCGCGTGCCCGTCTTCACCGGACACTCGCTGTCGATCAACGCCGAGTTCGCCCGGCCGATCTCGGTGGAGCGCGCCACAGAACTGCTGTCGGCTGCGCCCGGCGTGGAACTGAGCGAGATCCCGACCCCGCTACAGGCCGCTGGCAAGGACCCGTCCTACGTGGGGCGCATCCGCCAAGACCAGTCGGTCGAGGACGGCAGGGGACTCGTCCTCTTCATCAGCAACGACAACCTGCGCAAGGGCGCAGCCCTCAACGCCATCCAGATCGCGGAACTGTTCTTGTAAGGCCGCGGTCGACCGAAGGTCGACGCACGTCTTGTGAGGCCGCGGTCGACCGAAGGTCGACGCACGCGCTTTGCGCGTGATGCGGCGCGCCAGGTCGACCTCTGGTCGACACGCCCTTCGGGCGGGCGTCGGGCTGATTGCCTTGCGTATGCCCCCGCTCGCACCTCGGGTCTCCGCTGGTGTTTGCGGGCAGGCATACGCTCGTCGGATGCGTTACTTCGGCAGCGTTGCCGTGTTCGTCCTCTGTGGGTTTCTTGCTGCGTGTTCTGGGTCAAGCGGCAGTTCGAGTTCGACGACATCATCCAGACCATCAGCTCCGTCCAGCACGGCGAACTCACCGAGCATGAGCTCGTCGGTTCCGGCGGCGCCGACGACCGGTTACTACGTGTCGATCGGTGATTCCTATGCGGCGGGCTATCAGCCCACCGGTCCGATGGTCGGTCACATGACCACCAAAGGCTTCGCCAACGACGTCGTCACGCTGTCGAAGGCGAAGGGACACACCTACACGCTGGTGAACTTCGGCTGCGGCGGGGCGACCTCCGAATCGCTACTGAAGTCGAACGGCTGCATAGCCGACATGCGACCGGTGAACGGGCCGACCTACGACGTATCTCAGGCGCAGGCCGCCGAAGACTTCATCAAGGCACACGCGGGCCACATCGCATTGATCACCGTGTCGATCGGCGGCAATGACGTCACGTCCTGCGGCGCAGCAAAGGACGCCGTGACCTGCCTGACGTCGAAGTTGCCGACTGTCGCCGCGAACATCAGGACGCTGCTCGCCGGCGTGCGTGCTGCGGCGGGGGCGCAGACCCCGATCGTCGGCATCACCTACCCAGATGTCTTCCTGGGCGAGCGGGCGACCGGCCCGAGCGCGCTTGCGGATCTCTCCGTCATGGGATTCCAGGACTTCATCAACCCCACGCTGAAGGGCGCCTACGCGGCACAGAAGGCGGTCTTCGTCGACGTCACCGCCGCGACCGGCGCCTACGGATCGATGACCGACATGACGACTGTGAAACCGTACGGCGCGCTGCCGACCCCGGTCGCGAAGATCTGCCAGCTCACGTACTACTGCCAGTGGAAGGACATCCACCCGCGGCCGGCGGGCTACGAACTCATCGCGCAACTCGTGGTCGCCGCCCTCGGCTGACCGGCGTTTCAGCACGGCGCTGCGCGCCTACTCAACGACCGTGGACTAGTACTGCTTGTTCCACTCGAACGGCTCCATCTCGCGAAGCACCTTGCGGCGTCGGTTGCGCGGCAGGTGGTCGATGTAGAGCACGCCCCGCAGGTGGTCCGTCTCATGTTGCAGGCAGCGGGCGAAGAAGCCGGTGCCGGTGACCTCGACCGGGGCGCCGGTCTTGTCCACGCCACGGACGGTCGCCCTGGTCGCCCGCGCAAGCTGCTCGTAGGGGCCAGGGACGGAGAGGCAGCCCTCATCGGCGAGGTAGTTCTCGTCGCCGATCTCGATCGCCGGGTTCACCACGTGACCGACGTGCCGCACACCCTCGGCGTCGGCACAGTCATAGACGAAGACGGCAAGGTCCGACCCGACCTGCGGCGCAGCCAGTCCCACTCCTTCGGCCGCCGCCATCGACGCGAACATGTCGTCGACGAGCTGCGCGAGCTCGTCGTCGAACTCGGTCACGGTGCGGCACGGTGCGGCGAGGACGGGGTCACCGACGACGGTGATCTTCTGTGGCATTCCGGTCACGGCAGTCGAGCTTAGCGACCGCGAATCCAGTGAAACGGGTAGACGGTCGCACGTCCTCAGAAGACGGCCCCGCACCCCGCGGCAACCCAGAGGAGCCTCGATGCTCGCCGCTCTGCTGCTCACCGGCTTGGTGACGGCGCCGCTGAGTTCGCTCGCGCTTTTCGTCCCCAGTCGCAATACGCGCGGGGACGGTTGGTGGGCGTTCTCGCGGCGGCTCACCTCGGCACTGGCGGCAACGGTGCTGCTCGCCGCAGCCGCGTACGGAATCTCGGTGGCCGCCGGGACCGACCAGCGCCGCGCCGTCGTGGCGGCGATCAGTTTCGCCCTCTGCAGCGCGCTGTTGTTGCCGATCACGCGGCGGTGGAGTGGCCGCGCCCACGCCTGCTGGGTCTCCTGCACCTACCTGTATCTGGCCTACCTCGCGTTCATCATCGACTGGACGTTCCACAGCGGCCTGAGCGCGGGCGGAATGACCGGCGGCGTCATCCTCTGGGTGCTCGAACTCATCGCCGGAATCTTCGCCGCCGCCTACCTCTGGGAACTCTGCGATGCCCTCGGCACGGAGCAATGGCGTCGTCGTATCAGCTCGCCGGAGCCGGCCCGCCACTCCGTTGAGGCAACTTACCTACCGTTCGTGAGCCTGCATGTGCCTGCGCACAATGAGCCGCCGGACATGGTGATCGAGACGCTGGAATCGCTGCGCCAGATGGACTACCCGTCCGAGTCGTACGAGATCGTGGCGATCGACGACAACACCGATGACCCCGCGCTGTGGCATCCGGTGCGGGACTGGTGCGCCGGGAACGGAGTGGCGTTCGCGCATCTCGAGGACTGGCCCGGCTACAAGTCCGGAGCGTTGAACTACGCGCTGCAGACGCTGACCGATCCGCGCGCCGAAGTGATCGGTGTCGTCGACTCCGACTACCAGATCACGCCCGGATTCCTGCGCGCGTGCGGCCCGCTCTTCGCAGATCCCACCATCGGGTTCATCCAGGCCCCGCAGGACTATCGCGACTGGGAGCAGGCGTCCTACTACCGGCGTCTCTATTACTCCTACAAGTACTTCTTCGCGGTGTCGCAGCCCTCGCGCAACGAGCACGACGCGGCGATCTTCGCCGGCACGATGGGCCTGATTCGCCGAGCCGTCCTCGAAGAACTCGGCGGCTGGGACGAGTGGTGCATCACCGAGGACGCGGAGCTGTCGTTGCGTCTGCTGCGCGCGGGATGGTCGGGTCTGCACGTCGATCAGTCCTACGGCCACGGCGTCATGCCCCTGACCTTCGAGGCGCTGAAGGGCCAGCGATATCGCTGGTGCTTCGGTGGCATCCAGATCCTGCGTATGTACTGGCGTTCGCTTCTGCCAGGACGGCGCGACGACCGAAACCGGCTCAGCCTCGGGCAGCGTTGGGGATACCTGGCCGGGGGCCTGCAGTGGTACGGCGACCTACTTGGGCTGATCTTCTACATCTTCCTGCTCGTCGGAGCGGTGAACCTCGCCCTCGGCGGCGGCCAGCTCTTCCGCACGCTCACCGGGTTTCTCGTCGCAGCGGTGCCTGCGCTCGTCCTGCTCGGATTGGTTCGTGCGGTGGCGCTGCTACGCCGCGGGACGGGCGCGTCCTGGCGCGACGCCTTCGGAGCGTTCTTCATCTGGCAGGCGACGTCGTTGGTGGTGGCGCGCGCCTCGGTCGCCGGACTCTTCGCGAAACAGGCGGTCTTCATGAGGACGCCGAAGACGTTCGACCACGCGGGTTGGCGGCAGGTGTTCCGGGCCAACCGCGGTGAAAGCGTGCTGGCTGCACTCGGCCTGCTTGGCTTCGCAGTCGCGCTGGCTCATGTGGCGACGCTGTCGGGTGTGCTGCTCGCCGTGTTGCTCATCGTCCCGACGCTCGGATATGCCTCGGCGCCGCTCAACAGCCTCGCCGCGCAACGTGCCGCGCTACCGCCGGAGCTGAGCCGGCGCCGGCGCACGGAGTTCTTGCGGGCGGGCACTGTCGCCAAGGGCGCGATCGGCTTCAGCGGGTTGGCCGTGGCCGGTGCGAGCGCCGCAGTGATCCTGGCGTTGGTGGGGTCCTCGGACCAGCCGCAGCACCTGCCAAAGATCGTGGCGGCACCTCCACCGCGCCGCTCGCACTCGCCGTCACCCGCGGGCAGTTCGACCTCGCCCGGCTCCTCATCGACCTCGTCCGCCTCGCCTGGCACAAGCAGCAGCGCGGCCACATCAGTTGCGGCGTCGCCGTCCTCGCCGACAGCCACGGACTCGACGGTGATCTCGTCACCGGTGACCTCGCCGGCGACGTCTCCGTCCGCCACCTCGCCCGCGGCAAGCTCTCCGACAGCGGTCGGTTCGACGCCCGCGGAGAGTTCAGGCTCGACCCTCCCCGCGGCGGCCAACGAGACAACTCCGGCCAGCCCGTCTCCCACGCCCACGCCTGGCCCGACGTCGTCCGCAACGTCCTCCTCAGCGTCCGGTTAGCCGTTGCCCGACCACATCTGTCCGTCCTCCGAGACCACGAACGACTGAAAGCCGTTCAGCGCCGAGAGCCACGCGTAGCAGCGCGTGCCCATGGCGAGGGCCGCCGTCGCGTAGGCGTCGGAGATCGCGAGGCTGGTACCGACCAGCGTCACCGAGGCGATGCCGCGGGAGGGTTCGCCGGTGCGCGGGTCTAT